>DKBK01000117.1 GCA_002451135.1 Nitrospiraceae bacterium UBA6902
GTTGCGGTGTTGAGTACCAGTGCCCGGTTGACGTATTCGCCTTCGGAAACGCCGGAACCCACCACCAGCAACAACTGAAGCGAGTATTTCCTGTTAAACTGCAACTCGAGGTCATCCCAGACCAGTTCCTGACCGTTAATCAACGGTTCAGCAGGAGTGCCTTCCAGCCGGGCGGAACCGGCCAGGTATTTGAATCCGGCCGGAAAGTGATCGACGATGCTGATATCATGCAGCGGCACACCGTAGACGTTGGTAACGGTGATCGTATAGGGTACCAATGTCCCCTTGGTCACGTCGGTCAAAGAGGAGGTCTTGGTGATAGTAACGGCCCCATTGAGTTCAGGATCCACGGGAATGAAATTATTGAAAATTTGACTCTGGCCGGGCATGGTTCCATTGCTCAGCGTAAGGTAAAGATAATATCTGATGGCATCCGGTGAAACCGATGGCAGCGGCTCCGCCGCTGAGGCCATGGCTTCGCAGTAATCCGTAGTTGCCGGTACTGCATCATAGAGGGCGTTGCCCGGGCAGTTCGGAACGGGAAACGGCGTGGCTGAGGTATTGTCCTGAGGCGGCGCAATGATCCGGGACGGCGTGCTCACATACCCCGTGGCCGGAGGGATAACCGCGATGAGGTAGGTGCCTCCTGCAGGACAGGACGCATCACTGAAATTCAGGTCGAATTTGTAAAAACCCTCGTCAGCCGTGATTTGATTCTGCTGTACCGGGTCATCGAAGCACTGGCCTGGCAGTACTGCTCCGGTCGCTGCATTCAGGAGCCTCACTCTGGCGCCGGCAATCGTTTTACGCGTAACCGAGTTGTATACGGTGCCGTTAGGCCAAAGCGGCAGATTGAGACCCTGAAGGTTATCTCCTGAGGAGACAATAATGTCGCTTATCCGCTGTGGACCGTCGGTGAACGGCGAGTCTGTATATCCCATCGAGGCGGTGTTCGGTCCAGCACCTGCCGCACGGAAGCGCAGCTCGTAAAGGTCTGATGTGCCCGCGTTGGGCAACAGGCCGTTGAACCGATAAACGCCATTGGCATTAGTGAGCACCGTGGTAAGCAAGACATTGTTGCGGTACAGCTCCACAGACCAGCCATCCATCATGGGTTCCGTGCTGCCGCCGCATAATTTATCCAGATTAGAGTCGTGACATACAGTTCCGTTCAGGCTGGCGCTGCCCGGCGTACCTCCAACGTCAATGGATACACTGGCAGAGTCAGACTGGGTCCCATTGTTCCAGCTGACCATGCCGGTATTGGTGATGGTCGTTCCGGCGGTCAGGGCGGGATCTATCAGCACTCGAAAGCGCACGACGGCTACATCGCCTGGCGGCAGGTCGCCGTACTGGGCGCCAAAGTCAGCGGTCAGTATCCCGCCGGCATAGGTAACCCCGGCTGATAAACCGTCCAATGATCCTGATCCTGAAACGTAGCTCACAAGACTGCCAAGGGGTGGATTCAAGTCATCGGTCACCGTCACCTGTGTAGCGGGCAGGGTACCGATGTTGGTCACCTGAATTACATACTCAAGCTGACTGCCTGCCTGGGCTGTGCCGCCGCCGACCACCGATACCTGTTTGGTTATGGAAAGTATCTGTACATTTCCAACAACGATGATGGTTGGCTGATAGCCGTTGGACGGGTCGCCATCGGCATCGGTAAGAAGTGGCGGAATTTCGACTGAAGATACACTTCCCTGGTTGCTGATAATGTCCCCTGGTGAAGCACTGGCGTCGACTGTGACTTCAAAAGTAATCACAGCGCTTTCTCCGGGCGAAACAATACCGGCTCCCGGATTATCTGACGACTGAACCTGCAGCCCTGCAATCAGCGGCAACACGCCCCCATCGTCGGACCCCAGCGAGGCACCGTTCAGACGGAGAGAGTTAGCATTATAGGTGGTATAGGTCGGAACGGCATCAGTAAGCACTACGCCCGTGGCCGGTATCCCGCCGGAGTTGCTCAGAACGATCGTATAGAGCAGCACATCATTAGGATCGACGACCCCGGGAGAACCGCCATCCCCAGAGATCTGTACCGTCTTGCGGGCGTAAAGAAGCGGCAGGTTGCCGACAGTTGTCGTGGCCGAAGCCGTGATGTAGTCATTAAGCTCCCCAATGCCGTCCGAGCCGTCGCGCTCATTATTGTCCAGTCCTTCGATACTGGTCCACTGCGCGACAGCACTGTTCGTAAGCGTCTGCGCGCTGTAGAGCACTTGTACATCATAAGAGATGGTGACCGACGCGCCCTCGGCGATGTCGATGTCGACATTGCCATCGTTAGGGCTCCAGAGCAGCGTTTGTGGCTGGTTTATACCGTCGCCGGTAATAACGGGCGCGCCGATAGTGTTGTCGGCCCCAACGCCGCTCCCGATAGTTACGGCCGGGTTGCCCGCATACACCAAACCAAGAGACAGATTGTCTGTAATCGTTACGTCAAACACATCAGACGAATAGGTACCGCTGCTTGCGGTAAGCGTCACACTATAACGCACGGTATCGCCGGGACCAGGCGTGGTCGGGTTAGCGCTTTTGGAGATGCCCTGTATGTTCGGCTCGACTATATGAAAGGTCGCGGCCTCACTGTCCAGCGCCGGCTGTGTTGTTCCCCCCGGGCTGTTGGCATATGTATAGGAGGCCGTGTTATTTGTTGCAAACCCTTGCTGTGCGGTTAACACATTTCGCACGCGTGCGCGAATGCGGAACACCGCTTGCTGATTGGCCGGAATCTGGGAAACACTGAAGCTCAGATCCTGGGCGACGCTGTTGTCCGTTACCGACGGGCCGCTGATCCGGGTGAAACCTAGGTATTCGAGATTATCATTAAGTGTATCGGTGATCACGACATCGTACAGCGGACGGGCGGTCACTGCTCCGGGCACCGTGATCTCGTATACTACCTCCTGGCCGATTGTCGCTTCGGGGGTAGTCGGTGAGAGCAGCACCTTGCCGGGCGGTACTGCTGGAGAAAGATAGATATCTACTCGAGTCGGATCCTCATCGCCATCCACGGCAGGATCGGCCTGGCCATCGATGTTGGGATCGTCACTCCTGGCTATGACATTGGCGCCCTGCATGAGGTCAGCCTGGTTAAGCACCACGAAACCGTCAGTCAAGGTCGAGGCCAGTGTAATATCAAATTTGACCTCGATGGTACCGCCCGCCGGAACATTGAGATTGCGTATGTCCAGGATTCCGGCGCCGGTGTGGGAGATGTCCGCTCCCGCGGGATAACTTACTAATGAAAGCGAACCGGGCACGAATGCAGCTGTTGTGTTGAGGTCGTCGTAGAAAATGACACCCGTAAATGTATCGTCGATGCTCCGCAGGCTCAACGTGTAGCGAAGCGTCTCACCCGGCAAAGCACTGGTGACAAGCACACCAGTGACGGGGTTCGCGACGGTTTTCTCGAAGAAATAACCCGAGAGCGTTACCAATAGGTCGTGAGCATCCTGACAATCGGTGACACCCCTTGTACCATTAGTTAGAGGACACGTGTAGGTCTGGCCTGCGGCTATGTCTTTATCATTGGACCACTGGGTGGCTGCTGTNNTCGACCTTGGTCCGGTAATTGACTATGAAATGCTCATTCGGTCCGATCGGACCTGCCGGCTCGAGCAGGCTGATACTGAGATCGCACCCGGTATAACTGACCAAATAGTCGGTGTTCAGTATGAGAGATCTGCCCGCGAGAGTGACGCCGGTAATGTCAGGTGTCATATCGCACATTCCGCCATTGAAAGAGTTAGATGGATCAATTGGCAGCCTATCGAGAATATTTACGTTCCAGGCGTCGCCGGCCCATGTCCCGCTATTCATNNGGGGCTGTAACACCCCACTCACCCGGCAGGGGTTCATAGTACGTGCCATCGATGAGTCTCCCGAACAGCCACTTGGCGGTGTTGGTGAACTGCGTCCCCGGCGCGTTTCTTGCCGTGTCATCGAGGACGACCGTGATCTCGACCACGATCTGCTCTCCGGCCAGGATGAGGGGGATTTTTTTGTAGGACAGGTTCTTGGGCGTCCACACACCACCCGGTGCCGAAGGATCGTCTTCGGGTACAAGTGTCACAGGGTCGCCGCTGCCCTTATAGTAGGCGTTGATGTCCACGTACGTGAGGTCCGCGCCCCCCGCGGTGAGATCGTCCCAGAGAGTGACTGAATGCAGGTCATTGACCGACGGACCACCCCCCAGGGACATGGACGGAAGCGTGAGCGTGTAGGTAAAGGGAGCCCCGATATTGGCCGTGGTCTGGCCCGCGGGGTTCTTCTTGTCGATTGTTTCTACGGGGATAAAAAGATCCTGACAGGCATTGTTGGAGCCATAATAAGAGCTGTTAGAAAACCAGATCCTGTGTTCAACATTGGCACACGCCATATTGCCTGTGTAGTACACGTTGTCGAAGATAATAAGATATATTGTGGGGTCATTCGTGTGAAAGTTAATGGTGGTGGTCAGCGGTTTTGACAGAGGAAAGTTCTTGAACGTGCAATCCGTGTCGATCGAGATCTGGTTAGGAACAGGACGTAAGTTGCCGTCGATCACTCCGAAGTACGGAGCATCACTGCAAAACTTCTCCGCGCTCAGCGCCGGGGAAGCCGTTCCCAGCAACAGGGCAAAGAGGATCAGCAGCGGGAATCGGTGCCTGAAACCGCATGCCGTCAGGGCCATAAGGAAACTTCCCCACTTATGGCTATCTCATGACAGCTCTGTTTGCTGCAAGTGCGTTTAGCTAAGTAAGGCATTATATCCTTTCTTTTCTCTCAATAAAAAAGCCCGTCAAAATGGTATTGCGACCACTCTAACGGGCTAAAGTTCCCCCTTTTATAAGGGACTTAAGTTACCGTAATACTACTTCAGCGTTTCACTTTTTCTTACAAATACAATCCCTCCGTTTTGCACTCCGATGCTAATCTCACCTGTCCAGTCATCTGAGATGACCTCCAGTTTCCTGAGCGTTTCTGACAATAACCTTTTCCAGTTCTGCTTATTTATGCCTGCCTTGCCCGTCAAGGGCAACGTTACGGGAACCGGCCTTTCCGAATAATTCATTTTTATATCTTGTCTGAACAGCCACGAAGTAATCAGTGAGGAGGGTCACACTTCCTAAAATTTGATCACTATTAAAGATCATGCAAGTTTTAAAAGACGACAAATAGGTAATATCAGAAGAATATGGCGTAACTGGTATCACTGTCTTTGGTGCTTAAACACGTAATATGCATAAAGGTAAAAGTGACATGGATATCTTTGTTGAGCTAAAACCAAAGTTCCACAAGATTGCCCGCCTGAATCTTCAGCCTGATATTTACCTTATGCAATTAATAACTATATGCATAAAGTATTTTTATAACGTAATGATTTTCTTGCCCATCCTTCAACTCTGTTGGTAAAGTACCCCATGCTTTCCCTGATTTCCTGATTCGTTGTTCAGTGGTGGCAAGTCCTGATACGGGGCACGCTATTTTTAGTAAAATTAAATTAATCAATATTGTGCTATGCAGAAGGGGGCATATTGAATACGTCTTCTTCTGTCGAATATCCGTAATCAATATCATCAAATAATATGAACGATAAACCTTCCCCCAAAACAGGGCTTGCCAGGATTTGGGCTGCATTATTCTATTCACTGCATGGTCTGCGTTTTTCTATTTATCATGTGGTGGCATTCCAGCAGGAGGTATGTCTGTTTGTGGTACTGTTGATTGTTTTATATTTTTTACCAATCTCTATTGTTTTCAAATGCATACTGTTATTTGCTAATACAACAGTCCTCATCGCTGAGTTGCTTAATTCTGCGATTGAGTCAATTGTTGATATGACATCCCCTGACTATCACGTACTTGCCAAACAGGCAAAAGATCTGGGTAGTGCTGCAGTATTAATCAGTCTTTTATTGGCAATCGTCCTATGGGGAAGCGCGATTTATTTTATGCTTAATCGTGGCAGTGGATAACGAATATACATATGATAATCACCTAACAAAACACGGGCCGGTTACCATATTCATCAGGAGAAGTATATTGCCTGTTTTTTTTATGCCACGAACCTGATTATGTATATGTGGTAAGACTCCGAAATTAATTGAAGATAACGAGTTTGCGGGAGTGAGTACATGTCGTGGATGTCAATTACTTTTCGTTATCGTATTCGTCGCATCGCTCAAGTAAGGGGTTTTTGAATCCTTTATTGACGCCGAATGTTTTACATAATAGTCGGTAACCGCAAGCGCTGCCCTGTAGTATGTCAGTTCTTTGTCAAGATTAATATTTCTTGACGTACTGCTCAGGTGTTTTGAAGCGTAATCTTGCCACGCATAGAAAAAGTCCGCACCATTTTTCGGGGAATACTTTATCGCGCCGTATTCTGAGAAAATAAATCCGTCCGAATTAAAACCGATATGCGGCGCCGCCTTGTCGAATAAATTGGTTCCGACGGCGACATATTCGCGGGAGGATAATGAGAGATTATAGAGCGTCGGCATTATGTCGATATGCGACCCGGTAACGGACGTGTCGCTCTGCGCAGGTTTGAGGCTGTCAGGGACATACAGATACAACGGAACGCCGTAACGATCAGGATAGCGTTCCGCGCTGTAATCAAACACATTCCAGAAATTATGGTCTCCGGTAACCGCGATAATAGTATTTTCGCCATACTTCGACTCTTTTATTCTAGTGAGCAGTTCTCCCAGGCGCTGATTGGCATACTGGTACATGATGAATCGTTTTTTTGCCAGATCTTTGTTGCCGACGATCGACTTCTCCAATTCGCTTGACACTTTTATCGGAAGCGGTGTATACGTTGGCGGCAACGAATACGGGGGATGATTGCTGGTAGTCATCGCAAAGATAAACTTGGGTCTTCCTGTTTCAGATGAAAGCTTTTTGTAGATATGATCAAAAAGAAATTCGTCATACACACCCCACTGGTTCTCCAAATAAGCCGGATCCATTGCCTCTTTACCGGATGCCGTGTCAAACCCCAACCTTGGAACGAACTCATCAAGGTTTCGCCACCCTATGCTTCCTCCGTAAAGAAATATGGTGTCATATCCCGCATTTTTATAAGGAAGCGCCATGCCCGAAGGATATGATTTATATGCATATGTTGACTGCGATATCGCTTTTGATTGTGGCCTTTTCGGAATATTAAGAAGCACCGCCTCTATGCTGCCGATAGTGCCATTATCAGCTGAAATGAAATGATCCCACACATATCCCGTGTCGAAATGTCTTTTCAACTCCCCGAGTACGTTAAATTCTGCCGTATTATATTTAATCAATTCGCTTCCGAACCCTTCCATCATGATAAATATCACGTTTGGCGGTTCTTTTTCCAGAGATGTATTCCGCGCCGTAATTCTCGTTAAGTTTTTCTCAAGGGCATTGCTGTTAAGTTTACTTTTGTCGATGTTGAGCAGATCAGAAAACGCGTCATCGATACGGTGTTCATATCCCATTTCCGAAACTAGGTCATATCCCTTTTCTTCGCGCATCCTGAATTGCACGGCTTTATAAAGGGTATGGATCCCGTTTAAGCTCAGTTTATTGATAAACGCATCCCCCGATATGGCTGCATCCATGGGATTGAGCGGAAACATATTTAACGACCCTCGCGCGGAAAGGGCATTTCCGGCAACCAGAAGAACCGTAAAAGCAACCTTGGCCAATGGCCGGTAATTGACGGTACGCATAGGGGACGTCTTTATGGAACGAATAAAATACCGGCAGACGAAATAGATTATTACAAAAACAAGGGAGCATCCGGCAGCCACCAGCGGTATGTTATAGTTTTCGGCAAACGTGGACATGAGCGAGCGGGTATCGTCTTCAAACAAACCAAAGATCATGATATTGATATGGTTTTGAAAATAAGAATAAAACCCGATATCAGCGGCAAGAATAATAAAAACCAGCGCATACATCACAAAATAGTAATACTGAACAAAGGTAAACCATCCTTTAAATAACCTCTCGTTCCTGAATGCCCACACGATGAAAAGGCTTACGGTAATAAGGATATTAATGTAGGCGACGATTACCAAATCGAAACGGATACCAAGCACAAATGCCTGCACCAGATATGTGTAGAGGTTTCTGATATGGGCACCGTTTGAAAAACATAAAAAGAATACAACGCGCGACAGGGTCATAATCGCGAGAAAAACACTGTTCAAAATAATGAGTTTCTTCGTGGCCTCAATGATATGGCCGAAATCGATACTTCTCTTCATTGTCACATTAACCACCCCATTTAGTTACTCTATTGGTTCCTTCCCCAGGGAGCATCATCACACACATTGCCTTCTCCATGCCACATCAAACAAGGGGTTTACCAATACACCCCTTATTCATAGTTTCTCCTTTTATCCAAGGCTACGATGCGTGGACATACTGTTTAATATTGTACGATGTTTGGACATACTGTTCAATAGGGAAAGAAATAATAACGGGGGCAGGTCAACTACATAATTCAAGCCTTGATTTCTTCCGCGTCAAAATCCAGCTTAATTTTCTTGTACCATGGGCATTCCCTGCAATCCTGAAATTCTGCGATAATTCTTGGGCAATAATTTTCAGCGAAATCAAAACAATCCATTCCATGATATGTTAAAAAAGCAGGACAATCATCTCTTACTTCATGAGAGCAGTTCCAGAAGTCCCAACAATTTTGATGTTTCATATTCCTCATGGAAGCAGTGTGAATTTATCAGGAAAAATACTTACTATTTTAAAATTATCATTTATTACGTTACCCCCTATCTTACCATGCAATGATAAATAATTTTATTTAGGGTACCTTCTCCGTGTTCTTTCAATCGTTAATCCACAAATCTTATCCCCTTCACAAATGATAGATTTACCGACTAGTCAATAATGTTTGAGTCGAAAAAAATTCTCTATAATCATCATGTTAAGAATAATGCGCAAGGACTCTTATATTGGGGATTAGCGGTAGAAAGTAATGATAACCGCCCAAATCAGGCGCGGCTATAAGCCGTCGCGTGCATCTGGCTTGTTAGAGGAAGTGGTACAGATTAGCCAGCTAATGGCTTCTCGAGGTGTGGAGAAGGCTTCCACAAACCACCCCCTGTTCTTGCATACCGTGACGTAGAATTGCACGGCCTCCCGATTTCTAGGTGAAGTTGGAAGAACGAGTGCCACACGGCCAAATTTATCTGCCCCCGCTTCTAGGTACTGCTTAGCGGGCACGTCATGGACGTCCGTAAGTGATCCGGAGTACTCCATTTCTATAGTATCGATAAAAAATTGGTTCATGCCTTTCTCTTTTTCCAGCGCTATCAACTCAGAGGTTGATTCCCGCAAGTCATGCCCCGTAATGGTGCCTGCTAAGACAACCTCAACAATCTGTAAAGTCGGATTATATTTGTAGGTCCACGGCATATTGTTGCCCTCTAACAATTATTAGACGCAATATCTGTTTGCCTGGTAAATCAAGCAAAAGTAATAGCCAGTCTCAACTAATAAAACTAGTACCTCTTTATTAAATATAGAAACTCAAAACATTGAATTTCCAGTTTGCCCATTTATTACCATGATGGCGAATTGCGTCTATCATGATAAATTTGTCATTAAGGGACATGGCATGAAAAGTAATCTTTATCATAGTTCCAGGATATTCTGCGTTCAAAGAGCATTCCACAGGAAAAGTATATCCGATACTTTGTTTATTGGGCAAGAAAAAAGTACCAATTTAATAATGGTAGTCTTGCATATTTAAATCAACTCTGCCTTATTTATAATACAGATAAGTAAATAAAATTCTAAGAGGCAAGTTCGTTAAAACGTTAGATAAGTTCCACAATCTGAAGGTTGCACCATGTTATCTTCGGAACTGATGACTGTAGCAGGTTAACGACAAGATCTACGTATCTTCAGAAAGCAAACGAGTGCAGAGTATCGATAGTACTTGCGTATTAATAATTCAGAAGAAGTCTATACTCAGAGAGAATTAAGTCTCTCAACAAAATTAACATATCTTGGATGAGGATCTGTAACCTTTACCCCAACACCATTATAATTACGTCCGGATTTTCTTACCCACCGAACTATGACAGGAACTTTTAATGTCTCCGTATCGGAGAATATATCAATATCAAAACTGGTTTCCAATGGAAAGCACATCTGTGTAGTTATAAACATTCCGTTTTCAGACAGATTCGTTACCGTTCCATAATAATCATCTGTGCTGCAACAACAAAATTTTACCTTAAGATTAGTAGATATTCTCTTAACGGCTCTTTTTTCCATATATATTATATTTATTAATAAAAACATTATAACATTAAGAGCCTTATAGCATCTGCGAAAATTTATAATTTGCCCCATCATGCAAATTATAAATCTGTCTTTTTACACCTGTAATAATGCAACGTTAGAAGAATTTTAGAGCTGAGCAGATCATCAAGAAACTATGAGAGGCCGAGGTACTACAAAGTAAAGGAGAGATGGTAGAGCAGGCCAGAAGACTCAAGGATTTTAAACAAGAAAATACTCGCCAAAAGATTTTGTCGCTAAAATGTCCGTCTCCTATAAAGAAGCCCGTGAAACGCATTATTGGTTAAGGCTTTTAAAAGACAGCGAATACTTTGTGGAAGATCAGGTCGGTTCTTTAGTGAACGATTGCGAAGAATTACTGAGGATCATCGGCAGCATATAAAAGACAATCAAGACACGGAATTTATAATTACGAATGTTCAATTACGAATTACGGGTCTTCAGCTAAGAACTACGAGTGTTCTACTGCGAATTACGAATAACAAATGACGACCAAGATTCCTTAATTGTGTATCTGTTATTCTTAATTCGTCATTCGTAATTTCAATAAATCTCCTTGCTGTTTCTCCCGGGTTGGATTAAAATCAAGCGTGGGATTTTTAAAGGGGTCGGATGTGTATAAAAATTTTCTGAAGATCAACGGTGATCACCCCTGGAGAGAGGTCAGTCCCAAGGGATATGTGAATTATCCTGTACGGTACCGCAAAGGGGGCAGGGTCCTCTATTTTAATTTCCCCCTTGCCCGTGAGATGGGCCTTATCGCAAGGGGACATCCTGCGGTGATGAATCCCGCACTGGAACAGGTGATTTTGCAGACCTTCTCCCTCCGGATCATCAATGAATATGACCAGCTCCATAAGACCAGGCTTCCCAGGAGTAACGTAAAAGACCGGCCCTATATGGCCACCCGCTATTTACAGGCGCAGCATAAAGATAAAAAGGGAAAGACGTCAGGGGACGGCCGGAGTATCTGGAACGGCTGTATCAGCAGAGGGGGAATGACCTTTGATGTGTCCAGCTGCGGTACCGGGTCCACCATATTAAGCCCCGGCGTGCAGGAGGCAGGGCATCCCCTTAAGACAGGTGAGTACCGGTACGGGTACGCCTCAGGCCTGGCCAATGCAGAAGAAATGTTTGCGGCTGCTGTCATGTCCGAGATATTTTACCGGTCGGGCATTCCCACCGAGCGGTGTCTGGCCGTCATTGATTTCAAGGACAACTCGGCAATAGGCGTGCGTACCGCGCCAAACCTTATACGGCCGGCCCATATCTTTCGTTATATGCGATCAGGACACCGAAACGAGCTCAAGGCGTCACTGGACTATTTTCTCAGGCGCCAGGAGGACAACGGGGTTTCCTCCCTGCCCGGCCAGGGCAAGGAGCGGTATCAGGCAGCCCTTGAGTACGTGGCACGCACGTATGCGAAACTGGCGGCCGTGCTCGAAGAGGAGTATATCTTTACCTGGCTGGCCTGGGACGGGGATAATATGCTTGCCAGCGGTGCGCTCCTTGATTACGGGTCTATCCGCCGCTTTGCGGCCAAGCACAACAAGTATCGATATGAGGATGTTGACTGTTTTTCCACGAGCCTGACCGAGCAGAGATTCTGGGCCAGGAGAACGGTGCAGACCTTTGCCCAGGCCGTGCACTGGATTGTGGCAAAGAGATACAGGCCGCTTTTAGAGTTCAGGGATGACCCGTGCATCGCGCTCTTTGACCGGTGTTTCACGCAGGAACGCCTGAAGAGGATGCTCTGGAGGACCGGGTTTACGCCCGCACAGGCAGATACCCTTCTGAAAGATGATTCAGGTACGGTCCAGGAATTCCATAGGGCCCTCAACTACTTTGAGGAGGTTAAAACAGTGACCGGGACAAAAAAAGTTGCTGACGGGATTGATCATCCGNNGTATTTCTGGTGCGGCATATCCTCAGGGAACTGCCGCGCTTTGTGCTGGAATCCCGGAAACACGGGGCATGGCCGCTCATGCCTGCTGAAAAATTCTGTGAGATCATGGCCGCGTCGTATATCGACACCACCGACCTCCAGCTCACAGAGACCCGCAGGCAAAAGGCTGTGAGCTTCCAGCACCTGTACCGCCGGCTCATTCAGGCCGCGGGCAGCGAGGAAGGCAGGACCCTTCGCACCGTAGCCGGCCGCTCAGCTGTCGTCAACTATATCTATCGCAGTACAGGGGACGGCATTAGCTGGATCATTTACGAGATCATGAAGCTGAAAGACCGCACAAAAAGGCAGGAGCTTCAGGATATTACCGACCGGTTTATAGAATCCCAGGTCCTCGTGCCCGGCAAGTGGAGGCCAATCACACAGGAGGAAGTTGCAGGGCAGTCCCTCAAGCCCCGCTTTTTAAGAAGGATACAAAAGACCCTGGCGCAGCATCACGAATTAATATGAGGATGTGAAAAAGAACCGCCTGACGCGAAAGTTCAATTACGAATTACGAATGACAAATGACGATCATGATTCCGTAATCGTGTATCCGTTATTATTAAATCGTAATCCGTAATTATTGATTTATTCGTAATTTCAATAAATCTTCTTGCTGTTTTCTAATCCAGCTCGGCGAACTTCCGGAGCGACTCGACGACGATGAGGATGCTTCCCAGGAGAAGGACCACCAGGAAGACCTGCGGCGTTCCGAAACTCTTGTTCATGACGAGCTGCGTAATGGCGGCTATTATCAGTGTACCCGAGATCATGATCTCCGCCGTAACGAGTCTCTTCGCATCCTCTACTGCCCTGAAATCAAATATCTGGAGAGCGAGGAGAATCAACCCCATGAAAAATAACGTAAGGTTTTCTGCTTTCACAGCCGTGGATCCGATGAGCACCAGCATGACCCCAAAATTGATCATGATATGCTTCAGCGTATCTTTCTTTTTTTGTTCCGCCATACATCCCTCCTTTTTCCCTCTTGGGGAAAGACCTTATTAAATGCAAGTTGGTTATAGTATTCGTACTTTTGTCGTTCTTCCTTTAATTCCCCACTTCCCCGCTTTCACGCGTACAAGCTGTCCCCCTTTTACTCTTCCACTTTTCTCCTCGCTGTTTCTCCGATGTTAGAATACACTTAAGCGTTGAATTTGTAAGGGTACAGGAGTATTCGGGCTGAAGCTTCTTAGCCATTTCGGAAGTATTAAACAATTATTAATTACGAATTAAGAATTACGAATCACGAGCCAAGATACGGATTGTGAGGGAGGGGACGATGGAAATTGTAGTTAGGCAGGAAGTTGTAGAGCAGAAAATTTATATGATACGAGGGGATAAGGTTATGCTTGATAGCGATCTGGCTCAATAATATCNNAAGATTATTTTGAATAATCAAGATAACGATCCATAATAATGATACTGCGAACTTTCTATCGATATGTATTAGTACAATACTATTTTTCAATGTGATATATGTCACTTCATAGATTGCAAGAAAACTGCTAATTTATCAGCTATATATGAAAAAGGAGGAGAATTTTATGAAAAAGATGTTATTGCTGTTGCTTATCATTTCGTTAGTATTACTGATACCTATTATTTTGATATCATGTGGTGGCGGAAGTTCGTCAAGCGGAAGCTCGTCAAACGGAAATACTTCATCTGGAAGCGTAGCACTGTATGTTACCGACAGTCCTGATGAAGATTATAAACAAGTTGAGCTTACCATTAATCGCGTACAACTTGTGCATACGGGATCGCAGTCGACTTGTGATATATTGACAACACCGATAACACCGATACCCATAGACTTTACTGACATTGCCTCTGTACTCAAACTCCTGGATGTTACCAGTTGTCCTGCACAAAGTTACAATAGAATTCATATTGAGCTTGACAGGCAAGGTAATCTGATAGATTTGAATAATATATCAGACACGTGCATCCTTACATCGTATAAGGATAAAAATAATAATCCAAATGTTCTCACTTGCATTGGTGATGTCTGTTCTATCGATATAAATGGTGCGGTAAATGTGCTTGCGAACAAAGGGAGAGGGCTTGCGCTTGACTTCGATTTGAAAGATTTTGAAGTTGCAAATTTCAATTCAGTATCAGACTGTACTGTTACTATGAAGGTTTCCCCTCTGAACGCGTCTGATGTTGATGCATATGATGAGGAAATTTCAGGCACAATATCTGATCTGAATACTGATGCAGACATCTTTACACTGACTGCTTCAAGCGGATCTTACACTGTTTCCTATGCTGATGTTACCAACCAGGGGATCGATCATCTTCTTGCTTTGGCTCAAACCGACAATTTAGAAGTAGAAGTCAAAAGTGCCAGCATTGATCTTTCTGCCTTCACCATTGACGCCTCTGCCATCGATATTGAAATAGAAGGAACTATTTCAAATCTTGATGACACGGTTACACACACTTTTACATTGACGTATCAAACAAGCAAAACAATAACTGCTGATTACACAGGTGCTGAAGAAGTTGAAGGGGTACTTGTCAATGATGCCCATGCTGAGGTTGAATTAAACGGGTATGACGGCGTCAATTATCTTGCCCATGAGATTGAAGTAGAGTAATTAGCAGATTAAGTTATTTAACATCAGACATACTATGCTAAAAAAAGGGAGCTACTCCTATCAGNNGTCAATCGCCGTTCATCCGCACGTACCCCTTTCACTCTTTTAATTATTGTCAGAGTTTATACATCATAAGCTGTCGGGCATAGGACGAAATCGAGGCTATAAATTTCTTCTGGTCCGCCGCCGGCATCGGCGTAAATGCTTTTGCGAAGCGCACGTTTTCCTCAAGCTGCTCAATGTCATCGCACCCTATGACGACTGTCGATACGGCCTGCGAAAGCGCGAACTCATAAAACGGCTTCATCGTGCGTATGAAAGGAAGCTGCCGGGGCAATCCCCTGAGATATACCTTCATCCCGATCACCCCCATATCCTTCTGGTTCGCAAGGGGCAGCACCTCTTCCAGAAAGCTCATATGTTCCGGCTCTGCCGGATTTACCGGCAGAAGCACGGTATCAAAATCGAACAGCGTCATGCACCTGCGTATGATTCCCGGATTTTCATGGCCGGTCACACCGATAAACCTTGTCATGCCCTTTTCCCTTGCATGGAGGAAGGCCTCTATGGCGCCCCCCGGACCGAAGATCTCCTCAATGTCCCCGGGAGTCCTTACGTCATGGACCTGCCAGAGATCGATGCGGTCGGTATTCATATGTTTCAGGGTCTCCTGCAGGTGGGCCAGAGCCCCTTTGCGGTCCCGGGCGTGGGACTTACTTGTAAGAAATATCTCGTCCCGTCTTTCGTTCAATGCCCTGCCATAATACGATTCGCTCCCTGAGTAGGCCCGTGCTGACTCGCAGTAATTGATCCCGAGGTCCAGCGCCCGATTGATCAGGGAATACGCCTCTTTGTCGTGTCCGAACGTCCTCAGGACCCCTTCTCCGCCGAGACCGAGAATGGTCACCTCCATTCCGGTTTTTCCGAGTCTTCTCTTTGGAATATCCATAAACAGATTTTAGCAGGAAACACTGAGAACGCAAGAAGGAGGGACTGCCCCATACGCGGACCTTGCGCACACTTTAGATCATCTGCGTTCGAGGCTCATCATAAGAAACCCGGAAAATGCCGCATTACTGGGGGAGAGAGAAGGATCAACCCTGGTTTTCATTTCATTGATAATGGCACGGTACTCGTCATAAAAGTCCCAGGAAGGGGTGGGGTTATACTGCAGTGATTTCAGTTCAAAGAATTCAATAACTCCCTTGGCAGTCGTTGGTTTAACAAATACGTCAATCTGCGGACGGAAGTAAGCCGGACAAATGGTAATTAACGACCATTTTGCTAATTTCCCGCGTTTCAATATGTCCAGCACTATTGCGAATCCTTCCTGTTCTTTTCCGTATAACTGTTTTTTTAATCCGCGTACGAGTAATTCCCTGTCGTTAAGAAACAAGGAATCAGCGAATCTCTTGAACGTTGGTTTTTCAAACAGGGATACCATGGACGAACGACTGATGATTTTTGTCATATTATGGATAATGGTGCCAGGGTCCCTGAAGTTTTTCTTTGCGAAACTCTCCTGAGTCAGGCGGGTCATCTCGTCCATTTTGTGTTTCCTGCCTATGGCTGCCATATCAGGATGACGAAAGCCTCCTGGATATTGTTTCATAAATGCCTTTTCCGCGCTTTTTAATTTCTTCAGATTCATCGT
>DKBK01000148.1 GCA_002451135.1 Nitrospiraceae bacterium UBA6902
TAATGGTTCTGAATAAAAGAATACAGTCGATACCCAGAGATAAGAAGTGACAAAGATTATTCAGCCGCTGGACATTTATAAAAAACTGCCGCGCACCAATTGCGGCAGATGCCCTGCCGGGAGCTGCATGGCGTGTGCCGTGCAGGTTCTCAGAAGGATGCTCCCCCTGTCCGAATGCAGGGAGATAGATGAACATTCAATGCGCGAAATTGAGGAAATGCTGTCTGATACAGGGGACTGGAAAGAGAGAAGGCTTAAAGAATTGTTTGATGAGATTTCTGCCGCAGGTTTTTCCGCTGTGCCCCGGGACACAGGGGTTCTTGTTGAAGATGATCTCCTTAAAATAGTATATATGGGAAGGGAAATAACTTTGGGCAGGACCGGGTTTGAAGGCGGGCTTGATATACTGGACAGACTCCTGATTCTCATGTACATCAGGCAGGCAGGCAGCGGGGCTCTGTCCGGCATATGGAATGCATTCAGGGATTTCAAGGACGGCCTGATCAGGTCCGAAAGCTTTCATGGCGCCTGTGAGATCCCGCTCGCAACGATGTTCGAACACAATCAGGAGGGCATTATACACAGTTTGACCTCAGCAGGCGCTGAAAAGGTGAAAGGATTTTCCACGGAACACAGCTATGTCATATACGCTCTGCCGAAACTTCCCCTGCTTGTCCTTCTCTGGCCAGGAGATGAAGAATTCGGGGCAGACTGCAAAGTGCTCTTTGACTCCACTGCCACCGTATTCCTTGATGTGGAAGCCCTGCTTTATCTGGGAATGGCGCTGGTGAGGCATATACGAGGAATTCATCCGAGCAGCTGACGCAGCTGTATTCTCTGTCTTTATCCAGGGAACTATATCCCGAATTCAAGAAAATACTGATACTGCAGCAGGTCATGTGATGTTATCAGCCGGTACCCGGCATTCTGCAGTTCTTCTATGACCGCCTCTTCAGCCATTTTATGGTCACGCGGAGGGCCAAAATCCGTGTCCTTGATAAAATCAACGACCACTACTCTGCCGCCCGGTTTTAAGCTTGAGGAGACGTTCCTGAAATACTCCACCCTGTTTTCAATGTGATGGTAGGTGTCACAGAGAAAAATTACATCCACGGAATGAGGCCCCAGCCCCGGATCATCTGTTTTGACGACCCGTGCTTCATAATTGCTGAGATTAAGTTTCCGGGCATCTTCCTTCATATATTCAACCATGCCGGGTTCGATGTCCAGGCCTATGGCTTTCCCTGACGGACCGACTGCAGCGGCGATATGCCGTGTAAAGTATCCTGACCCTGCCCCGATATCCGCAACCACGTCACCCGGTCTCAGGTTCATGGCCTGTACCACTGCCGCGGGCTTCTGCCATGTGTCACGCTCCGGGTCCTCAAACCGCTCGACCCATACTTCGATATCATCGAATCTCTGCTGAGTTGCCGATGGGTGGTGTTCTTTGCTGTGTTCCTGAGTATGGTTGCAACTGGCCAGCAGGGTTGCAAGCAGGATGAAGACAAAGGTTGAAATATTACATCTGTTCCTAAATGACATGGTTCTCATAACTCCCCCTCTCGTAATAAAGGATATGGCAGCACAAGTTTATTATTATAATACGAATGAATAATTATTTAGCGAGAAGCTCAACTCTATGCGTTCCCATATTTGAGATAATTGTTGAAAGCCGCGCGCCTGATACTAAGAAGGTAACATTGTGAATTTTAAATGGCGCGCCCAGGAGGAGTCGAACCCCCAACCTCCTGATCCGTAGTCAGGCACTCTATCCAATTGAGCTATGGGCGCAGTCTTACTATATAAATAAAAGAGTTATGCGGGGTATTGTATGCCCGGCATTTATGAAGCATTATTATACTTAATTACATCCATTATTTTCNNGTGTATCATTTTCCAGGACCGCGGTTCTCGTGATAGGGATATATCTTTTCTTTGTGAGCGGTGCATCAACGGCGCAGGAAGGGACCGGGAGTCATCACGCGGACAGGGGTTTCAGAAACGTGTATCTTAAAGAAGACCACGGTTTTTCTGACTTCATTCAATGGCGCTGGGAACGCATGTGGAAAGAGATTCCCTCAGCTGACTCTTATAGGTTCCCCCTTGCAAAAAATGACCCTGCATTCCTCCGTTCCAACCGTAATCATACCACGCTGACATGGATCGGCCATGCAACCCTGCTTTTGCAGATGCACGGGGAAAACGTCCTTACCGACCCGCAGTTTTCCGAACGCGCCTCGCCTTTTCAGTGGGCCGGGCCCAAAAGGGTTGTGCCTCCCGGCATATCGATGGAGGATTTACCTGATATCGACATTGTGATCATCTCACATGACCACTACGATTCACTTGATGTGAATACCCTGAGGAGATTATATTCACGCCCCGGGGGGGACAAGACGATGTTCTATGTACCGCTCGGACTCAGGGAATGGTTCCAGAAGCTGGGGATAAATAATGTTGTCGAAATGGACTGGTGGGAGGAGCGGGAACGTGAGGGCCTCAGGATAATTGCTGTGCCTATGCAGCACTGGGGCAAACGGTCGCCCTTTTCCCGCAATGATCATCTGTGGGCAAGCTGGGTGCTTATCGCGGACGATTTCCGATTTTACTTCGGGGGCGATACAGGGTACTCTCCCCATTTCAGAGAGACAGGAGACAGATTCGGTCCCTTTGACCTGGCGCTCCTCCCGATAGGCGCCTATGAACCGAGATGGTTTATGAAGGACCACCACATCAATCCTGAGGAGGCCGTACAGGCCCATATAGACCTCCGTTCCAACTTGTCAGTAGCCATGCACTGGGGTACCTTTATGCTTACTGATGAACCTCTGGACGAGCCGCCGGTGCGGCTCATGAAGGCAATGGAGGAGAATGATATCGCCGATAACGCATTCCTTGTTCTGCAG
This sequence comes from Nitrospiraceae bacterium UBA6902, assembly GCA_002451135.1. Lineage (GTDB taxonomy): Bacteria > Nitrospirota > Thermodesulfovibrionia > UBA6902 > UBA6902 > UBA6902. Next base: position 2,910 of record DKBK01000148.1, read on the forward strand.
CATGGAGAAACAATCATTCTTGACTGAGTGTCCTGAACACACCCCGCTATTTTTCGGAACGCCTGATATCTCCCGACAGGACGCCGCAGATATACGAACTCATATCTAACCCCTTTTGCTGTGCTTCACGTTTCAATTTCTTTTTCATGTCCTCCGGGATTTTCAGGTTATAGCGTATCACGTCACACTGGGTCATCCAGCGGGGGCTCCCTTCTGCCTTTCCGGTTGTTTTCTTTTGCATTTATTGAACACCTCCTTTAATATGTATGTATCAGGAGGAAGATGCAAAGTCAATAAAAATCTGTAATATGGGAAAAATTGAGTAATTCGGAGGATATCTCAGGATTGAAGAATAAGGATTATGAAGTCATTACCGTACAGCCAGAAGGAGAGTTTAAGGTCTGTCCGTCATGCGGATATAAAGACGGGTTTCATTCCATGTTCAAAAAGGTAGACGGCATTACCAGATGGCTTTTCATCTGTCCCTCCTGCCATAGCATATTTGATATCGGGTATACTGTGTAGGGCCATGAATTATTGAGGTTCAATCTTGATAATTTTCGCAAGAGTATTTTTTCCTGGACGCGTGAACCCTGTGAAAGGGTATCCATTGAATCAGAGTTCACTATGAATAAGATATGATTGGCACGCTACAGCATATGCGCAGCTTTCTGATAACGGTCTTCACTCTTCTTCTTTTCCTTTCAGGGTGCATGACCTATCAATCAGACTGGACAGCGGTGAGGGCGGACCACCCTGAGAGGGACGTGTCTCGGCTCCTTGAACTGGCACACAAGAAGTCCCACCATGCGGACAGCAAGGCCGCGGTCCGTGAGTCAATTCAGTTGTACGAGGAGGTGCTGAATGATGATCCTCTCAACTACGAGGCCCTTTCTTCTCTGGCCCATCTGTATTTGCTTTTAGGCGATGAAGAGGGGAACGAAATTCCCCAAAAAAAAGAATTTTATTTAAAGGCAATCACGTACGCTGAACATGCCATGTATTTAAATCAGGATTTCCGGCATCTCATCGATAAGGGGGAACAGGTATGGGAAGCAGTCAGCGTGCTGACAGAAAGAGAAATGGAACCCATGCTCTTCTGGACAACCGGGATATTTTATTACTACAAGGACTGTCTTGGTCCAGCCGCTCAGGTCATTAATTTCCACTGGATCAAGCGGGCGCAGAGAGTTCTTGAGAGAATGTCAGCAATTAATCCTGATTACGCGGGAGGGGCGATCCATTTCACCTGGGCCTTATACTACCTGTCAATACCGGAGGGCATCGGAGGTGACAGAGAGAAGTCAAAAGCACTCTTTCTGCGTGCCATAGAGACGGGCCCGAACCGGCTGTTGAACCGGTGGGGCAGGGCAAAGTATTTCGATGTCAAAATGAAAAACCGTGAAGAGTTCATAGATGACCTCCAGTGGGTCATCGCACAGGACATCACGAAAGCAGAAGGCCACTTCGCATGGAATTCCTTTTATAAACGTGATGCAGAGCGCATGATTAAAGATATCGATAATTTGTTTTAAAACTCCCGTGACCTGCCCGGAACGCAGGGGCTGCAACACGCTCCTCATATGATGCGGGAATATTCAGAATACAGACCGTATTCATGATATATTTGTCATTACATAGCTGCGCATATGGAATAACATATGGAAAAAGATAATATTACCGCGGAAGACAAAAGACTGGCAGAGGATGCCGCACACAAGGTCTTCTGGAAGAATTGGGGACCATATCTGAGTGAGCGTCAGTGGGGGACAGTCCGTGAAGACTACAGCGAAAACGGAGACGCCTGGAATTATTTTCCTCACGAACATGCGCGTTCACGGGTGTACAGATGGGGTGAGGATGGCCTTGCGGGGATATCAGACATAAAGCAGCATCTCTGTTTTGCGCTTGCGTTGTGGAACGGCAGCGATACTATTCTCAAAGAAAGGCTTTTTGGATTGAACCCGCATGAGGGCAACCATGGAGAAGATGTCAAGGAGCTTTATTATTATCTCGATAATACCCCGACACACTCGTACATGAAATATTTGTATAAATATCCACACAATGAATTCCCTTATACGCAATTAGTGCAAGAGAACAGGAAAAGGAAGAGACATGACCCCGAATTTGAGTTGTCTGACACCGGCATTTTTGAGGAGAATAAATATTTTGACGTGTTTGTAGAATACGCCAAGGCTGCCCCCGATGACATCCTGATAAAGATAGAAATATTCAACCGCGGCGAAAAGAGCGCGGCCCTCACAGTCCTGCCGACTCTCTGGTTCAGAAATACCTGGGCATTCGGCAATATGAAACCAAGGCCTGACATAAAATTATCCGGACCGATACACGGAAATATGGTGGAAGCTGCACATGACGAGATGGGGACATACTATTTACATTTTGATAAAGCTGACCTCATCCTGTTTACTGAAAACGAAACGAATACGGAAAGATTATTTAACGCGCCGAATCGTTCCCCCTATGTAAAAGATGCGTTCCATACCGCCATTGTCAACAATACATTTGACCTGTTCAGGGGAAAACGTAACGGTACAAAATGCGGAATTCTCTCCCGTTTTGAAATACCATCCGGAACATCAGAGACTATTCACCTGCGCCTCTCAAACAGGAAACTTCAAGACAATCCTTTTGACACGGAGTTTTATTCAATATTCCAGCAGAGGATCACTGAGGCAGATGAGCTCTACGATCAATTTAAACCAGAAGAACCAATAAGCGACGTCATACAGGTACAGCGACAGGCATTTGCCGGATTGCTCTGGAACAAACAGTATTACAACTATGAACTTGAAAGGTGGTTACACGGTGACAGGGGGCAGCCCATCCCTCCGGCGGGCAGGAAACACGGCAGAAATCATGACTGGCCATATCTGTTTAACAGGGACATTATTTCAATGCCCGACAAATGGGAGTATCCATGGTATGCCGCATGGGACCTGGCATTTCATTGCGTACCGTTATCGAGAATAGACCCAGATTTTGCAAAAAAACAGCTCATCCTGTTCCTGCGGGAATGGTACATGCATCCCAGTGGTCAGCTGCCTGCGTATGAATGGAATTTCAGCGATGTACATCCCCCTCTGCATGCGTGGTCTTCTTTGAAGGTCTACCATCTCGAAAAAAGAGACAGCGGCAGAAAGGACATCGTTTTTTTGAAGAGGGTGTTTCACAAGCTGCTGCTTAATTTTACCTGGTGGGTAAACAGAAAGGATTCCGAAGGGCATAATATTTTTCAGGGCGGATTTCTCGGCCTTGACAATATAGGCGCCTTTGACCGCAGCAGCGTCTTGCCGGCCGGCGGACACATCGAACAGGCAGACGGTACGAGCTGGATGGCAATGTATTCTCTCAATCTAATGGACATGGCGCTTGAAATTGCACAGGAAGACCCTTCATATGAGGACACGGCATCAAAGTTTTTTGAGCATTTTGTCCATATAGCGGAATCATTAAACGAGTTCGGAAAACACGGTCTCTGGCATGAAGAAGACGGTTTCTATTATGACGCCCTTCATTTCCCTGACGGCAAGAATACCCCTCTCAGGGTAAGGTCCCTGGTTGGACTCACTTCNNAGGCTGGTCAGAATACTGCAAAAACTGCTGGATGAAAATGAATTTCTGGCTTCGGGCGGGATCAGGTCCATCTCCAAATATCATAGAGATAATCCCTTTACCATGAGAGTGGACGGAGAAGAATACAGAGTTGATTATGAGCCTGCCGAATCATTAGCCGGTCTTTACGGAGGGAATTCCAACTGGAGAGGACCGATCTGGATTCCCCTTAATTATCTGTTTATTGAAGCACTGAAAAAATATTACCTGTACTACGGAGACACATTAAAAGTGGAATAC
>DKBK01000141.1:0-1130 GCA_002451135.1 Nitrospiraceae bacterium UBA6902
TTGCTCTGGAGATGGCCCATCAGTTAATAAAGCAGGGAGATGAAGTACCCTTTCTGTTTCTTGTGGAGCCTCCTGATATATGCCTGGAAAATCAAACACTTCAAAAGTCAACATTTAAATCTAGATTCATCAGTAACATAAGAAATCTTGGACTACTGGGAAGTTCAGTTAAAATTCTCAACATAGTACAAAGAGCTTTAAAAAGAAAAACCAACTACAGGTACATAAAGTATATTTCAAAAATTATCGTATGCAGGACATATCTTTTTTTAGGACATCTGCCGCCTTATAGTCTCAGACGGTTCTATCTTTCTGAATATCACGCAAATAAAATATCAAATAGTTATATCCCCCGTATCTATCCCGGCAAGGCAGTAATATTTTATGCCGGCGAAATGTCTGCTGATGCTGAGGACTGGAGTGAGGTTATCACCGGGGAGGTAGAGATACATGAGATACCCGGGNNAGGCATTTTGAAGACGTACCTGCATAATAAAATATTATACCTGTGTATAGCGTGTTATAAATAATGCCACACACAACTTCATCGCCTTCGGATAAAAGATCAGATTGAGAATTTCAATGGATCAGCGGAGGGTTTATCATTACAGAAGCCTCACGGTCTCCCTTTATTATTACCCTGCGTCCGTCAATTGAAATCCGGCCCTCCGAATAAAGCCTGATTGCGTACGGGAATATTTTATGCTCCTGCGCGAGAATCCTGCTGCCGAGGCTATCTTCCGTGTCATCATGATACGCCGGAACTGCCGCCTGGATAATGATAGGCCCTGTATCCATCCCTTCATCCACAAAATGTACGGTACAGCCCGAAATCTTGACACCATAATCAGCCGCCTGTTTCTGTCCATGAAGACCGGGAAACGAAGGGAGCAGGGCAGGGTGGATATTCATTATTTTGTCCTTGTANNGTTCAATGCTATGGTTTTTCGCGCGTTGGATCGCATATGAGTTCGGGTTGTCTGTTATCAGAACAACGATGCGTGCATTGAGAAAACCCGATTCAATGCTGTCAATGATTGCCTGAAAATTAGTTCCTCCGCCCGAGGCCATGACACCGAGAGTCAGCATGGCTCAATTATAAACCATACAATTTACATACGTCCACCGGT
>DKBK01000141.1:1141-60657 GCA_002451135.1 Nitrospiraceae bacterium UBA6902
AGAAAGAGATCAGAAGACCACTGTTCATTTTGTCACATGGAAGCCGAACATCCCGGGGGTGCAGGAGGAAATAATAAGGCTGTTTGAACTCGAACATCCCGATATTAAAGTAGTAAGAGAGATCGGCCCCCATTCTTCCACGGCGTTTCATGACCTACTTACCCAGAAGCTGAAAAACAGGAGTGAAGATGTTGATGTCTTCCTGATGGATGTCATATGGCCGCCTGAATTTGGCGCAGCGGGCTGGGCGATGCCTCTCGATGAATTATTCCCTCCATCTGAAAGGGCAAAATTCCTTGAGGGCACCGTGCTTGCCAACACATACCGCGGAAAGATATACGGGGTGCCGCTTTTTATTGACAGCGGCATGCTCTTCTATAGGATAGACCTCCTCCGTAAATATGGGGTTACCCCTCCTGAAACGTGGCAGGAGATGGTCACTCAGGCGGAGATTATTGTATCGGGGGAAGCAAAGGAGGGCAGTGAACTGTACGGTTTTTCAGGTCAGTTCAAGCAATACGAGGGACTCGTTTGCAATATGATGGAATACATACTGAGCAACGGCGGCGAGATACTGGATAAGGAAACAGGCAGACCGGGGCTTTCCGGGAAGGCCTCAATCGGCGCCGTGGATTTTGTCAGAAAGCATATTATCGGGAAGACGGCGCCGGTTGGCGTGCTTACGTATCAGGAGCCGGAATCGCTTGATCTATTTATCCAGGGCAAGGCGGTCTTCCACCGGAACTGGCCGTACGCGTGGCAGGTTTCGAACGACCCGGAGAGGTCAAGGATAGCCGGAACGGTCGGCATTGCGAGGCTCCCGCACTTTCCGGGCGGCAGGAGCTACGCGACCCTCGGCGGCTGGCAGGCGGGGGTGAGCAGCCATTCGAAAAACAGTAAGGCGGCGTGGGAATTCGTTAAGTTTTTAACAGGTGAAAAGGCACAGAAGATATTTGCGCTAAAGGGGGGAAGGCCCCCGACGAGAAAGGCCCTGTACGAAGACGAGGAGATACTGGAGTCATATCCCCATTTCGGTGACATGAAGGAGGTCTTCATCACTGCCTACCCGCGTCCGGTCACACCCCTTTATCCTGCGGTCTCAAATATTTTGCAGAGATATTTCAGCACGGCCATCTCTTCCGCCGACATCAGGCTGGAGAACAAAGCAAGGGAGGCATCGAAGGAGATTGACAAGATCATCGAAATGGGCAAGTAGCAGGACATGAGGTTTTCTGCTGCGGCACGGGAAAAGGTGTTTGTTGCGGCCCTGCTAACCCCTGGCCTGCTTTTTGTGGTCACCTTTGCATTTTATCCCATCCTTTATTCTGTCTATCTGAGCCTTCACCGGATAGTGCTCGGGATTCCCTCTCTCGGCAGACCGTTTACCGGTATTGATAATTACCTCCGGCTTCTTGAGGACAGGGTCGCGCTGCACTCCCTGATTAATACCCTGCTCTTCGTTTTTACGACTACAGGCTTTGAGATACTCTGCGGTCTCATTATCGCAATTCTCATCAACAGGAGCTTTAAAGGAAGAGGTATTGCCAGGGCGGCCATACTTGTCCCCTGGGCCATTCCCACGGTGGTTTCTTCACAAATGTGGAGGTTCATATTTAATGACAAATACGGGCTGCTGAATTATATTTTTTACGGGAATGACACTCATGCATATACTGCATGGCTTGCGCATCCCGCAACCGCCTTTGCGGCCATTGTCATAGCGGACGTATGGAAGACCTCATCATTTGCCGGACTGATCATCCTTGCGGGACTGCAGGTGATTCCGGATGAACTCTACCGGGCGGCGAGGATAGACGGCGCCTCTCCGTGGCAACAGTTTAGGAGAATAACCCTGCCACTTATCAAACCCGCCATCCTTATCGCACTCCTCTTCAGGACAGTCGATGCATTCAGGGTCTTTGATCTTGTATTCGTTATGACGCAGGGCGGACCTGCTGACTCGACAAACGTATTGCAGTTTTACGGATACAAGAAAATCTTCACAGAAGGGCTCATGGGATATGGTTCAACCATCTCGGTGTTTGTATTTATTATCTCCCTTGTCGTGTCCCTTCTTTATATCAGGGTTGTCGGCACAAGGCTGTTCAGGGAGAAATGAAATGACTGTATGGGACCGGGTACTGCGCATATGAAAAAAACAATCTTTTTCGCGGGTGTCTTTATCATTGTATCGCTGAGCCTCCTTCCTTTTTTGTGGTTCGTGAATACATCTCTTAAAACTTCGATAGAAATAACCTCTATCCCGCCAGCCCTGATCCCTTCCGGGACACTCGCTTCATACAGGTCGGCCATTGAGGAATACGACCTTATGCATTTTGTAAGGAACAGCATTATAATTGCCGGGATAACAACGCTTTTCACTATCCTGATATCAGTAATCACGGGGTATGCGATTGGCCGTCTCAGGTTTAAATACAAAGGCCTTTTTATGGGTAGCCTTCTGGCAGTATCGATGTTCCCTCAGATATCCATAGCAGGCCCTGTCTGGAGGATATTGCAGCAGCTCGGATGGCTCAACAGCTACCAGGGACTCATCATACCTTACATAACACTGACGCTTCCCCTCGGGGTCTGGATACTCGCAAGCTTTTTTAAAGACCTGCCTCCGGAACTCGAGGCTGCTGCGAGGGTAGACGGCTGCAGTCACTTTCAGACACTCTTCAGGATCATTATCCCGCTCTCGACCCCAGGGGTATTTACAGCAGCCATACTGGTGTTTATTTATGCATGGAATGAATTCTTTTTCGCGCTACTCATAATGACCCAGAGGGACTTCCAGCCCCTTCCTGTGGGGATAGCGCTTTTTCAGGGCCAGTACACGATGCCGTGGGGGGAGATAGCAGCGGCCTCGACCGTGTCCACGATTCCCCTTGTGCTTATGGTATTTATATTCCAGAAGAGGATAATAAGCGGCCTTACATCAGGGGCGGTAAAGGGTTGAAATGGCAAAAATTTCCTACGAGAACATAAGTAAGAACTTTGGAAACGTGCAGGTCATAAAAGCCCTTACCCTCGACATTAAAGACGGNNGATCTTTCTCCTGCGGAGAGGGACGTGGCCATGGTGTTCCAGAGTTATGCCCTTTATCCGCACATGACCGTATATGAAAACATGGCCTTTCCGCTTAAGATGAAAAAGACAAAAAAAGACATGATCAACAGGGAGGTACTGAGGGTCGCTCGCCTGCTGGGGATCAACGGCCTCCTGAAGAGAAAACCCCGCGAGTTATCGGGAGGACAGAGACAGAGAGTCGCACTCGGGAGGGCGATCATCAGAAAGCCCGTGGTCTTTCTCATGGATGAGCCCCTTTCAAACCTTGATGCCAGACTGCGCGTTGAGATGAGGGCAGAGTTGAAAAGGCTTCATCATGAACTGAACATCACAACCATCTATGTGACACACGACCAGGCAGAGGCCATGAGCATGTCGGACAGGATCGCAGTTATCTATGAAGGGGTAATTCAGCAGTGCGGGACCCCCCGGGAGATATACATGAAACCGGTCAATATGATGGTCGCGGGATTTGTGGGGAGTCCGCCAATGAACTTTATTCCAGCTCTGCTGAAAAGCAGGGACCCTCTTCAGATCGATTGCGGGGGGGTCATTATGTCGCCGGTAACGGACAGTACTCCAGAAAGCCAGATGTTCACCGCCGGTATACGTTCCGAAGACATTACTGTTTCCTGTGCTAAAACAGAGGGCAGCCTTGAAGTCACCGTAGCGGTCATAGAGTCCGCCGGACCGTTTAACTGGGTTGACGTAACATGGGGAGATCTGCTGATAAAAGGGGTAGCGCCTGCGGATGACCCGCTTGAAACGGGAAGGACCGGATTCATGAGGATAACGGAAGACAGGGTCATGCTGTTTAACAGAGAAACTGGACGGAGGGTCTGAGTGGAAGAATTAATCAGATATAGACTACGCCGTTACTTCCCTTTTCAACCTGTCCTATGATAAAGGCATGTTCCCCAAGCCTTATGAGCTTTCTCTTAATCTTCTGCGCATCCGATTTATTCACTGCCAGTATCATCCCGATACCCATATTGAAGGTCTTGTACATTTCGCCCTGTTCAACATTACCCATGTCCTGGATGAGATTGAATACCGGAGGTACATGCCAGCTTCCTCTTTCAATCGTGAAATGCAGTTTTGCCTTTTTGGGGAGGATCCGCGGGAGGTTCTCAGTGATTCCTCCGCCGGTGATATGGGCTATCCCCTTAAGCTGATAATTCTGCATGACCCTTAACACACTCTTCACATAGATTCTCGTAGGCTGTAAAAGAACGTCACCAATAGAGCAGCCGAGGTCTTTAATTATTTTTTTCGGACTGTACTTTTTGATGTCGAAGAAGAGTTTTCTCGCAAGCGAGTATCCGTTGCTGTGAAGGCCGCTTGAGGAAAGGCCGATAAGTGTGTCTCCGGCCCTGATGTCTCTGCCGGTGATGATGTTATGTTTATCGACAATTCCTACNNATGAGCGCGCAGTCCGCCATCCTGCAGCCTTCAGCGATTCCCCTGATAACGTCTGCCGCTGTCTTTACCGAGAGCTTTCCCGTGGCAAAGTAATCAAGGAAGAAGAGGGGCCTTGCCCCGCTTGTGAGGATATCATTTGCTGACATTGCGACAAGATCAATCCCGACGGTGTCGTGCCTGTTCAGCATAAACGCTATTTTTAATTTTGTGCCGACCCCGTCCGTACCGCTTACCAGAACAGGATCTTTATACCGTCTGGTGTCCACTTTACAAAAGGCGCCGAAAGAGCCTATATCCGTCATGACAAAGGGTTTGAAGGTGGACCTTGCCAGTGGCTTGATTATATCCACCAGCCTGTTACCCTCATTAATATCGACCCCTGACTTTTTATACGTGAGCTTCATCTTTCTCCTTGAGTTTATTTAACCCTTTTTCTGCAGCCTTCTGTGCCGCGGCCTTCTTGGTTTTACCTTTCCCGGAACCAAGGAAATTATCTTTTATAAAGACTTTGACCTCAAAGGTTTTCTTATGTTCCGGGCCCTCTTCTTTATGAATGACATATTTCGGAAGGACCCCAAACTGTGCCTGGGCGACTTCCTGTAGTTTTGTCTTGAAATCAAAGATGAAATTAGTTGACGCGAGATCATCGATTTTCGACGTGATGTGGTCAAGTATGAATTTCCGGGCATTTTTATACCCCCCATCCAGATAAATCGCTGCGAGTACTGCCTCAAAGGCATCGGCAAGCAGAGACGCCTTCTTCCGGCCCCCTGTCATTTCTTCTCCCTTGCCCAGAAGAAGATACTCACCTATATCAAGATATTTTGCTGTCTCTGCAAGTGTCGATTCCTGGACTGCGTATGCCTTGATCCTGGACAGGTCGGCTTCGGTAAAATCAGGATAAGAATTGAACAGATATTCACTGACGATCAATTCAAGGACGGCGTCACCGAGGAATTCTACTCGTTCGTTAAATGAAGAATGCTCCTTGGCCCTTTCATGGGCATATGATTTGTGGGTAAGGGCCTCTTTTAAGCGAGACTTCTTCCTGAAGGTATAGCCTAACGAGTTTTCAAGTCTCGACAAATCTTCTGATGATGATACATCCATTAGTTCCACCGAATCCAAATGAGTTTGACATCGAAATGTTTAAATCAAGGTCCCTTGCTATCTTGGGCACATAATCAAGATCACATCCTTCATCAGGGTTATCAAGGTTAATAGTAGGCGGCACGATTTTATTCTTGATACTTAATACGCAGATTACTGCCTCAACACCACCGGAGGCGCCCAGCAAATGTCCGATCATCGATTTTGTGGAGCTGACGCATAAGTTGTACGCGTGATCTCCAAAGACGCTCTTAAGAGCAGTCGTTTCAATTTCATCACCGTATTTTGTAGATGTCCCGTGAGCATTGACGTACTGGACCTGCTGAGGGGAAATATCAGCATCTTTAAGTGCCGCTTTCATGCAACTCGCCGCGCCCTCACCGCCTTGCGTAGGACTTGTAATATGATATGCGTCAGAGTTTAATCCGTAGCCTATGAGTTCGGAGTAAATCTCCGCCCCCCTTTTTTGTGCGTGTTCCAATTCTTCAAGGACCAGCATTCCGGCGCCTTCTCCCATAACAAATCCGTCTCTGTCCCTGTCAAACGGCCGGCTTGCCTTCTCCGGGTCATCATTACGGGTGGAGAGGGCTTTCATTGAAGTAAACCCCGCTATCCCCAGGGGCGTGATTACTGCCTCCGTACCGCCGCATATCATTGCGTCGGCAAAGCCGTTTTGTATTAACCTGTACGCGTCCCCGATCGCGTGCGTGCCGCTGGCACAGGCTGTCGCAACGGCGGAATTAGGGCCCTTCGCGCCGAAGCGGATAGATATATGCCCGGCAGTAAGGTTTATGATCGTCATCGGGATGAAAAAAGGAGACACCTTTTTAGGTCCTTTTTCAAGCAGGATTTTCTCATAACGTTCAATCGCGGGAAGTCCNNAGATGGATGAACCGGTCCATCTTTTTCTGGTCTTTTAAGTCTATGAATTTGTCTATCTCAAAGTCGGGAACTTCAGCGGCTATCTGACAGGGATACCCTTCAGGATCAAAGTGGGTTATTTTCCTTACGGCCGAACGCCCTTCAATCAATCCCTTCCATGATTTCTCTGTCCCTGTTCCGAGCGGGGTTATCATGCCAACCCCTGTTATTACTATTCGTCTTTTCATTTTATTATTATTTTTCCATAACAAGCACACATGAGAATGGAAGATAAGAAGTTGAGCAGTTGAGAAGATGGGAGGGAAAAAATGTTGTTTTTTTCTCTACTTCACAACTTCTTATCTTCTCAACTTCTTTTTAACCTATGCTTCCGTTGCGGCAGATCGTTTTTTTGTATCAGTTCCCTGACTTGTCTTCTATATATTTTACGGCATCCTGGACTTTTAAAATCTTCTCTGCGTCTTCGTCAGGAATCTCAATGTTAAATGCCTCTTCAAAAGCCATGACAAGTTCAACGGTATCAAGGGAATCGGCCCCCAGGTCTTCGATAAATGATGCTGCAGGAGTAACCTTACCCATATCAACTCCAAGCTGTTTTGCTATTATATCCTTTACTTTTGCTTCAACTGACATCTAGCACCTCCATTTTTTTAATTCAATTCATTATCTGTGTTTCAGACTGCAGGAATTCAATTATACATATTTGCCCGAATAATTTCACAGGTTACATATACATGCCGCCGTTTACATGGATTACCTGCCCTGTTATATAGTCCGCTTCTTTTGACGCAAGGAATATCACGGCATTGGTAACATCGTCCGGTGTGCCGAACTGCCCGAGTGGAATGGCTTTTTTCATTTCATCTTTCACTTCATCATTGAGCACATCGGTCATGGCTGTCTGTATGAACCCCGGGGCCACTGCATTGGCCCTGATGCCACGGCTTGCGTATTCTTTGGCAATGGTCTTGGTCAATCCGATAAGTCCTGCCTTTGAAGAACTGTAGTTCGCCTGTCCCGGGTTTCCCATAAAGGCCACTACGGAAGAGATGCTAATGATCTTCCCGAAGCGCTGTTTGCCCATTATCTTTATGGCCTCTTTACTGCATAAAAATGACCCCTTGAGATTTATATTCAGCACGGCGTCCCAGTCTTCCTCCTTCATCCTCAGAAGAATCCCGTCCCTTGTTATTCCCGCGTTATTGATAAGTATATCGAGAGCACCGAATTGACCGGTAAACTCCTTAAAGGCATTTATCACATTCTCCTGGTTTGAAACATCGAGTTTCAGGGCAATGCTTTTGACCCCCAGCGCGCTCACTGCCTTTGAGGTTTGTTGTGCGCTGTCAATATTTACATCAGCGATCGCCACATGTGCGCCTTCTTTTGCCATTCCCAGTGCAACAGCTTTTCCGATACCCTGGGCCGCGCCTGTTATCAAGGCATTTTTACCTTCGAGTCTCATTGTGCCTCCGCATTAAACTCCTGTTTGCAGCTCATAGTAATGAAGACGGGATATTATAAAATTTCAAGTTTAAATAGGCAACCTAAATCACCCCGCCCAAACCAGGGACCAAAAAACCTTGACTAAACCTGCCCGCTTTAATACAATTTTTCTATAAGAAGCCGCAGATTTATTGTTCTTCCCGGTAAAAATACTATTTTAATGATATGCTCATAACTATATGAAAAACAAAGGGGCCCTGATAATAAATTTATTCATTCCCTTGTTCTTTCTCATGACTGCGGCGCTGCCCTCCTTCGCAGCTTCGGATAACGAGAAGATCAGTCTGGCAATTTATCCATTCAACGATGTCCGCCGTAATTCCCTTGACATGAATATACCTGCTGCACTTCATGCCGATTTCTCCGTGTATGGATTTATCGAAATAGTCCCTGTGGAGGTACTCAGGGAGAAGCTTTATGAAATTGAGCCGCAGTTCATGTGGACGGAAAAGGAAGATTCAGTAAAAAGCGGCGGCATATTATGGAAGATAGAGCCGCTGGTGGTGGAAAAGATAAATGACGAAGTGAGGGCCCAATTTTCGCTCTATGGAGATGTCATAAGCTTCGGGGATAACTGGAGAGTGGATGCTTATCTCAAAAAAGAGGGTGAACCGGACACAGTCAGATCGTTCAGGCTCAACGGAGTAACATATGATGAACTCCCCGCAAAGTTAAACGAGATATCGAAGAGTATAGCTGACCTGTTAAGGAGCGAAGCGGCATTGCACGGCGCAGAAGAGGATATAAGGCAATATAAAGGCGGTATTGTTTCCTATGCCGTGGTGATAGGCACAATGAAAAAACGTATCAGCGAGGTTCCTCAATCCGTTCCCCTGCGTGCCCTGCTTCTTGATCTATATCTTGAAGATAAAGACAGGAACCGGGAAGATATACTGAGTGAGGGACTGAAGATTATAGACCTCCTGAAACAGTCGGATATTACGGACACGCGATACCTACTATCTCTCGTACTTGATCCGTTCGACGCGGTAGCCGGTGTGTATGAAGCGAAGGGAGACTGGGGGAATGCCATTTCGATCAGAGAGAAGGCCCTGAGATTATTTCCGTATAATTCCGAATTACACAAAGAGGGTATAGGCAGGAATTATTATTATATTGCCAACTCATTTATGGAAAGNNACGGATGGTATAGACAGGTTAAAAGGGAAGGGGACGTCTTCAGATTAAGAAGCAAAATTAAACGCAGTCTGTAACCTGTGAATGTCTGGAGTATTTAAGTGATCGACATGAATGATTACCCAATGAAGTGAACAGGACATCAGAGACTCACGGGTCCTGAATAATTTACAATAGTTGAGTTTTTGAAAATTTCTCATGAGTACAATATTTTATCCTGTTATCTTTATTCTGGAAGGATGTAGATATATGAATAGAAAATATTTGTATCTAGCGCCTCTTCTTCTACTGCTGGCTGGGTGCGTTACTGCCAATATGTTTTATGTTCAGGATAATATGAATAAGTTTTCATCGTCGAAAAAAATATATATAGAGACCGGCGAAGAGGTCGTCCCCCTTTCATCAAGACTGGCGAATACGTTACACAGGGCCAGTTTCTTGACGACTGCATCAAGAAAAGATGCAGATTATATCTTGATATTTGATTATTCTGCCAGATTTGATAAGAATCCGTGGGTTTTCCTGTCGTTTGCGCTTACCATGACTGACCCTAAGTCAGGTGATGTTTTATATGCATTGACCATTGAGGATATGAAGCCTGAACCGGTCAATTCATTAATTCAAAGATCAGTGGATGATATGAGATCAAGAAACAGCAGGAAAGGCATTGGCCTGATTATTAAGGGGACAGAATAGAAACATATCCTGTTTGCAGCTGGTTAATATTGTTGATCGTGCTGATAGAAAGATGAAACTCATAATGTCCGCTCCAGGACAGATTGTGATCAAGTGCTTCAAGGTTCAGCATGATCTTACGGAATTCAGGAAGGATCCTTGTGCATAAATGAACGATTGGCTCGTCAGGAATTGTTTGTGAGTTCATTTTATTGATCTCCTCGTGATAATGAAGGATAGACAAATTTAATATTGCTGTCACGATTCACGATTATCTGACTTCGGCTTAACAAAAAACGCCCAACCGATTGCCCCGATCATAATAATCACTCCAATGATGAAAATAACATTGGCGATTGTATGATCATATTTCAGTACATGCCATTTGCCAAGCAGAAAATTCCAGTCATGAATGCCGCCTCCTACCAGCGGAAGTCCCATGGAGCGTGCGTCAGCAACGTATTTGCTGATATTCAGGAAATTTTCACCGAACCAGAAAAGACAGAAAGACGCTGAAACCTGCTCATTCCTCATCATAAAATATATAATAAGGATAAAGGGCCACATTAACTGGCTGATGGTACCCCCTAGAAATTGCACGGTTTCTCCAAAAGGTCCGAAGAGGATATGCCCAGTCTCGTGGAAGGGCAGGTTCACGTAATCCAGAAAACACCAGGATGAGCGCTTGATGACCATGTAAATGAAGAAAAAAGACATTAAACCGATGACGGCGAGTTTCCCTGTCATGCCGAGCCAGCGGTCTGTATCATCAGAAAGCTCGGTAGATTCCGGCGTCATATTTGTTTGTTCCTCTGAAGACTGGACGGTTTTGTACTTGGCGAATATGATCCCGCATTTCCGGCATTCAATATGATCCTGCTGCTGATGGCCGCATTTGGGACAGGTTATTTTATCTGTAATGATTTTTGGAGGATCTGAATTCTCTTTTCCGGTAATATAAATATTTTGCATTGCTTCTTGTGTTTAACAATACATCCATGATATAAATTTCAGATGGTCAACATGTCATTTCTTCTTCGTCATTGCAAGTCTTCAACTTTAACGACAGCAGGGATACTGATCTGGGCATTTTTTCTTTTATTGTTTTCATGCTCCTCAGATGATCCGGTCAGGGAATATTTTCTGTCTCATGAAATGACGTATCCGTCAGATGTTTCGGGTATCGAATTACTTGGGATTCAGTATATCGGGATCAAAAGGGATGAACTCACCTCTGACGAAGCGAGAGAGTTTGTTGAAGATGGGATTATGTCTGCAAAGGAATATTTCATGAAAGAGGATGTGGGATCCATTATGCCGGGGATAGATGCGGTCATGGTAAGCAGGCCGGTGCTGTTCAGGGATGAGTTCGGGGAAACGGGGTTAATGGTGACGGTGACTGGATTCGGGACAGGAACTCCCGACAGTAAGATCAGGCTTGAGGTTGAGCGGATGGGTAAGGATAAGCGGATATGGAAGGTGATAAACTTTGCATATTTTAATCGCAATGAATTTTATAAGTGGCAGTTTGGCGGGTGGGTTTATTAAGACGTGAAAGGGCAGGGGGCATGATCAGGGATTATAGCAACCTTCCCTGGGCGGAACCTTCTCCCTCAATTTTTAATTTACTCTTCCGGCTTCCTATCCCGGCACCTTCAATGAATAGTGATACTGTATGAGTCAGCGTTGCTTCTAAGGGAAAGAGCTTTGGATCTGAAAGCCAGTTTATACAGACGGTAAGGAAAAGGATCTCCAGATGCTTCACGAGCAATTCAAATGACATATCTTTTCTGATATCACCCGCGTGCTGGCCCAGTTTTATAATCATGGTGAAGATATCTTCAAACCCGCTGCGCAGTCTTTCATTTACAGAAGGATTATTCAGATTTCTGAGCCAGTAGCTTAAGTAAATTTTATAAATGTCTTCTTTTGATTTGAATAATTCAGCGGCTGCCTTGGTGAATGTTTTTTGTACACGTGACCGTGTATCCGGAAGCAGCTGGATCATTTCCAGGATCTGGAATTTAAATTCCTTTATATTGCTCTGCCAATAATCACTTATGATCGATTCCTTGAAAGGGAAATAGTTGTACAGGGTTGCTTTTGATATGTCTACTTCCTCTGCAATCTGTTCCATTGTGGTTGAATCAAATCCCTGTTTGCGGAAAAAATACATCCCAATCTTTACGATTTTCTGCCTGGTGTCCTGCTTCTTTCTCTCGCGCCTGTTCTCCATCGGAATAGATCCCTCGTCTAATTATTGACTTAATATATAAATGAACTAAGCCAATTATTAATCACGGTATAATATTAAACGAAATCTAATAATATGTCAAGCTAATTTGTGCTGGGTATTTATAGTAGGCTGATTTAATGTAATTATTTGTGATTCGTGATTACAGTGAAAGAGTTGCTTAATTGTGCTTTACACAAAATTCTGAGGAATATGATGATATGCCTGCAGAATCCTTAAATCATATATCATGTACACGAAGTGATGATACCCTATGCATCTCGGTATGCTGATCTTTGCGTACTGACATCTTTTCAGTTCATGTCCTGCTCGTCATCCTGTAGATCTCGTAATACTTTTTGGCGCTGGTTTCCCAACTAAATTGTCTAACCTTTTTAAAGCCGTTCAGGATCATCTGATAATATTCATCCGGATGGTTTTGGTACACATCAGCAGCTTTTTTTATTACTTCGTATAAACTGTCTGCCATGCTCTGTACCCAAGGGTTTATTTTCCTTGACTGGATAATGCGGGATGAATTAACAAAGTCCCGTATGTTTTCACCTGTATAAAAAATAGCCGCCTCTTTATAAAGAAATCCGCATGAATTGTCGATCTGATCAACCAGCCCCCCGGTGGCCCTTCCGATGTTGACTGTTCCGCTTGCCATATATTCCACGGCAGCGCCAAATGGTTCATATATGGAAGGCATTATCCCGAATGTCGCGCCTGTCTGTAGTTCATGATATCCCTTTTCCAGCCTCACAGGAAAGACCGTAATATTCCCCCTGCACTTGCACGCAATCTCATAAAAATAATCGAGGTCGGCAGGATTAACCGCCATTGGAGTTACCACAACTTTTATCTCATCTTCGGAAAACTTCTCTACTGCCCTTAACAATATATCATACCCCTTCTGTACCGGATCCAGTCTTCCGCTCATTACCAGGATCGGAATATTATCCGGGAGTCTGGATATGGTTTTTCCTTTGTAGGTCAATTCACCAAAACGTTCAGGGGGTCGATATGTCCTCAGTATCCTTAAAAGGGCCTTTCGGACTGTTAACTTTATCTTCCGGATTTCGTCAGGTGTATGTTTTTCAGCTTTGGGGAATTCAGGAGACAGATTGATAAACATTCCATTATTGACTCCGGAAATACCATCTGCCTTCATTATATTTTGTAAATGGGGTGCGTAGTGACCAGTCTGCAAGATGTCTGATGTTAATTCATCCGAAAAATGTTCGCTCACGGTTGTGACAGGTGCGTCGACGAGTTGTAGTCCAATCTGATAAGCGGACAAATCAACGGAAACGGCAATTTTCTTTCTTCGGGACCCGTTAAGAAGATTGGATAATGCATTCCATGGTATACCGGAATCATACGAGTTGTGCATTGTCTGGACAGTCCCGCATGATTGAAGCGTGCCGTTGAGCATCGCCTCTTTGGCAGTGAGTGAAATTAAGGCGGTCTGCCACTCATTCAGATG
Organism: Nitrospiraceae bacterium UBA6902; assembly: GCA_002451135.1. Taxonomy (GTDB): domain Bacteria; phylum Nitrospirota; class Thermodesulfovibrionia; order UBA6902; family UBA6902; genus UBA6902. Next base: position 14,668 of record DKBK01000141.1, read on the forward strand.
AAAGACAATATCTTTTTTTATTCCCAGGGCGTTCAGAGCCAGTGGTACGGCCTTGCAGAAGAAGAGAGAATTATCACTTTGTATGGCCGCGTTGTGTTCCCCGTCAAGCGAATCATACATGTAGGGATCGTTGAGTTTATTATGGACCTCAAAAAAACCATCGGCCCGTAAATAGTATTCCTTTAATGTCCCCTTGACCGGATGTTCATAGTTCCATGTATATTCAAATATCTCAACGTCTATGTTCTTCTTGTTGAATGTCGTGCTAAAGGAAAGGGATGTTGACTGCAACCTGGTTTCATCCATTACCTTTGAGTAAAAAGGTGTTATGAGAATGACAGAAGGGATCTTGTTGATTTCTTTAAGATAGGGCAGGATATTCGTTGTGACTGCTGCCAGGCCTCCGCTTCTTGCGAATCTGCTCTCAAAGGAGCAGAAGACAACGGTATTGATTGTTAATTCTTTAAGCCTTCGGGCAACATCGGCAATCTCTTCTCCGGTAAAAAAAGTCCTCATTAAGGACCAGTTTTTCTTCCAGCTATTGAGATTGGCAAGCACGTTCTTTCTCCCTGTACAGTATTCAGTGACTGTCGGCAATTATATCAGAACTCAATTTTACCGCTTAATGAAGGGGAGGTCAAGAGAATATAACAACCGTTACTGGTGAGGGTAATTGCCGCAGATAACGGGGAGCGATGTTATCTGCATATCTTCAGACACTCACGCAAGAAGACATCCAGCATTTCAGGATCAACGACACTGCCCGCCATCATGCGTATTATTCCCAATGCCTTCTCTGGGGCAAACCTTTTTCTATACGCGCGGTCTGAAGTCAGTGCATCAAATACATCCGCGATTGTCACTATTCTCGCGGTATAGGGAATAGTGCGGCCCTGCAGGCCTGACGGATAACCGCTTCCATCATACTTTTCATGATGATGGAGTATTATGTTAACGATATTTTCAGACATGTTTGCCTGTACCGCGACATCAGCACCCCATCGGGGATGGTTTTTTATCATCTCAAACTCATATTCATCCAGAGGACCATTTTTGTTCAGTATGTTCTCAGTGACACCTATTTTCCCGCAGTCGTGCAGCCAGCTTCCGTATCTGATTTCTTTTTTTACTTCATCGGCAAGCTTTAATGCATCGGCAATCATTGAGGCATACCTGACCACTGACTCGGAGTGTCCCCGGGTATAAGGATCCTTCAATTCAATAGCTTGCGCAAGAGAACGTAAAGTGGATTCATCCTTTTGTTTGAGGCCTTGCACGATCTGGTAACGCATGATTGCCTCCTGGACTGTCTGTATGAGGGCATCGTCTTCCCATGGTTTTGTAATAAACCGGAACGCCTCGCCCCGATTGATTGCATCTACTGCAGTGGCAATGTCTTCGTATCCTGTCATCAAAATCTTCATGGTACCAGGGGAAATCTCTGTGATCTTCGTGAAAAGGTCTATTCCCTTCATGCCCGGCATCTGATTATCCGAGATAATCACTGCGATCTCCTCTCTCTGAAAGTGGGAGAGTGCTTCGCCCGCGCTCGAAGCACTGAGCACACGCATGTCAATGTCTGAGAAGAGCGTGATGAGGGAATTCCGCACGTCTTCTTCATCATCGACAAATATCACAGTGTTAGTGAGCTTTCTTTCCTCTAAGATTCCCCAGGGTTGCATATTATACGTATCGGCTGATTTGCTGATGAACTAAATAGAACGGTTTTCATAACAGGAATTTTAGATTCAAGGCATTATGACGGGAATGAGTGATCTATGATTTCATGACTTTTCGCAGTGCCATAAAGGCCAGAAAATATGCCGCGGCACCGATCCAGAGGACTGCCGTAAAACCCGTTAGCAGCGCGAGCATTATGGTGAGTATCGGGGCCAGCACAGACATGCACGCATTTATTGCCCATGCCCAGGGGATCAATCCTTCCCCTTTGCGGCCCAGAAATTTTATACCGGCAGGGAAGGGGATTCCCATAAAAAAGCCGAGAGGAAGAATTGAGACAGCCAGCATTATCATTCTTGTCTTTAAGAGATACGTAGAGAGAACATCCAGCAATAAGGGATATATCGTGCTGTAAAGCAATACCATTACGGCGAGTATGAGCGGCGAATAATAACTTTTTAATTGCGGGTATTTTGAGCATATCATACTCCCGAATCCAGAGCTTATCAGAAGTGATGTCAATATAACGGCAACAGTGTATGATGGATTCTCAAGCACGAGGAATGTCTTCTGAATAAGCGATACCTCAACAAACATGAATCCAAGACCGAGCATGGAAAAGTAGATAAATGTGGGAAATGCCGATGACAGCTTGAACTGTTTTCTGAGTAGTGCATTAAAAATAACAGGGAATAAAATCAATACAATACCTAAGGCCAGAATTATGAAAAGGACAATGGGAAGGATATATCCTTGTTCAACAAAGTACAGCCACTTGCGTCCCATTTTAGTATAGATAGGTTTAATATTATCTATCTTCAGATAGTAGTGGAAAAAGGGATTGTCATCACGGACGGGTTTTATGTCAAATAAATAATTATCCATAAAAGGCTGTCTCAGGTTAGTATCCAGGAGTTTGTTAAAGCCTGTGAAATATTCATCCACAGGCATTTTTATGTATTTGTTGGATTCCTCCTTTTTTATGCCGGGATAGTAAACAAGATCAAAACGTCTGTCCCTGCAAAAGGTCTTGATCATTTCAATTTCATGGCTGTTAAAAGGCGATTTCTTTGTAATCAGCGTCATACTGTCCCAGCTCCTTATTGCAGCTATTCTGCCGGATGCATCTGCAATGTTGATTTCATTAAAAGCGGACAATAGCGTTGTTAAAATTCTGAACTCCGTTCGTGGAGGAGGTGTCAGGTAGGTGCTGATGCTCAGTATTCCATCTTTCTTCAGTGCAGTAAGATATATTTTAAATGCATCTACCGTATATCTGTAATCTTCGGAGATCCCGAATAAGCCGCCGATCGAGATGTCTGTCATGGGGATATCAATGACATCATATCCCCGGTGAGAAAATTCCGGATGGGCTTTTTCTCTGAAGAGGCTCATATGGTTTCGTCCATATCCTGCATGTGAATTCCTGTCATATATGCCGCCTGAAAAATCACTGAATTTATTCATTGATATGCGTAATATCATAGGATTGGATTCAACGCTATGAATCGTATGGGAACCGTAATGCCTGGCCATAAGGACCTGAAGGCCGCCTTTGGGATCGATCACCATGACATCACCGTTTCCTCTTAGTTCGTATGCAATTGAAGAGGGAAGAAATTCAAGGAATATTAATCTTGACTGATCTTCTGCAGAAGTTATAACACTGATGCTGTCACCGTCGACGGCAATCCCTATCTGTTCCGGTAAAGGTTCGAAATATTTTAAACTCAGTCCTGGTGCAAACCGCACTGCCGGGCTTCTGAAGGTGTCTATCCGCGAATATGAGCTATGATAGGTATCCAGATGTTCGGCTCCCGGATATGTAAGAAACACGGAGAGCCTTTTATAAGGAGAAAGTTTTACATGCATCAACGCAGGATGTGTCAGAAAGGCGAAAAGGTTCACGGTTAGAAAAGCCAGCGTCAGAAGTTTTACGGGTTTACCCCCTGTTACGAAAGCCCCTGTAAGACATAACGTGGATGCAGTTAATACCGCATATTCAGGACTTGTCATATTTAACAGATAAAGCACGGCCAATGATCCTGTGCCGGCACCAAGCAAATCAGAGCTGTACACTAACATCGATTCTTCACTATGCAGAGAAAAAACAGCCGCAATCAAAAGGCCCGAGAAAAAAAAGGGCACGCTTAATACAAGACAATAAAGCGCAAGATAGAGAAATTGTTTTTTCTCCCATGAAAATTTGACAGGGTCAAAGGGGATATTATTAGAGATAATATAACAGAGGAGCACTGAGATGCCTGTAAGAGCTGCATAAAGAGGGATACGTGATTCTGCATATATCCACAGGCGTATACGTTCGCTTTTTGACATTACATCCCTGAGATCTTTCTGTGAATTGCGTATGCGACCGGAACAAACTGCAAGGAATGTTCCGGCAGACCCGATCCCCAGCATCGCGATGCTTATCACCATGAACGCAAAGTGGTACCAGAGGTAAATCGAAAAAATTCGTATCAGGGAGATCTCGAACATGAGGACAGAACCTGAAACCAGGAATATGGTGAAATAGAGCCGTATCATGGGGCTAATTATATCATCATATCTGGACGACTGAAACTCTGGAATTCGGGGACTATGGTGATAGTGGAAGAATTGTCCTGATAAGGGTCATCATATGAAATACATCATGTTCATTTTATTAACATAATATGATTTAATAAAGCATATTGTGATGTTGCAAATCATCAGGAGATTTGAATGGCAATTTCCTTTCGAAAATCACTGCCTGTTATTTTAATGTTCTCAGCTGCGATTGCCTTTTATGCGTTAAGTGAAATATATGAACGGAATAAAGAAAAAGCCGATATCCCAAGTCTGATTACATCAGATTACGAAGGGATCGTCAGGGGCAGAAAGATCTTTGATTCCAAATGCCGTTTCTGCCATGATGCGTACAGTACGGAAACATTAGTAGGGCCAGGGCTAAAGGGTATTCTTAAAAGAGAAAGACTGCCTGTCAGTAACCGTCCTTCAACACCTGAAAATATCTTACGTCAACTGAGACAACCTGTCGACAGAATGCCCGCATTTGAATATTTATCAGAGGAAGAGACTTCGGATATTCTCGCGTTTTTATATGGGCTGTAAAACGATATGTTTCATATTGCAGGCGTCTGTGATATGAGGGATACCCGGCTGATTGCCCTTTCTGCTTTATTCCCGGTGATATGATATGATATTTCATCACCCGAAATAAGCCAATGTCAATCTTAGATCATTCAGACAACAATTTGAAGAACGTGAATTTCTCCTTGATGAACCCTGCATATCTCAGGATTATTGATATTCATGAATGAATGACCATGATACAGACAATATACTCGGCATCATCAGGTGTGCACGGTGCGGCAACAGACTTGAAAATGAGATCGAGTGCCCCTTCTGTTCTGCATTCCCTGACCGGCTTCAAAAGGAGCGCGTTCCTAAATGGGTTTATATTACCGCATGCTTTCTTACGTCGCCGCTCAGTCTTTATCCTATAGTGCATTCAGACCGGCTGAGCCTGACCGAGAAAATCATTTCATTTTCAGGGTGTTTTTTATGGATTGGTGTATACGGGTTCTGGTTCTGATTGTTACTTTCCCTGAAAACCGGGACATGCCTCGAATCCCCTGCAGCTCTTCTGTTTTCGCAGTTTGCATTCCTTGTTAAAACAAATAACTGAAGTCTTTTCTTCTGCAGTTTTCTTCATTGAACCTGTTTTCTTTGTCGTCCTGTATTTAGTCACGGTCATGTGTATTATAAATTACCGCACGATATTCTCTCAAACCGCGATAAACGAAATCCATTGAGATAGATATGATATAAATCATATGTAACAGAAATTTACGGTCCTATACTTCTCTTAACGTATGAATCAAAGGAGCGTGTAATCTGCTCAGCGGCAGAGAGTGAAGGGAGTCTTAACGTTACATGATCCAGGTACTGATAATAAAGATGCTGGCCCTACCACCGATTTTAAACCAATCGATTGATAACCTTTTATTTTCAGCGGGGGAATATGAATGCCCAGGAACGCTTTCGCGATGCCCAGAGGTTGTTTCTTGAGGGAAGGCATAAGGAAAGCATACATGCCTTTACGGAATCGATTGAAGCGGGTGTAAGAACAGATATTGCTTTATTAAGCCGGGGGGTGGCCTATCTTAAGACAGAGCAGTTTGAGATGGCTATAAAGGATTTTGGAACGGTGCTGGCAATAAATAGTAATAATGTCAGGGCTTACTTTTATCGGGGAGTTGCATATATGGCAAAGAATGATTTTGAAATTTCCATAAAGGATTTTGACAAGACCATTGAACTTAAGCCCGACTTTGGGGCCGCTTTTTTTGCCAGGGGTGCAGCATATGCTCAGCTGGGTAATGAATATGAAGCGGCCAGGAATATCAAGACAGCGATTATCTTTTCTGAAAAGAACATCCAGGGATTAACGGATACGTTCGGGCTGTTCCGGCCCCAGTTTGACAAGGCCATGGCTATAATGACGGATATGGAAAGAACTCCCAGAGTCTTACTCACTGAAGAAGAGATCCAGAAGGTTAAAAAATGGCTTGCAGACCGGGATCACTGAAGATACTGATGTGAAGTTATCCTGTTAACGTACGAGTCTCATTCAGAATGCTGAATCAACTATTCAGCAGCGGGATATTCCTCAGCCGCCGCCACCGCCAAAGCTCGGTGCGGGCATTGAAGATAAATTACGGTCTGAACCGGTAGCACAACTGAAGGAAGAAATGACCTTTTTTACCTTTTTGGAAGAACACTTTGGACACTCAGTATTTGTTTCAACAGGTGACAGACTCTGAAGAAGTGAAAAGTTTTCATTGCACTCTAAACATATATATTCATAAATAGGCATTCAGACCTCCGGATATTATTTGTATTATAAAATAGTTTAGTCCTTGTCGCGCGTGTAAGTCAATGAACATGCAAGCGCTTTTTTATTTATTCCAGTATACCAATAGTGGGTTTATTGAAGATATGATTTAAATCATTGATGTCGAATGTAATCATTATAAATTGCAGTAAGGAACATAAATAATGGCCGAATCAGTTCACATCGTGTGTCCGCACTGCAGTAGCACTAATCGCGTCCCNNAACAGGCCGCTGCCCAGCTTGAACCATATGTCCGCCTTGCAAAGGTTGATACAGAAGCGGAACAGGGACTGGCTGCACAATTCAATATCCGCGGGATACCTACCCTTATCATATTCAGAGCAGGGAAGGAAATTGCACGCCAGTCAGGGGCCATGGACCTTTCAACCCTGACACACTGGATTCAGGGAAACATTTAGTCATATGTGTATCGCCTCAGCACTTATTCCTTGACAAAACTATTGCTTTTTTATAAAGTCTTCAAGTAGTTTATGAGCCTCTGCTTGTTAATAACAGATGAAAGGAAGAGATCTATGGAAAGAAGACGCGCCAGGAGAGTAACTATCAACTTAAAGGCTGAACGTATTTCATGTATTAATGATTGTTCGGTATTTATCGAAAATATTTCAGAAACAGGTATCTATATGATTACCGCCCCTGAAAAGAAGAATAATTATGTCCCTGGAACAGAACTCGATCTTGAACTTGAACTCTCCGGCGGAAAGTCCATTAATCTTAACTGTAAAGTGAAATGGGCCGAGAAATCAACAGATGACAAATCAAAAAGTGTCGGCCTGGAAATCGTTAATCCTCCCTTTGAATATAAGGAATTTCTCAAGACACTGCATTAGAAATTCTTATTCATCCATTGTTCAATTGACATGTCCCTGTGAGCGGAGTAAACTGCCCCTACTATTTAACCTGATGAGTTCAGGGTCAACTTGCTGAATGCAGAGGAAAATCCTGTGAATAAGAGAGCCTGCAAAAGAGAGCCGTCCGGGTTGGTCGTTAAATTCTCTATTGACGGCACTCCATGCCACGGAATAATAAAAAACGTATCGGAAAGAGGTATGTGCATTGAAACCGGATCCTGCCCGCCGTGCGAGTCTACGGTGAATTTACGCATAGATTCAGGCAAAGAACACTTTGAGATACCGGTAAAAGTCAGACGGAAGGAAAAGGCTGACAGGTTTTATGATATCATGGGGGTGGAGTTTCTGAAGCCTACAAAAAAAATAGTGCAATTCATAAACAGATTTAAAGTACATTCTGAAGCTGAATAATATTTTTTTACCCCCATCCATGTCTGCCTCANNAAGACTGGATACTCGTTGCGAGTCTGTATGACAGTCGCTTCGCTCCGCTCAGCAGAGTACGGGACTGACGGTTCAATGATGGAGCTTATGGACAGAGCCTACATTGTATGGAATTGTTTATGGGAGTTATCGTTCCTGACCTATCGAGCACTAATTCTGTCCTCGGGATATCTTCATTCAGTCATTAAATTTCGCTACCATATCAATTACCTGATCTAGATGCTCATAGGGCGTGTAGAAATGAGGGGACACCCGGACGCCGCCGGAGCGCGGGGCGCACATGACGTTATGTTGCATGAGATATTGATACAGGGCGGAATTGTCGGTTCCGTTTTTTCTGAAGGTAACGATCCCGGCGTAACGGTCCTGTATGGCAGGTGTGATCAGCTCAAGGCGAGGCAGGGATGTAATTTTATCAAAGAGGTATTCACTTCTTTTTAATATGTCTTTTTCAACTTTCTCCATGCCAACTTCCAGCAGGAGTGAAAGGCTTGCGCTCAGGGCATAGATACCAAGCATGTTCGGGCTGCCGCATTCGAAGCGGCGCGCGGTCTTTGCAATGGCCCAATCCTTACGGTCAAAGTCACCCGCGGCCTCAACCATGTGCCATCCGAACTGGTTCAACCTGAGCTGGTTTCTGGCGTCGGGATGAGAATAAAATACGGCAAGACCCTCCGGCCCGAGCATCCATTTATGGCCGTCAGCCACAACAAAATCGGCCATAATCTTTTGAACATCAAATTCAACAGCGCCCAGACTCTGAATGGCGTCTACGCAGAAGAAAATTCCCCGTTGCCTGCAGAATTCCCCAATGCGCTCCAGGTTCATTCTCAATCCGGTGGAGAACTGAACAGAACTGATGGACAGTAGTTTTGTTCTGTCATTGACCAGAGAGAAGAGGGTGTCTTCAGGGGAGGCAGCGCTGCCCAGGTCCGCTTCGCGAAATTCCACTCCCTTTGAAGAAAGCGATTCCCATACAATGCGATTTGAAGGGAACTCCTGATTGCTGCTGACAATGTTGTCTCCCGGGTTCCAGTCCAGGCCGTACGCAACTGCTGAAAGGCCTTCAGACGTGTTTTTGAGCAGGGCTATGTCGTCTTTTGATGGCGCGTTGAGCAACTGCCGGGCCTGCATTCTCAAGTTCATTTCAACTCGCAGCCATTCTGGATAACTCAGGGAACCCTGCTTCATATTTTCTTCCGCAAAAGACTGAACAGCTTTTGCCGTGCGTAACGGCCATGGAGACACACCTGCGTGGTTAAGGTAAATAAGGTCTTTACGAAGATTACATTCTTTATGTATAAGATTGTCTTTCATTACCGTTCTCCTCCTTTATAGAAATGTGCGGGAAAGAAGGGGAGGGAATGATTAATTGCTTTCCCTGATAATCCGGTCAACATCATCCTTGTCAAGGACTTCTTCTTTTAGGAGCGCCTCAGCTAAATTATCAAGGACTTTTCTTTTGTTCCTCAATATCTCATCTGCCCTTGTTTCTGCCTCAACAATTAATCTTCGGATTTCCTGATCCATAAGCCACGCCATGTCTTCACTGTATCGCTTAGGAAGGGAGATGTCTCTCCCCAGGAAAGGATGTTCTTCGCCCCTTCCGAGACTCAGCGGTCCTACTTTTTCGCTCATTCCCCATTGTGCCACCATTTTCTCAGCAAGAGAAGACGCTTCTTTCAGATCACTCTGGGCGCCGGTGCTGATGTCATCGAAAACGATTTTTTCCGCCACCCTGCCGCCAAGCATAACCGCTAAACGGTTCACAAGGAATTTCATGGGATAGTAGTGGCGGTCTTCCTCCGGCAGTTGCTGGGTGACCCCCATGGCCATCCCACGGGGGATGATGCTTACTTTGTGCAGCGGATCAGTGCCGGGAAGTTCCCGGGCGACTAATGCGTGACCTGCCTCATGGTATGCCGTTAACTTCTTTTCAAGATCATTGACCGTGTCTTCCCGGACCGCACCCATCAGGATTTTGTCCCGCGCTTCTTCAAAATCCTGATTGTTGATTTTGTCTTTATTGTCCCGGGTCGCGATGAGCGCGGCTTCGTTGATGAGGTTTTCCAGATCAGCGCCTGTCATACCCGGTGTGCCTTTTGCTATCCGGTCAAGATCAATATCTTCCGCCAGTATTTTATCTTTTGCGTGCACTTCAAGAATGGCCTTTCGGTCCTTCCATCCCGGCCGGTCTATTATAATATGCCTGTCAAAACGTCCCGGCCTCAGAAGCGCGGGGTCCAGTACGTCCGGTCTGTTTGTAGCCGCGATGACAATGACTTCTTCATGGGGTTCGAACCCGTCCAGTTCGCTCAGAAGCTGATTGAGGGTCTGCTCCCTCTCATCGTGTCCTCCTCCCAGACCAGTCCCGCGGGTACGCCCTACCGAGTCAATTTCATCAATAAAAATTATGCTCGGCTGTGTGGCCCTTGCCTTCTTAAACATGTCTCTGACACGCGAGGCGCCTACCCCGACAAACATCTCTATAAACTCTGATGCGCTTATACTGTAAAACGGGACCCCTGCTTCACCTGCAACCGCACGGGCAAGGAGAGTCTTCCCTGTCCCGGGAGGACCAAATAAGAGTACCCCTTTAGGGACCTTGGCCCCGAGTTTTCTAAACCTTGAAGGGTCCTTGAGAAATTCTATTGTTTCGGCCAGGTCTTTTTTGGCATTGTCCATCCCCGCGACGTCCCTAAAAGTAACGCCTGGTTTTTGCACATCATGGAGTTTGGCCTTGCTTGCGCCAAAAGAGAAAAGCCCTCCAGCGCCGCCCTGTACCCGCTGCGCTCCTCTCATAATAAATATCCAGACGCCGATAATCAGGACCCATGGTAACAGTCCGACTATGAACTGCCAGAACGCTGATAACTCCTCTGAAGATGCGACATCGATATATACATTCCTCTCCTTAAGTTTTGTCAGAAGATCCTCTCCCTGAAAGGACGGAAGGAAGGTTATAAAGTTTTTCACTTTAAACGAGGTCTTCCCATTGGCAAGATAGATGTCCTTATCTTCCTTTAATTGGCCCTCGACTATCAGTTTTTTTATAGTCACGGAATGGATATTGTTCGCGTCAAGCTGTTCCAGAAACTGACTGTAGCTGATGGTATATTGTCTGGGCGTTCCCTCTTGCTGTGCGAGGTTCCACACAATAAGGATGGAGAGAGTTGCGATAACGAGCAGCCCCATCCGCCACTGGGGGTTTTTCATCTTTTCAGTGAATATTTGTTTATAATCAGGCTTGTCGTCCATGGTAGTGCGTTAAATTCAATTATTAATTAGGCCATATTATATAGCAAACGAACCCATTTAGGTTATGCCCCGTGATGAGACGATCGAAATGCAGTCACGTCTGTACCTGTCATTTTTCAAAGCAGGGGATGAAAAGAGAAATGCCCCCTGCATTTCTCTTGCTTCCATCTCTGCGTAAAAACTGCACGTTTATTTATGTTGCCTTGATCTCTTTTGAGCTTTCCCACAGGCCGTGAATATTGCACATGCTCGTGGCAAAGAGTGTCCCCGGCTTTTTTATCTTGAGGCTGGCGGTGACGGAATGATGGGTGAATACCGGGCCTGCATTAGCTCCTTCAGGAGATTCACCGTGGGCCGAAAATTCAAAGATGCCGACCTGGTGAGTAAATTTTCCTCCCGCCGGTTTAAAAAAAAGCTGGACCCAGCTTATATGGTGCTCAGTGGTATTCGGATGTGCTATTTCCTTTCCCACGCTGACTGTGACAGTAAAGGTATTATCTGCTTTTACCGAATCAGGGGCATCGATTACCGGGACATGTTTTTCCGCCTTCCAGTCAGCGCTCTGATACTGTTCGCCTATCTTGCTCATCTTCAAATCCTCCTTTGCGAAACGTCAATTTATTGTTATAAGATGAAACGACATCCTTATCTGGTTCCATTTTATCAAATTAGTCATTTTAGTCAATAGGGATATGCAGAAGACAATGTTCTGGCATATCTAAGGCGGGAAAATACACATTCTTTTAAAACGGCCACACCCTGCTGATCTTCCTGGTATCCACACCTGAATAATCCCCGCCTCGCAGCAGGTCAATGAAATTATCGTAGGTAACGTCATGACGGAATTCCGTATAACACGCCCCCACTTCATGAGATTGATGGGCGTCAGACCCGCCTGTATAGGGCAGGTTCAGTTCTTCAGCGGTCCTTACGGCCTTTGCATTCTGATAATGATGGGCATAGCCGTTGTGACCTTCAACGGCACATAATCCCTCTAAATCCCTGATCCTCTCCCCTATACTGTTTGATCCCCGAAAAGGATGAGTGGGAATGACGACCCCGCCTTTTTCATTGACAAGGGGAATAATGTCGTGAAGCGAGCCATTTTTTATGGACATCCTGTCGGTATTTACACCAAAGACAAGACAGTGTCCTTCTGCCGATGAAAACTCTACACCCCTGAATACCATTATTTTCCCTTTGTATTTGTGTCGCAATACATCGGCAAACGCGGAAACCTCAAATGAATAATGTTCGGTAAATGCTATACCCTGAAGGCCGGCCTTTATGGCATGAAGCACTGTTTCTTCAGGCTCTGAATCAGTGTCTCCGCTGAACTTTGAATGTACATGAAGGTCTATCCGGCATGTCATATACCTATGATACACATTTCAGCGTGGAAGGGTAAAAGACCGGAGGTCCGCTCAACGGTACGCGTGTATTACGACGGGTATTTTATTCCTGCACTGAATGAAACACAGATTGACATTAGGATACAATCTGATAGAATCTCCATATGTAGGTAGCGCATTTCGTTATGATCTGTGTCATGGCGTAAATCAACAGGCCGAATTAAACTTTTTTCATGTGTCAGTGAGCACGAACATCCATGTAAGGTAAGAAAACGAAAGGAGAGTGTAACGATAATGATGACAGGTAAGGAAGACTTGCTGCAGTCGCTCATTGAAGTATTTATTATGGAAAAAGGCACAAAGCTCTTTTATTCTGAGGCTGCGGGGAAGGCCACAACGTCTCATGTCAGGAACACCTTTGATGAATTGTCACGGTGGGAGGAAAAACATATGGATTTCATTCAGTATCTGTACCAGTCAGTAAACGGCGACCAGGAGACGATGAGTTTCAATGATTTCAGTAACAGGGTCGAGACGCCTGTTACTGAAGGTGGAATTCCGTTAAAGGATCTCAAGGATAAAATGGAACAATACATCTACAAAAATGAGAAGGAGGCGCTGACACTGGCAATGGAAATTGAAGGAAAGGCATTTAATCTATACCGTAAACTTTCCCGGGATTCAGAAGACGCAAATGCCAAGGTCCTGTTTGCGGAAATGATGGACCAGGAAGTAAAGCATATAAATTATTTAAAGGAATTGAAAGTCAAGCTCGCTGATGCATGACTGAGAATTAAGAGGAATACACGCAAAAACACTATAACATGGAGGTAAGTAAAATTATGAATGCGATTGAAATAGCAAAGAAGATGGAAACAGACGCAATTAAGTTTTACTCGGAAGCCGCAAAAAAGACGGGATATCCTGCGGGGAAAAAGATGTTTGAATCAATTGTGACCGATGAAAAGCGTCATCTGGAATACGTCAATAAATTATTGAAAGGACTGGATGTGCATATTGAGGACGTGCACCCTCTTGAAAATATAAAGACAGTGTTCGAGCAGATGAAAGATGAGATGATGGAGCAGGTGCAGGCTACCTCAGATGAGCTTGAGGCCTTCAGGATTGCGATGAAAATGGAAAAGGAAGGAATCGAGTTTTACAAGAAATTATTATCCGGGGCTTCATCGGCAAAGGAGAAGACGCTATTTGAAAAAATGATGAAGGAGGAAGAGCAGCACTACAATATCTTCGCCAATACGTATAGCTTTCTTGATGATACCGGGAACTGGTTTATGTGGAAAGAGCACAGTATCGTCGAAGGGTAACCATCTCATCCATGCGAGGTTTCAGGTTGTGCGTGTTTTACGATGACAACGCTGTTTATTAAAGGAGAGTATATGGGATATACAACTGTTGCATTAAAGAACAAGATCAGCGAAATTTATCCGGATATACAGAAACATGGCATCACTTTTGGACTCGGCTTAAGTGATGATAGCAATACATATATCGTGAAACTGAGCAAAGACACTCACGAACTCGTGACGTACCTTGATAAAAAGGATGCCGATGCGTGTATTGACGGGAAAAAATGTGTTCAACTGGGCGTAAAGATAGGTGAATTCATCAGGAATTTTGAAGCGTAATGTCTTGTTGAAGATATAAGGGATATATTCATGAAAGTCTTAATTATCAGCGCTGATAATTTTGAGGATTCAGAACTTCTTGTTCCGTATTACAGATTGCAGGAAGAGGGCGCTGAGGTTGATATCGCCTCACTGAAGAACGGGAAGATTACCGGGAAACACAATTACGAGGTTGAAGTGAATAAAGCCCTCGGGGAAGTGAATGCCGATGAATATGACCTGCTTATTCTCCCGGGTGGCAAGGCCCCTGAGAAAATAAGGAGAGAGAAAACAGTAATGGATATTGTGAGACGCTTTTTTGAAGCAGACAAACCGGTATCTGCGATATGCCACGGTCCTCAGATTTTAATAACAGCAGGGATGCTGAAGGGCAGACATGCTACGTGTTATAAGACGGTTGCAGGGGCAATGAAGGCTGCGGGTGCGGAGTACTACGACAGGGAGGTAGTAGTTGACGGAAATCTTGTTACGTCCCGCCAGCCGTCAGATTTACCGGCTTTTATGAGAGAAACCATGAAACTACTTCATAAAAAGAGGAAGTCGTGAAATAGACAGTTGTCTCCCGGGATGCTTTTTAAAGCAACGTGAGGTATTGACCTAATGCCTTCCTCTGCATATAATAAGCACCCTTGACACCGGAAGCGGTTTCTTCTTGTCACGGGGTGTATGCGTAAAGCCTTGTTGAGAAAACCCGGGTACCAGAAAGAGAAAAAGTAACGTTGGATATTTCAAATCTTTTTAGCAGAGTCGACAAGTTGACCGTTGCTGAAACAAAAAACATGATAGGGGAAAAAGGTCAGGAGGGCATGACCCTGATCGATGTGCGTGAACCTGCGGAATATGAAGCAGGCCACATCCCTGGTGCCCGCCTTATCCCTCTCTCACATTTTCTCGATAAATTAGATACGCTGGATGTATCTCACCCAGCAGTAACATATTGTACCAGAGGGCCGAGGAGCAGATCTGCTGCCATACTTTTAAAGAGACAGGGATATAAAGATGTGTATTATATGGATGGCGGAATTGACGCCTGGAACGGGCTCGTAGCCTCGGGGCCGTATGAAGCAGGATTGTTCCTTCTGGAAGGCAGAAAGGACATTGAAGAGCTGACCGAGCTTGCATGGTCCCTGGAACACGGGACCGGGACATTCTATACACAGATGCGGGAGTTATCGGAGGACACAGAGGCGAAGCAGATATTTGCATCACTGGTCAGGGCTGAAGAGGGCCATAAATCAAAACTGCTGGAGGCGTACAGACATATTACAGGAAAAGAGATTAATGATAAAACAATGGAGGCAAAGTCCATAAAGGGATATCTCGAGGGAGGAGTGTCTGTTGATGAAACTGTCGACTGGCTCAGGAAGCAAGGGGCGGCACTTCATGAAATCCTCGAAGTATCGATGCAGATCGAGACAAATTCACTTGATCTCTATATGAAAATGCGTAGGGAAGTTGAAGACACATCAGCAAGAAACGTATTCAATTTTCTCATTGAAGAAGAGAAGGCGCATCTTTTAAAATTAGGAACACTGCTTGGGAGTAAAATAAACCAATGATTACGAAACATGAAGACACGTAAGGTGCTTCAATAATGAGGGGGATGAAATGAAAAAGACAGTGAAGAAAGCCGCGTATAGTAAAATGAGCACAAAAGGCGGAACGATGGCACAGGCGGCTGGTAAAAAAACATCAAAGCAGGCAACCAAAAGCAAACCAAAGCCTTCGCCGATTACCAGTCTGAAAAAGCAGTATTTAAAATCAAGTCCGCTTTGCAAGGTAACGTTCAGATTGCCAAAAGATGCTGCCGGGGATGCCGGTGCGGTGTCAATTGTCGGGGAATTTAATAACTGGAACATGTCAGAACACCAGATGAAGAAGCTGAAAAATGGTGATTTCACGGCAACCATTGAATTGCCCTGTAACAGGGAGTTCAGGTTCAGGTATCTGGTTGATTCATGCCGCTGGGAAAATGACTGGTTCGCGGACAAATATTTACCAAATGAATTTGGCTCTGATGATTCAGTCGTAGTGGTCTGACATACATCGTTATCCCGGGCCTGGCCTGTCAGCGATCATATCATGCAATTGATGGAAGGGTCCCTGGAGGAAAGTTACGTGAGGTCATGAACAGGCTTGCCGGAGAGAAATCTTCCTACCTTCAGCATGCAGCACATCAAAAGATAGACTGGTATCCCTGGTCGGAAAAGGCCTTTGAGGAAGCAACCTCAGGGGACCGGCCGGTGTTTCTCAGTTCAGGTGCGGTGTGGTGCCACTGGTGTCATGTGATGGCGCAGGAATGCTTTTTCGATGACGAAATATCGGAACTTCTGAATGAAAATTTTATCAACATAAAACTCGACAGGGATGAAAGGCCGGATATAGACCGGAGATACCAGATGGCAGTCGCGGCAATGGGCCAGAGCGGCGGCTGGCCCCTCACTATGTTCCTGACACCGGACAAGGTCCCATTTTTTGGCGGGACCTATTTCCCCCCTGAAGACAGATACGGGAGGCCTGGATTTAAAAAAGTATTGAAGGCGGTCATTGATCTGTACAAATCCAAAAAGGAGGAGATCGCTGAATANNGTAAACAATATACTTTCATCCTTTGATCCGCGTAATGGAGGTTTCGGCACTGCCCCTAAATTTCCGATGTCCGGAGCAATGGATTTTCTCATTAACAGATATTATTTTACCTCGGATGAATCAACGGGGAACGCGGTCAGCAAAACCCTGGAAGCCATGGCCCTTGGAGGTTTCTATGATCAGGTAGGAGGAGGTTTCCACAGGTATTCAACCGACGAGGCATGGCGAATCCCGCACTTTGAAAAGATGGCGGATGACAACGCGTGGCTGCTGAGAAACTACCTTTCCGCGTATTCGGTTTTCGGGGATGACTTTTACAGAGAAATTGCCGCAGGTATCATTACCTTTCTCAGGGACGTCCTGTCCGATCCTGAAGGGGGGTTTTATATGAGCCAGGACGCGGATGTTACCCCGGATGATGAAGGCGGGTATTTTACCTGGACCGATGACGAGCTGAGGGGCGTTCTCACGGATGAGGAGTACCAATTGATATCTCTTCACCTCCTCCATGAAGAAGGGGCCATGCACCATGATACGTCAAAAAAGGTGCTGTTCCCGGGTGTAAGGGCAGAAAAAATGGCTGAAAGAAGCGGCAGGCCTGTATCTGAAGTTTTGGATATTATTCACAGGGGAAAAGAAAAGCTGCTTCGGGCGAGGAACAACAGGGAAGCCCCGTTCATTGACAGGACCCTTTATACATCGATCAACGGGATGCTGATTTCAGTCTTTCTGCATGGCTTCAGAATTCTTAACGACATTGAACTCAAGAACTTCGCCATAAAAAGTCTTGACAGGATATTAGAGCTTCGGCTTATCAATAACGAACTGTATCATACGGAAAACGTGAGCGCTCTTCTGGATGATTATGCATATCTTACCGAGGCCCTGCTGGCAGCATATGAAGTCACGGGCAATGCCGCTTATATTGCGAAGGCGGAAGAATTAATACACACATGTCTGGATAAACTCTGGGACAGGGATCAAGGCGGTTTTTTTGATACGGATAATCACCTGCTCGGGATGTCTATAAAGGCGGTCGAGGATATGCCCCAACCCTCGGCAAATTCCGTCTGTATCAGACTGCTCCTGAAGCTGTTCTCTGTCACCGGGAATAACGTGTATCGTCAGCGTGCGGAAGATGCCCTGAGATTTTTTTCCGTTAAGGCCGGTGAGATAGGCATTCATGCGGGATACTATTTCAGCTCACTCGACGCTTATTATCATCATTTGAAACTTACCCTGCATGCGCGGCCTGGGAGCGTCCTGTCCGGCACGGCCGTATCAATGTGTATCCCGTATTCCGATATTATGTATGACCAGGACAAAGGATACGTTGTTCCATGTATCGGGAATGTCTGTTATAATCCTATTGATGATCCCGGCGCCCTGAAGGATTTTCTCAATAACAGAAGACATGCCGGAAACGGTATATCTGAATAAACTTATAATTGCTGGAGACAGGAAAGGAAGATCCCTATGGAAAAATATTCTATCAGAGAAGTAATTGAACAGGCCATTCAGACAGAAAAACTGGGATACGCGTTATATCTGCAAATGGCAAACCGTTTTGAAAAAGATGAAAAGCTCAGGAGGCTCTTTGAAACCCTTGCGGTAAAAGAACAGGAGCATGAAAAAACCTTTACCGACCTTAAAGAGAAAGTCAATGACAGGCGGGTAGAGCACTGGGAAGAGGTCTCAAAATATTTAAGGGCCATCGTGGAGTCGGAGTTCTTCCTCGGGAGTGATAAAGCGCTGCCATCTCTTGAACATCTTAACAACATAGAAGACGCGGTCCGGTATGCACTTGTTTTTGAAAAGGAAACACTGCTCTATTACCACGGCATGAAGGACCTCTTAAGAGAAAAAGACATTCTTGACAAATTAATCAATGAGGAAAAGAGTCATATTGTCTGGTTAAGTGAATTCAGGAAAACTATCAATAAGTGATTAGGTGTTCTTTACAGAGACAGGCGGGCCGATAACAGGTGCGCGGTAACGGTGTTACTATGGACTATTCGATAAAAATAGGCGGTGAAGCAGGTCAGGGTATTCAGACGATCGGGGGCACCCTTGCAAAGGTCTTTGCAAGGGCCGGACATCATGTATTCACTCATCAGGATTACGAGTCCCGGATAAGGGGAGGGCATAATTTCTATCAGGTTAGACTTGCTGACCAGCCTGTTATGTCATCGAGGGACCGAATTGATATCATAGTTGCGCTGGACAAGGACAGTATACGTCTCCATGAAGGAGAGCGTAATGAACACGGTGTCATTATATATGATTCAGAGATACTCAGGCAGAAGTATGAAAAGCCTTACTTTTTCGATGTCCCCTTTAGGAAACTGGCCGTTGAGCACGGCGGTGCTGAAATCATGGCAAATACAGTGGCGATTGGTTCTGTGCTTGGAATGCTTGGTATGGACCTTGATATCCTTATTGACAGCTTCGGGGAGATATTCAGGAAAAAGAGTGCTGAAGTCATTACTGGCAATACAAACGCGGCCAGGGCAGGACATGAATTTGTCTTAAAGAACTGCACCTCATGTTCATTCCATGCAGGAGGGAATGTCCGGCAACCCAGGATGCTTATTAACGGCAATGACGCAATCGGACTTGGAGCGGTGGCGTCCGGAGTCAAATTTTATGCCGCATATCCGATGACCCCCTCTACGGGGATTATGAATTATATCGCCGGCAAGGAAGCGGCATACGGAATTATCGTCGAACAGGCCGAGGATGAGATTGCGGCTATTAATATGACCCTCGGCGCTTCGTTTGCGGGGGTAAGGGCAATGACAGGGACATCGGGAGGCGGTTTCGCATTGATGGTGGAAGGACTTTCACTTGCGGGAATAACGGAAACGCCTCTGGTAATCGCGCTTGTGCAGAGACCGGGACCTGCAACGGGTTTCCCCACAAGAACAGAGCAGGGAGACCTGCAGTTCGCCCTGTATTCAGCGCATGGAGAATTCCCGAGAGTCATTTTTGCCCCGGGTACGCCGGAGCAGGCTTTTTATCTTACAAACAGGGCATTTGAATTATCTGAAAAATATCACGTGCCGGTCATTATTCTTAGCGACCAGTACCTTGCCGACTCTGAATGGACGTTTGATGCATTTGATCTTGAGAAAATACAATATTCCGATTCCAGGCTGAAGGGTGATGCATTATCCGGCATGCCTGAGTATAAAAGACATGCATATACAGAAACAGGGGTCACTCCTCTGGCAGTTCCGGGTGATTCGCATCATCTGGTTGTAACGGACAGTGATGAGCATGATGAAGAGGGCCACATGGTGGAAGATGCCGATACAAGACTGAAAATGCTTGATAAAAGACTGTTTAAAAAAATGCCGCTTATCACAAATGAGATCGAACCGCCGTATTTTTACGGTAGTAATCATCCGGACATAGTAATTGTGGGGTGGGGTTCTACGTATGGACTCCTGAAAGAATCAGCAGACATGCTCATGGAGAAAACAAAGGTTGCCATGCTCCATTTCAGCGAAATATATCCTTTCCCGTCAACGGATACATTTGACTATCTGAATATCCTAAATAGCGCAGCAATGACCATCTGCATAGAAAATAACGCCACAGGCCAGTTTGCCAGGCTGATGAGAGCCGAAACAGGATATGACTTCAGGTATCACATCAATAAATATGATGGACGACCCTTTACTGTAGATGAATTAGTTAAAGAAATTCTTGCCTGCGCAGGTGGGATAAGAGGCTGATATCTTTATTGCCTGGGAATCTGGTTTGTATTCCCGTGCACTCCCCTCCAGGTACAAATGATTTTGATCTGTCGCGGCACGAGTGGTGATGTATTTCTTAAGGTACTCATGAGACTTGATGAAACAGGCCAGATATCGGTCTGATCAACATAGTGGAATTAAGCAGTTGCATTCCTGCCCGATAGGCTCTATAATTTTTTGTAGGTCACGATATGCCCACATTACAGGATTACAGAGGTCAGAATCCCGCATGGTGCCCGGGATGCGGCAATTACAGTATTCTCAAGTCCTTTAAAGATGCGATGATCGATATGAACATTGAGCCGCATCAGTTTGCGATTGTCTCCGGTATAGGACAGGCAGCCAAATTTCCCCACTATGTGAAATGCAACATGTTTAACGGACTTCACGGCAGGGCGCTGCCTGTCGCGGCCGGCATGAGGCTTGCGAACCATCATCTCCCCGTTATGGTGTTTACCGGCGATGGAGACTGCTATGGAGAAGGGGGGAATCACCTGTTGCATAATATACGGCGGAACTTGAACATAAAGGTCTTTGTACATGATAACCAGATTTACGGGCTTACCAAGGGACAGGCATCTCCTACAAGTATGGAAGGCATGAAAACGAAAAACCAGCCATTCGGTGTCTTTTCAGAGCAACTCAATCCCCTGGTCATGGCGGTTGCGCTTGACTGCAGCTTTGTTGCGAGGGCCTTCTCCGGAGACATGGCGCATTTAAGGGAAATGATAAAAGCAGCATATAACCACAAGGGGTTTTCGCTTGTGGATATTCTCCAGCCCTGCGTGTCTTTTAATAAGATCAATACGTATCAATGGTATAAAGAGCGGGTATATCACATTGAACCCGAACACAACCCCGAAGATAAGATACAGGCATTTACCAGGGCACTTGAATGGGGGGACCGTATCCCGCTGGGCATTATTTATAAAAACAACCGCCCCATTCTTGAGGAGAGACAACCCCAGATCAGAGAAGCTCCTCTGGCAACACATTCTTTTAATGCAGCCGCTATTGCGGAGACGTTAAAAGAATTCTATTAATCTTTATCAGGGAGTACTATCTCATAGCGACAAAAAAGAAGACCGTTCCAAAGAAGTCTCCGGCAAAGAATCCTGCCATTGAGAAAAAAATATATATGTGACGTGTGTAAACCCGAAACCATGAAGATGGCATATTATTGTGACGCCTGCGTGCGGACCTCGGCAAAGCAGAACGAGCTCAGTGTGCCCAGGAAAATATAACTCTTTTGCGAGGCCAAATACCCGGTGAAAGGCCGGCCCGCCATGCATGTAACCAATATGGGAGAGTCAAGCTCAGGCGGGAATCGACCTGTTGTCATAATAAACGCTTTTGCAATGGAGCGTATCAATATACAGCGTTGAAGCAAAGAACGGCAGTGATATCTGCATATTTCACAGATAGTAAGGGGCCCATCATAGTATGTATACTCTCAGAGGCGTCATTCCCTCAATCTGCTGGCCGGGAATCCAGTAGATGGTGGTCTCTGGATGCCCTGTTAAAGAGATCGGGCATGACGGGTAAGAGTCCTTTAAATGACAATTCTATTATGAAACGATTAATAACGACAATGATACAACGGTGATAATCTGTGTCAATCTGTGGATAATAATTATTTAAGATAAAAGGAGATTTATAATGGAAGTTACCGGTCAGAAGACCCTTTGGGAAGGCAGGTTTATAAAAACAAGCATGATTTATTACAGAGACCATAACGGGTCAGAAAGGGCATGGGAGGCTGTCGGGAGGATTAACTGTGACGGGATCGTTATCATAATCCCGATCACCGCGAATAATGAGGTCATATTGATAAGACAGTTCAGGCCTGTTCTGAACAGGTATGTAATAGAGCTGCCGGCCGGCCTTATCGATACCGGCGAAGACGTCCTTTACGCGGCCAAAAGGGAGCTGATTGAGGAAACTGGTTATACCTCCGATAATTTCACACATCTTACGTGGGGGGTCATGTCTACGGGTATAGACACCGACCAGTGGAGGATAGTCCTAGCCTCTGATGTAATAGAAGTTGCCGAGGACATCCGGAGGGAGTTCCCGCCTGATGAAAGCGAAGACATAGAGACCATCAAGGTAGCGGTTGACAGTGTGTATGAAACACTTGATTCATATATAAACCTGGGAGACATGATAGACCTGAGGATTCCCGGACTGCTCGAGATGGTAAAGAGAAAAATGAATAAAGACTGAACCGGGCAATATTCCTTCAAGCTAAAGATTTTCCGAAAAAAATACGATCAATAGATGAAGTGGAAATTATCCGCTCCTAACGTGCCGAAAATAAAGGAAACAACGAGGGAGGTATGGTGGGAATTGACAAGATTATAAATGACGTTACGCTTTACTTACATGCCAATCAGGCAGGTTCCATTGCTGCAGGGGTGATCATGCTTTTTCTGCTCATTAAGAAACCCAAGCTCTTCTTCATACTGCTCGCGCTTTGTATCGTGGGGATCGGGTTTATGCAGGTTTTTGACAAACTTTCTGCCAGCGGGATAACCGAGAAAGAATTCGGTTCATTACAAGAATTGAAATAGCGCATCCGGTCACTGTGTTCCCGGGATCGTGCTGATGTATTTAATATTGCAACGCACTCAATCGTAACGTACAGTCTCTTTATGAACGAATCATTAAAACTCTGTGTACAGGAAATCAAGAAGCTTCCGACACTACCTGTTATCGCCCAGGAGATATTAGACCTTGTCAGTAATGATGTAACTTCAGTGGGCAGGATTGAGAGAGTCGTAGAGAATGACCCGGCCATATCGGCAAAGATACTGAGTGTTGCTAACTCAGTTTTTTTTGGCACTAAAACCCGGACCAGAACACTTGACAACGCGATCATGCGCATAGGATTTGATAATGTAAAAAGCATTGCCCTGGGCATATCTCTCATGACCGTCCTTCAGGAAGGGAACGGCAGCAGGGTTTTTGATTATCACAGGATATACAACCATTCCGTTACTGTCGGGTTTCTTGCAAGGCTCCTTGCCAGGAGACTGAAACTGCAATTTTCCGAGGAGATCATGATGAACGGCATGCTGCATGATCTGGGATATTTGATCCTGAATAAATATTTTCCCGAAAGGTACAGGGATGTTCTACTATCGTTCGGAAAGGAACATTCCCTGCTTGACGCGGAAAAAAAGGTGCTGGAGTTTACCCATGCTGACATTGGGAACTGGCTTGCCGAGAAGTGGAACCTCCCGAATACCATAGTGGATACGACCTTATATCACCATGCTCCTTCACGTGCACAAAGGAACGTGAAACCTGCAGCGGTTGTACATCTCGCCGATTACATCACAACGAATAAAATGCTGAGCCCGACAGAAAAGGACCCCAACTATCCTTTTGATCACGCGTCTCTTGAAATCCTGAACATTACAGAGCAAGACCTCAGGGCATTTGAAGCCGAAATAACCGGCAATGAATATTTCGCGAAAATCATCTGAGCAGACAGAACTGGTTCCCGATTCCTCATCCGCACGTTCTTCCCTTGACAAACTTCGGACAGCAGGTTAATCTTATTTTGAGTTTGGATTTACACTCAAAATAATTGACGGCCTGTCTGCTTTGTAAGGGCTCATCAAGGAGAAGGTGGCATGGATATCGATAAGTATGAAGAGGCGGCACTTATCGCGCAAAAAATCAGCTTTGCCTTTGAAGACGAGTATCATGACAAGGAGCGGCGGAAGATGTTTTATACCTTTTTTTCCAGATACCTGTTGCGGGTAGACCCGGAAGGGACCCTGGCACCTTACGACGCATTGATTTTACTTTGGCGCACATATCCGGATGAGTTCGCTCATATGCTGAAGGAGATGACGGCCAAGGGGCTCATTCCTGATTAACGGTAAAGCAGGACGCGTGAAACCATCTGGGAAGACCGGAATACATGGCGTCAGGGTAGGGGTGCATACATCAATAGCCGGCGGCATATCAA
Source organism: Nitrospiraceae bacterium UBA6902 (assembly GCA_002451135.1). GTDB lineage: Bacteria > Nitrospirota > Thermodesulfovibrionia > UBA6902 > UBA6902 > UBA6902. Next base: position 39,155 of record DKBK01000141.1, read on the forward strand.
AAGCCGTTGACCGCGCTGCTTCATTGAATTGCACGACCCTGCAGATTTTTTCCCATAACCCCAGACAGTGGCGAAAAAACAGTATCAGTCCTGAGGAAGCGAAACGGTTCAGGCTTCTCAGGCAGAAATATGATATCACTCCTGTTTTTATCCATGTTTCATATCTCATTAATCTCGCATCCCGTTCGACCGAGATACTGAGAAAATCCATTGACCTCCTTTCGTATGAACTCGATAATGCAGATGCAATAGATGCGGAATATATTGTCCTTCACACGGGAAGCGCANNCTTCGCATCAGCACAGGGCATCAGTCCTGCTCGAAAACACCGCGGGAGAAAAAGGGGACATTACTTCGTCCATCACGGCGTTGGCGGAAATAATAGACATATGTAAATGTGACCTGATCGCGGGAATATGCGTTGATACCTGTCATGCCTTTTCCTCGGGGTATGACCTCACATCCGGCGAAGGGGTTGAAAAACTTGTTGGTGAAATAAAGAAATATATAGGCCTGGATAAATTAAAACTCATCCACCTGAACGATTCCAAAAGACCGTTAGGCTCTGGAGTAGACAGGCATGAGCATATCGGACAGGGATTCATAGGGATCAAAGGATTCAGAAACCTTCTCCGAGATGCGCGTATTTCAAAAGTACCGATGGTTCTCGAGACCCCCAAAAAGAATGAAGGCGATGACAGGAGAAATCTGAATAAGGTTTTAGGTATACTCATGCATTATGGACGAACATTCATTCCGCGTTCTTGAATTCGAGAAGATACTCCGGATGGCTGCTGGATTTGCCGTAACAGCTCCCGGCCTGGAGCGTGTCCTGAACACAAGGCCCCTGAAAACTGTCGGGGAGATACGGGAGCGGATAGACCTCATTTCAGAGTGCAGAAGGTTTGTGTCTGAGGGTCGGACGTTTGGTGTTGAACACTTTGAGGACCTCTCACCGCTTTTTCAGAGAATAAGACCGGCGGATTCAGTGCTCAGCCCGATGGAATTGAGGGCGTTCCTGCCCATTTTTTATTCTGCGATCAATCTTGAAATACTGAGCAATGACCCGGAATATGCCGGAATAGGTGCGATTGTATCCGGGCTCACCACGCATCCGGACATAAAGAAGGCAATAGAGAATTCTGTTGACAGGGAAGGGCAGCTCAGTGACGGGGCCTCAGCGGAACTGTCTTACATACGACAGAGCATCAGGTCCTGCGAGAAGAAGATCAAAGGGGTTCTTGACGGGATATTGAAGCAGAAGGACCTTCAGCAGCACCTGCAGGACTTTTATCTGGCCGAACGAAACAACCGGTGGGTCATCCCTGTAAAAATAGATTCAAAGGGCAGCGTGCCCGGCATTGTCCATGACATTTCAAATACCGGGGAGACCGTCTACGTGGAACCCTATGCAATCCAGCACCTCGGAAATGAACTTGAATCATACAGGGCTGGAGAGAAGCTCGAAGAGTACAGGATCCTCCGCAGACTTTGTTCTCTCCTGAGGGAGCGCCTCCCGGAAATTGAAGCAGATTACCGCATTGTCGCTGAAATTGACGCACTTCAGGCCGTCGCGGGTTTTTCTGATCAGATGGATATGTCGGCCCCTGAAATAAATGAAAAGGGATATATGCATATCATCAATGGACGGCATCCGCTCCTGTGGAAAACACTCCGGAAGGAAAACCGCGCAGGAGAACTTGTGCCTCTGGACCTGGAACTCGGGAGAGGTCATACCTGTATGGTCATCACCGGTTCAAACGCAGGGGGGAAAACAGTTGCCCTCAAGTCAATCGGCGTGCTGTGCCTGATGGCGCTGTCAGGGATGCATACCCCTGCGGAGTCCGGTACCACCTTCCCCTTCCTGTTGAGGGTCTTTGCCGATATCGGGGACGACCAGTCCATTGAGCAGAACCTGTCAACCTTTTCCGCCCACATCAGGCGCATTTCTGAGATTGTGCGCCAAAGCAGCAGTGATACAATGATTATCATTGATGAACTGGGCACAGGGACCTCGCCGGAGGAGGGCGGGGCGCTGTCATGCGCCATTTTGAGGAAGATCTATCTCCTGGGAGCTATGTCAGCGGTATCCACACATCTCGGCATGCTCAAGGCCTTTGCGCATTCAGAACCGGGGATGATAAACAGCGCTATGGAGATGGAGGAGATCACGGTCAATGGTATTGTGAAGCACAGACCTATGTACAAACTGGTAGTCGGCGAACCCGGGACATCGCATGCCTTTGAGATTGCGGGTTCGCTGGGCCTGCCTGAGGACATCATTAAAGAGGCGAGGGATTTTATAACCCATGAAGACGCTGCCGTCGGGGCCCTCATTTCAGAGCTTAAACAGAAAACAGGGGAAATGGACCGCAGGCTGAAAGAGACGGAAAAGGCAAAAAGGGAGATCGAACTCCTGCGTCTGAATATGGAAAAGGAACTCTCAAGCCTTACGACCATGAAAAATGAAACGCTCTCTAAGGCGTTAAGGGAAGCAGAGGAGTTATTGAGGAAGACAAAGAGGGAGGCAAGGGAAATTGTCGATGCACTGAAACGCGCAGCTCTTGCAGAGACCAGGGACATTGTAAAAGGGCTCGACAGAAAAATTGATGAAGTCGTCACAATCAGGAAGCAATATGTGCCTGAAAAAACCGGGCTCAGGGAAGTCAAAGAAGGCCAGCGCGTGTGTGTGAATGCACTTGGAAAAAACGGAGTGGTACAGACCGTGAATGAGAAGGCCGGGAGATGCCAGGTGCTTGTTGAGGGGAAAGAAATTATAGTACCGTTTGCCGAACTGTCGGAACCTTCCGCGGATATTTCTCCCAAGCCGGTGCGAGATGAAATCCTCAGGGAAGAAAGGCCTTTCACCCGTACATCCGAACACATTTATTTCCCGCCTGAATTAAACGTGATAGGTCAGCGCGTGGACCCGGCCCTGTCTATGATTGAACACTATCTGAATGACGCGTCATTGGCAGAGGCGAAACAGGTAAAGATAATACATGGAATCGGGACAGGGATTCTTGCCAGGGCAATAAGGGAATATCTGAGAGACCATCCGCTGGTTGAGAGTTTCAGAAAAGGGAATGAGGAAGAGGGGGGAGAGGCAGTGACAGTAGCAGTCCTGTAGAACCGTAGTTCTGCCGTCCGGAAGGATACAGGGGCACGCTATATCACAGGAGGTAAAGATCATTGGCTGATTTTATCGGGTGGATAGGTTCCGTGGCCTTTGCCATATGCGGTATCCCGCAGGCCTGGGATTGCTACAGAAACAAGAGCGCAAAAGGGATCAGTCCNNCTGATGAAATTCGGATGGGTGAACTGGATGATGTTTAATTACATTGCGAATATCTTTTCTATAGTTGTCATCGTCTTTTATCTGGTAAAGGACAGAAGGTCGCGCTGATATTGCTATCAGCGCAATGAAATAGAAAGACCTCAAATGAGGTGACGCGGGAAGGTTCTTAAATCCGACTGATGCCAGGCTATTTTTTATGGTGGATGGAATCCAGAAACGTCCTCAACCGTTGGCCCCAGAAATTGAAAGCCTCTTTTGCATGTACCCACTCGTCCCTGCCCTGAACCGCGGGAAGCTGTTCCCCTTTTTTTGTGTCTATTACTGCCACGACCCGTGCATTGGTCATGGAGTCCAGCAGTTCTGCCTTCATTGATGCCCCTCCCATACTGAGATACTTCCACTGTTCATCTCCGGAGGCACTCGGTATCGCAGAAACCAGTCCGGTAACGAGCGTACGCAGGCGAAGCGCATCTGAGCGGGGACTCTCCACTACGGGATAGGCATCGCCCAAGGCATCCGTAAAGGCCTGCCGGAAGTCCCTGCGCAGTTTTTCCAGGGCCCCGGGGGGAAGGGCATTATACTGGGCAGGTGAACTGAAATTAAATATGACAGGATCAATGACGACCATTTTATACCGGGTAAAATCCACCCCCTGCGTTACATCTACCTGGTCTACTCCGCCTTTGGGGCCGGGACTGAACATGGGCGTGTCACCGTGGAAGAAATCTTCTTTCGTTAGCGAGTATGGCTGACCTAATATGGGAGAACAGCCGGTCAATACGAAGGCGGCAAGTATGGATATGATAATAATAAGGACTCCTGAGCATTTCCTGGTCATAGGTTCTCCTTTATGTAATGTGTCGCCCCNNTGGCACCAAACACACGCAAAACAATATGAGGAGAGAAGCGATAAATAATCAGGCGAAGATACAAGACCCGTAAAGCCCCCTGGCAGAAATGTTATAATTCCTGCATGAAAAAAATAAGAGCAGTAATATCATTATGTTTTTTGTTCTCCCTGTTCCTTGTCATTATAAACTGTGCCTTGTTTGTGAAACCACCTGCCAAAGCACGACTTGAGGAGCTGACTATCAGGGAAGCGCGTTCACATGAGTGGCAGGATGATCTTAATTTTGAAGGCCTCGACGCAGCGGTTGCACAGTCCGTTAACTACTACAGAAAGCTGCCGGCAGACAAGACGTTTTATTACGATGATTTAATATATTCACCGGATGAAATGGCAGCATCACTGGACCTCTTCATGTCAATAACAAAAAATTATCAGGGCAGGGAACGGATGCGGCAGTTGACTGAAAAATTTCTCTTTTTTGAGAGTAAGAATCCAGACGGAGAGGCCTTTTTTACTGGCTATTATGAACCCCTTCTGGATGGCAGGCTGGTTCCTGATGAAGAATTCACGGCACCACTTTACCAGAGACCGGATGATCTGATCGAGGTCAGCCTTGGACAATTTTCTGAAAGGTGGAAGAATGAACGTATTGTAGGGAGACTGCAGGGAACAAGATTAATACCTTATGACAGCAGGGATGAAATTACATATGACAACTCTCTAAGGGACCGCGCAACGCCGATCGCATATGTGAAAGAAATCGAGCTGTTTTTCCTCCAGATCCAGGGGTCAGGCCTGATTAAACTCCCTGAGGGTGAAGTGATGCGCGTAAATTATGCCGCGAGTAACGGGCATCCTTACAGGGCAATTGGAGCAATTCTCAAAGACAAAATTCCACCTGACAGGATGTCATTGCAGGCAATAAAAGAATACCTGTATGCCCATCCTGATGAAGTGAAATCCATTCTCAGTTACAATCAAAGCTATACATTTTTCCGTGAAATTGGGGACGGCCCGCTCGGAAATATCGAAGTGCCGCTTACCCCGGGCCGTTCCATTGCCATGGACAGGAAGGTTGTCCCGGGAGGAGGACTGGCTTATATTGAAACAGAGCTTCCTGTAGTTGACAACGGAGAGATAATCGACTGGAAGCCTGCCCGGCGTTTTGTTCTGGTGCAGGACACAGGGGGCGCCATCCGGGAGCATGGTCGTGTTGACATATTCTTTGGAAACGGGGAAAAGGCGGAGATACGTGCCGGATATCTGAAACAGAGAGGAAAGGCCTTTATTATTGTTGCGCGTAAAGAGTTTTTGCAATAGTGAAGGAAGTGGGGATATGCAGGACAGCCTTTCAATGTGTTGCTGAAGTATCAGCTAAAAGATCAAGGATCAAACCAAAGAAAGATTCTCCTTCCCGTTCATAATTCCAGCCCAGATGCATGAGGCAGCCTGAGCATACACAGAAACGCCATGTAAAACCGTGAAACCAGGTATGCTCCCGTGTCGGTTCACCATATACGTCACAGCCCTCCGCAACCGAGAAACATCCTATATCATAAGTAAAACCTTCCGGATTAGTGAACGTATGGGCATGCTCTCCATTTACGGAAATAATGCGTTCCGGGGTTGTAATCCTGTTTCCGCAGTTCCTGCATACAATAAAATGATTTTCACCCAACCCGAATTTCTTTTCAGTTTTTATTTCGATATGTGAAGAGGGGCTTTTTTTTGATGACTTGAGTGCACACAAAAAGCTGCCCCTCACACGTGATGTGATATGTATATCTGCCATTATTGCTTCCTTTGGATGACACAATAGCCGATAGTATTATATGACAGATACCCAATAAGTGTCACGGTGGAGGAACGGTCAATCAGAAGTTGACTTGTCTGGAGCGGTTCATGAATCATATGAGGATATAATTGAAGTGATTTTAAAAAAAGACTTATGCGCGAACGTGTTAACACAGTATGGTCCTTAAAAATAAGAATCCTCTTGTTTGCTCTGCTCTTAATCGTACTGCTGAATGAACATTACTATTCAGACTTTCACACAAACCTGCTCCCGGGGGTATATATTCAGGATGGACCCGCAGATCTGAAGGCCAATAACTGGTCTGTGCCAGTAGTATATGACTGGGATGGTGATGGCAAAAAAGACCTCCTGGTTGGCAATAGTTATACTGATCAGAACACAAGGAGTCACGGGTATGTTACTTTCTATAAAAATACCGGGACGGATTCAAGGCCGTTATTCAACGGACATACCCTCGTTCAGACATGCACTGACACGTGTGTGCCTGTAAATTCTGCCGCCTTTGGCTGACAGGGCGCGTACCCTTCGGTCGTGGACTGGAACAATGACGGCAGACATGATTTACTGATCGGAGACAGTGAGGGAAAGGTACAGGTCTTTCTGAATANNCCGGCGCAGACCTTACTGTGGGGGAAAGGGCCACGCCTGTTGCTGCAGACTGGAACGGGGACAATAAAAAAGACCTGCTTGCAGGAAGTATGGATGGAAGCATCAGGGTATTTATCAATGAAGGAACTGATTCGGAACCTGTTATGAAACCTCCCTATATTCTGAAGGCAGGAGGCAGGGATTTCAATATAGGTTCCAGGTCCGCCCCCAGGGTATATGACTGGAACGGAGACGGGCTGGAGGATATTTTAGTGGGTGAAATGGAGGGGTATGTGTACTTTCTGAAAAATACCGGGACGCACAGCAGGCCTGTATTTGAGAGGGCCGGAAAACTGATGCTCCGGGACGGAAATGTGATACAGTATTCAGCCAAGGATTATTACGCGCGCTCCCGCGTGTTCATAACCGACTGGAACAATGACGGATATAATGACCTTTTATTAGGTGGTCAGGACGGGAGGGTTATCTTATATGAATCAGCTCCTGCCCCGTCATATTCACCCGTGGCTATTGCTCACAGGATCTGGAATCACCTGAAAGAAACATCAATCGCATTCAAGAGGTATTTGCGAACGCTGGCAGGAAATATTTTGAATAAGTTGTGAAGCAATGTTCGTTGCGTTATTGCTCCCGTATCACACTTATAATTTTTGATTTCATTACTTCCGTCATCCCCTTCATGTTATGCTTGATGGCGCCATGCTTCGATATTTTTTTCAGAAGCTCTTCTACCGTTTCGGCTCGCCCTTTCCAGTTGCATGAGCCGCCGAAGTCCTTACAATAAAAAGTCTTTGCCAATTCTTCCCCTCCTTTAAAACCAGTAATATCTTATTCTTAAGTATACCAAAGCAGTGTGACATGTCAAGCACCTGAATAATATCGGAATAATGGAGATCACGCATGGCGTTATGATTCATATTAGGTTGCTTTATGTAATCATTAATGCTTTTTAATAGACAAACCGGCCGTTTCATGATAAAAAAAACATATGGAACGCAATAATAATATTTATGACGTCACAAGAGGATTGCCATGACAAAAAAAGGAAACAAAGGCTCAGCGAGTACAATCAGTAATAAAGTGAATTCAAAAAAGCCCGCAGCCAAATCTAAAAGTGAAGGCATGAAAAAGCAGTATGTTAAGTCAAAAAAGATTTGCAAGGTCACGTTCAGATTACCTAAAGAGGCAGCACCGGATGCCAAAAGTGTAACCATTGTAGGCGATTTCAATAAGTGGAACATAACCGAGACAAGGATGAAGAAGCTCAGAAACGGTGATTTCACATTGACCCTGGAACTTCCGTGTAACAGAGAATATAGTTTCAGGTACCTTATTGATGCCAACCGGTGGGAGAAAGAATGGTTTGCCGATAAACATATACCGGGTAATTCCGGAGTAGATGATTCTGTGGTAGTTGTATAGATCAATCGTCTTTTTCCTCAGGGCTGACGACCTTCCATTCACATACCGTAGCAGGACACTGCATTAAAATCTTCGCGCTGAAACCAGAGAAGAAAAGCTTATAGTGGGCCTTATGGTTAACGAACAAACACCGGGCCTTATTGTCGGATTAACTTACATCTTGTAAATTTAATAAACAGTTTACTGTTGATTCACAATGTCGGTAATTATGAGAATCTTTAAAATACAGCGTGTTGTGCCAAGAGAAAAATTGGCATATTTATTGCTCATAATTGGTTATCTATAATATTTCATCTTAAAATCAGGGGAAAAATGCTAAGAAGTATAATATTCATACTTTTATCAATTGTTTTTCTTGCGGGTTGTGCAGCAACCTCTCACCACAGCACGACCGTTCCGATAGATACCCGTTCTGCGGAGATTTTCAATCAACGGGGGAATGATTATTTCGTAAAAGGGCAATATGACCTGGCCATGGTCGAGTATAAAAAGGCAATTGCGATATTCCCGCAATATGCAAAAGCTCACAGTAATCTGGGGTATACGCATTTTGAAATGAGACAATATGACCATGCAATCGCCGAGTTTACAAAGGCGATAGACAGCAACCCGCGGTATGCCAAGGCGTACAACAACCGCGGACTCGTGTACTTCACGAAAGGGGAATATGACAGGGCAATCAGTGATTTCAACAAGGCCATAGAGATAGACCCGAATCTCGCCAAGCCTTATGATAACAGGGGGACTGTGTACCTGTTATCGGGAGACACGGAGAAGGCCTGTACGGATTTTGTGCGTGCGTGTGAATTAGGTGAATGTGCTACGTATGACATGTTAAAAGAAGACGGCTTCTGCGATCTTGATTATCTGGCAATGGCAGATATTCATTAACTGCCGGTNNCCCTACTGTTTTCTGGCGCAGCTCTCCATCCTCATAAAAAGTGACAGCGTTATTATCGCTTCTGAGCTGTTCCAGTTTTGAAACTGCTCCTATGGCACCGAGCCGGCCAAGGGCAAGTGCCGCGTAACCTCTTAATGTCGGATCAGCAGATTGAAGATATGGAAGAACAATGGGAATAGCATACCCCACTGTTTCATTATTGATCCTGCCTATCCTTCCCAAGGCCCAAAGCACTCCCGCGGTGAGCATCTTTTCCTCGTGGAAGGAAGCTATAATCGGGGCGATATCGGCACACAGCTGAGGATTGTGTCTCACTATTTCCCCGAGGGTTTCAGGGACGCTCCATCCTATGCCTCCTGACTCATCCCTGATCATCCATAATAAACGGCCCACTATGTTTCTGACGGTCTCAGCGTCTGATTCAGCCAGCTCTTTTGATACTAAACCTATGGCCTCTATTGCGCGCCATGCAATATATTGTTTCTTGTCATAGGATAGAGATATCAGGATATTTATGATCTTGTGAACGGAAGCAGATACCTTCAGTATCTCTTCATATTTCTTCTGCTCCAGCAGGCTGATCACTTCCTTTTTTTGAGGGTGCACTATGATGACTTCCTTTTATCGTAGATGAGGTTAATATCGGTCATTTTCTCTTTGAACGCTGTACGTGCGCAATCTTTTTCCCGGCAGAACACTTTGAGAACATATCACGTCTCCTGGAAAAAAAGATGCAACATGTGGAACAGTACCTGGCCTTCCCTAACCATCAGTCAAAATTTTTGTGATATTCTTTCACCTTCTGCGCGAAAGACTTTCCAAATTCATAGCAATTTGACTCATCTTCCCGTGATGGTTTATACAGGACCTGCACCCCTGGTTCAACAACTTCGAGTTTCATTTTATTGAATTCCTGATAAGCCTCTTTTACTGCTCCGCCTCCCCATCCGAAGCTGCCAAAGGCGCCCATTATCCGGTTTTTTGGACGCAACCCCCTCAAGTGGGTCAAAAACTCGGCCACTGAAGGAAACAAAATATTATTGAGGGTAGGGCTCCCGATCAGAGAACCCCGCGATTTCCAGAATTCCTTAATCGCGACGCTCATTGGCGTGGCCCTCAGTTTTATTACCTTGCAATCAAGCCCTTCATCTTTGATCCCCTGCATGATCGGGATTGTCATGCGTTCAGTGCTGTGCCACATCGTATCATAAATTATGGATACGCTTAAATTGGCCTTACCTCTTGCCAGGTCAAGGTATCTTTGCAGTATTTGTCCAGGGTTTCTGCGCCAGATGATGCCATGATCCGGGGCTATCATGTCTATCTCCAGTCCAAGTTTCACGACTTCTCCAATCTTAGACTGGATGAGCGGTCCAAACGGCATAAGGATGTTTGCATAATAATCGATCACAGAATCTTCAAGCTCTACCTGGGAAGCGCACTCAATGAACTCATCATCAAATCGTGCGGAAGTAGCTATATGCTGGCCAAAGGCATCCTGCGAAATAAGAAGTTTTGCTTCCTTCACATATGTCATCATTGAATCAGGCCAGTGAAGCATAGGAGTTTCAAGAAAAACAAGTGTGTATTTTCCCGTGCTAAGGGTATCCCCTGACTTCACAATCTTAACATTCCACTTCGATGTGTCAAAATGCCTGTCAAGCCCTTTCTTGCCTTTACTGGTGATATAAATAGTTGCCTGCGGGACAATCGACATAATTCTGTCAATACTGCTTGCATGGTCAGGTTCGATGTGGTTAATAACTAAATTCTTGATCGTGGAGGGGTCGACCAGGCCCTTGATATTGTTTAACGTATGCCTCCAAAAATCGGATTTAACCGTATCAACAAGGGTAACCTGCTCATCCAGGATAAGATAGTTGTTATACGTAGTTCCGTCAGGCGTCACATACCCATGAAAATCCCGCACTGCCCAGTCTATAGCACCCACCCAGTATATATCCGGTTTTATTTCTACTGTTTTCACATTTACCTCCTGTATATAAAATTATCAAGATTGTACCAGTAAAAAAAGCGTCTTGCAAGTATCCTTTAAAAAATATGCGTCTTCTGCGAATAGTATTGATAAGCTAATTACCGTCATTCCCGCAGTCTTTCAGCGGGAATCCAGAAGTCGTCCCCGTAAAACGGGGAACCTGAATTTAAGAGAATGCTGGATTTTCTGGTTGAGTCTTCACGGATATCCGCTTTGGGTCTATTTCAAAGATCAAATTTTCGTATTATAATTTCAATATGACAAAGGCCAGGGTGCACTTGATTATTCACGGATTTGTACAAGGGGTCTTTTATCGTGCAAGCACGCACGATACCGCCTTGCGGCTTGGATTAAAAGGCTGGGTCAGAAACCTTCCCAATGGAAATGTGGAAGCTGTGTTTGAAGGCCCGCTGGATCAGCTTCATAAAGCCATTGAATGGTGTGAGCAAGGCCCGCCAGGTGCACGAGTCACAAAAATTGATAAAAAATGGGATGATTGCACGGATGAGTATACCGGCTTTGAAGTAAAATATGGCTGGTAAATTACATTAAGTAATCATCGTAACTACCTGTTTTATAGCATTATTAAAGCTCTTCATGCTGATTTATATATCCTGCTGTTGCGCAATGTTCACTGACAGGCATCTCTTGCGTATTATTGACAACAACATATTTACAGGTGGATAATATCAGATGCTTCACACAGAGCCAGTAGCAATAAACTTAGATCACGGGATAGACAAACATTCGGCCCTTGCATTGTCTCAAAGCAGGGGAACTGAACTGTATGATCTGTTTGTAATGGCCCGAAGGGTAAGGGAAAAGTTCAAAGGAAATAAAGTTGATGCATGTTCAATCATTAATGCCAAGTCAGGTGCATGCCCTGAGGACTGCTCATTTTGTGCACAGTCCGCACATAGTCAGACTCACGCACATGTATATCCTCTCTTACATAAGGATCATATTATGGAAGCGGCCCTCTTTGCAAAACAGCACGGGGTCAAAAGGTTTTGCATAGTCACCAGCGGCAAAGGGCCTTCAAATAAAGAACTGGATAAAATATGCCATTTTGTTTCTGAACTCAGGAAACTTGAAATACTGCCATGCGCTACGCTCGGCATGCTCGATCCTGAAAAGTTATCGCAGCTTAAGGAATCCGGCCTCAACCGGTATCATCATAATCTTGAGACCTCAGAGGCATTTTTCAGTGAGATCTGCACTACCCACACCTATCAGGACAAGATGAAAACCATCAGGGCTGCCAAATCGCTTGATCTCTCATTATGCAGTGGAGGCATATTCGGCCTTGGGGAATCGTGGGAGGACCGCATTGAAATGGCGTTTGCCCTGAAAGAAATAGGTGTTGATTCTGTTCCAATCAATTTTCTCACACCGGTAAAAGGTACCCCGCTGGGGGACAAAGCAATGTTAAGTCCTCTGGATGCACTGAAGATTATTGCTATTTACAGGCTTATTCTTCCTGATCGCGAGATACGGGTGTGTGGGGGACGACATATGGCCCTGCGTGATCTTCATTCACATATTTTCACGGCAGGGGCCGACGGGCTTTTAATGGGGAATTACCTTACCACTCAGGGAAGAGATCCCCGGGATGATGTGCAGATGATTCAGGACATGGGGCTTGAGATATAATGTCTCGGAGACCGCAATACAGTATACGGATGAGATCAGCAAAAAGCGGGGGGCATGTTTCGGGCGCTGAAGGTATTTATGAGAAGCATGATATCAGCGCTATAGTAAAAGAGTACACGGAAAGGGCCCTGATTCATGACAAGGGAGCTGCGGATGAAATTCGTATTACGATAGAGGAACTGAGAGAGAAACCTAAAAAGATTTCGTCACTCCCCCTGTACACGCTGAATACAAAGAATGCCGGGGCTGCAAAAAAAGCCGCAAGGGAAATACTCACGTCCGTCGGAATAACTGAGAGGGCGGTGGAGGAGGCGTTTACATCCCTTGACGTCGGCATTACCATGAGAGGCGCAATGCTGATGAATATTGAAGGGGTAAGGCTAGAGCCGGACCTCCTGCGCGGTGTCAGAGTAACGCGGATGGGCATTACCAAAAAGGCGGCCGCGGATCTTGCCAGGAAGCTGGGGAGACTCGGCCTGAACAACAGCACTATCAAAGAGGCCCTTATCCTTGCAAGCAAGGTCCATAAATATCGGATGGTGCTCGGGGAACTCTGCATATCCGATGACCCGAATTATACCACCGGCTATATAGCGACACGCACTCATGGCTACATCAGGCTTCCCCGCATCAAAAAAAGAGGGGTGCCTTTCGGGGGCAGGGCCTTTTTTATTACAGGAGGAGAAGTAAAAGACCTTATTAAGTACCTTCAAATAACACCGGTGGTAATTAGTAATATCAAGCCGTGTGAAGGGGTAGTCACCTTAAAGGAAATCCTTCAGCGCAGGGCGCATAGATAATCCAGTTGCAGCAACAATAGATTTCAGAATACCAAAACCATACTGGCTGCAAGAATTTTATTATGTATAAATCATTCATTGAGGATCCTATACTATTTCTAAAAGTCTCTCTTATTATCATCTGTGTTTTTATTATACAAACCCCGGTATATGGTGAGAGCCTGATATCACACGGTATTGAAGCAGATTACATCCTTGTCGAAAAGTCGTTAAAACGTCTGACCCTCTTTCATAAGAAAAGCCCCATAAAAAGATATAGCGTGGCGCTCGGGCGCAACCCGCAAGGCCCGAAGCTCACGCAAGGGGACCTCCGGACTCCCGAGGGCCGATATATTATCGACTCCCGGAATCCTGACAGTAACTATCACCTGTCATTACATATATCTTACCCGAATGAGATTGATCTTCTGATTACGGGTATCGCAGGCGTATCACCCGGCGGGAGCATAATGATTCACGGCACCGGAGATGAGTATGCCTGGATGGGCGACTACCATGATGTTGTGGACTGGACTGACGGATGTATTGCTGTTACCAACGAAGAGATCGAGGAAATCTGGGAGTTAGTTCCAGACGGCACCCGCATCGAAATTCTCCCCTGATATTATGACCCCAATCGGCCATGCAACAGTGTCTTATATAACCGGAAGAACCTTCAGAAATATATCTCTGACTGCAGTAATCATAGGAGGGGTATTGCCGGACATTGATTTCCTGTTTCTTTTTTTTCATTGGTTTAATCAGGTTCACAGAGTAGCCACCCACAACCTCTTCTTTATCCTGCTTGCATCTCTTTTGACCGCGCTCTTTGCGGATAAAGGCAGAAAACAGGTCGTTGGATTAAGTGTATTCCTGGGCGGTGCCTCACATTTGCTGATTGATTCATTCATGGATAATAACCCGACGAACGGGATAGGAATAGCCATGTTGTGGCCCATAAGTGATCATTTCTTTTCCCCCTTTAATCTCTTTCATGCATCCTTAAACGCCCCTGGATGGAATGAACCTGTTAAAATGATCAGGACGCTCATTCCGGGTTTGCTGTATGAAGTACCCTTTTACATAGTATCCCTGTTTCTGTTTCTTAAACCAAAGAGCATTGACGATTCACATGTTTCATCTGACTTTAGCCGCTATTAGATAAAGCATAAAATAACCCGCTGTTTTAACTAGTTACGATAAAATATTTATTGACTTTTCATGAAAAAAGATGCCATGATAATCACGAAGTTTTTGGAAGTTTTTGTTTGCGGGCAGGGCCACAAAGACTCAAAACTTTGTGGCCTTTTTTATAGAGAGAAGTCTTTTGTAGACATCACATATCAAGAGATCAAGGAGGTAACACGTTTTGGCAGAAGGAAAAGTAAAATGGTTCAATGAATCCAAGGGGTACGGTTTCATTACCACTGAAGACAATGTTGATGTGTTTGTACATTATTCCACGATCCAGGGAAATGGATTTAAGACACTTGCTGAGGGTGATGCGGTGAGCTTTGAGATTGAAGAAGGCCCTAAGGGTCCCAAGGCAATTAACGTTGTGAAACACTAACCGTAATTGCGAATTCACAAAAAATCCTCCTGATATGCAGGGGGGTTTTTTGTGTTCGATAGCGTTCGAGATGCAATGACGGGAAATCTGTACAAGCATATAAGACCCTGAATCTCGTTTGCTTGACAAAGGTTTTAATTTTCTTTAACATTTTCAATATCATTTAGCATGTTGCGGGACCCGGTTCGCACAATGAGAAGGCGCGTAGCTCAGTGGGAGAGCGCTTCCTTGACACGGAAGAGGTCGCTGGTTCGATCCCAGTC
Source organism: Nitrospiraceae bacterium UBA6902 (assembly GCA_002451135.1). Classification (GTDB taxonomy): domain Bacteria; phylum Nitrospirota; class Thermodesulfovibrionia; order UBA6902; family UBA6902; genus UBA6902. The sequence goes on from DKBK01000141.1 coordinate 54,312, forward strand.
GTGCCTACCATTAACACAGCATTCAGCATGAACTGTCGGGGCTGTGATAATATTCATATGACTGAAAGCCGGCAGCTAATTAAAGGGAGGTATTCAGCATTTTAGAATCTTCAGAGAACGAAAAGGAACTTCTCGAAATATATCGTCATAGTACCTCCCACATTATGGCCCACGCGGTAAAAGAGCTTTTCCCTGATACGAAGCTTGCCATTGGACCTTCCATTGCGGACGGTTTTTATTATGACCTGGAGTGCGATCACAGTATTACTCAGGAAGATCTGGCGGAAATCGAGAAAAAAATGAAGGACATTATCAAGGCGAAGCGGCCCTTTGTCAGGAAAGAGCTCTCCAGAGGTGATGCGATACAGCTGTTTAACAGCCTCGGTGAAACATACAAGGTTGAGCTCTTACATGAAATAAAAGATGAGACGGTCACTGTCTATACTGAAGGTGACTTCACGGATCTTTGCCGTGGTCCCCACCTGGAATCAACCGGTAAGGTCAAGGCATTCAAACTCTTGTCAGTTGCCGGCGCGTACTGGCGCGGAGATGAAAAAAACAAGATGCTGCAGCGCATATATGGAACTGCATTTCCCTCCAAAGAAGAACTCAAAAAGCATCTGGATTTTCTTGAGGAAGTAAAGAAGAGAGACCACAGACGTCTGGGAAAAGAACTGGACCTGTTCAGTATAAACGATGATGTCGGTGCAGGACTCGTACTATGGCATCCAAGAGGCGCGGCCATCAGGAGGGTGATAGAAAATTTCTGGCTGGACGAACATCATAAAGCCGGCTATCAGATACTCTATACTCCTCATATGGCAAAGCTGGACCTCTGGAAAAAAACCGGCCATCTCGACTTTTATAAAGAGAATATGTATTCACCCATGGAAATAGAGGGGCTTGAATATGAAATAAAACCAATGAACTGCCCCTTTCATGTATCAATATTCAAGAGCCATTTAAGAAGCTACAGGGAACTCCCCCTGCGGTTTGCAGAACTCGGCACAGTATACCGCTATGAACGCTCCGGTGTGCTTCACGGTCTTCTGAGGGTGCGCGGCTTTACCCAGGACGATGCCCATATATTCTGTCGTGAAGATCAGATTGAAGATGAAGTGTTAAGGGTGCTGGATTTTACATTGTTCATTCTCAAAACCTTTGGCTTTTCTGATTACGATATATACCTCTCAACAAGGCCCGACAAATACGTTGGCACGGAAGACGGGTGGACAAAAGCAACGAGCGCACTTGAAAAAGCGCTATTAGAGAAAGGACTTACATATGAAATAGATCCGGGGGAGGGTGTGTTCTATGGACCAAAAATTGATATCAAGGTCAGGGACTCTCTTGGCAGGCAATGGCAGTGCAGCACAATACAGGTCGATTTCAACATTCCGGAGCGGCTGGATATCAACTATAGAGGCTCAGACAGCAAGGACTGCAGACCCATTATGATACACCGTGCATTGATGGGTTCTCTGGAGCGTTTTTTCGGGGTATTAATAGAACATTACGCAGGCGCCTTTCCCTTCTGGTTGTCCCCGGTACAGATTTCTCTTCTTACTATTGCCGAAAGGCATGCGGATTACAGCAGGGCTATTTTGAACACTTTAATCAAAGAAGGCATACGGGTTGACCTTGATGATGACAATGAAAAAATAGGATATAAAATAAGAAAAGCCACTATGTTAAAAACACCCTATATGTGTATAATAGGTGATAAAGAAATGGAAAATAATACCATTAACATAAGAAAGAGGAACGGTGAGAATGTCGGAGAAATGTCTATTGACAAACTCACAACCTTTCTTAAAGATGAAATTTTCAACAGGAGGTAGTTATAAGCAAAGAACTGAGAATCAACCGCTGGATCAGGGCTAAAGAAGTAAGGGTCATTGATGATGATGGTAGTCAGCTCGGCGTGATGGATATCTTCAGCGCCCGCAAGCACGCCTTCAACAAGGATCTGGACATTGTAGAGGTGGCTCCTGAGGCCAAACCCCCTGTCTGCAAGATAATGGATTATGGAAAATACTGTTATCAGCAGGCCAAGAAACATACAGCCAAACACAAGACATTGACGGTGAAAGAAGTGAAAGTCAGACCTCAGACCAATGAACATGATCTGCTGTTCAAGATGAAAAACGCCAGGAAATTTCTGGCTCACGGAGATAAAGTGAAAATAACGATGTTTTTCAGGGGGAGAGAGATTGTTCATAAGTCCCTGGGCCAAAAAGTTTTGGACAGGATTACTGCCGATCTTTCGGAAGTGGCAAATGTAGAGCAGGGATCCAAAATGGAAGGCAACCGCATGATAATGATCCTTGCCCCAAAATAAGTAATGAGCCCTGTTTCAAGTTGATTGTCAAAGGTATTAACAGCTCACCATCACTCATGTTTGATTGAGGGAGAGAATCGGGCCAACCTGAATATCCAGATTTTGTGATTCCGCAGTGATAGGGCAGGAATTGAAGACTTGTCAAATTCTTATTCATTAACTATAATTAATAGCTTCTGAATATATAAATAAGAGGTTAAGGAGAGAATAATGCCGAAGTTGAAAACTCATAGAGGCGCTGCAAAAAGGTTCAAAAAGACCGGGACAGGGAAGATAAAAAGAAGTAAGGCGTTCATGGGCCATCTTTTAACAAGCAAATCTTCAAAGAGGACAAAGCTGCTCAGAAAAAGCGGTTTAGTGGAGAAGGCAAATTTAGATGCCGTAAGAAAAATGCTCCCTAATTAAGCAGCATGTGAGACGCTGTTATTGCATGTAATACGCTCTGGAAAGGCGGAGATGAAATAGCTCCCCTTCACTACATGCAAAAATTAACATGAGCAGGCATTTTAAAAAAAAACGTGATACTGTATAATTATTCTCTGTGTAATTTAAGAAATTTCAGGAGGTACATATAAATGCCGAGAGCAAGAGGTGGTTTTAAGACACGCAGGAGGAGAAAGAAACTCCTCAAAATGGCCAAGGGCTTCTACAGCGGAAGAAGCCGTCTGTACAGGGTTGCAGCTCAGGCTGTAGACCGGGCTTTGCTTAATGCGTACAGGGACAGAAGATTGAAAAAGAGAGAGTTCAGGTCACTATGGATAGTCCGGATTAACGCAGCGGTCAGGGCATTGGGCATGTCGTACAGTCAGTTTATGAACAAGCTCAAGCAGGTCAATATGCAGATGAACCGGAAGGCATTGGCAGATCTTGCATATAATGATCCCAAGGCCTTTAACAATCTTGTGGAAATGGTCAAAAAAGGGAATGCGCAATGACCTGCATTCCATAAAAGAGGCGGTACGGGAAGAAGCTGAAAAGGCTTCATCTCTTCAGGATATTCAGGATGTAAAGGTAAAGTATTTAGGGAAAAAAGGATTACTCACCAGTAAATTAAAAGATCTGGGCTCCCTTCCAAAAGAACAGAGACCTGCATATGGCTCTCTACTGAACGAGACAAAAAGATATATTGAAGACCTTCTGGCTGCAAAAGAAGGGATATTCAAGTCTTCAGAGCTGAACAGGTCGCTTGAAACCCAGCAAATTGATGTTACCGTACCAGGCTGTACTACGCCGTGGGGAAAGCTCCATCCCATAACGAAAGTCCTTGATGAAATAGTCAGCATATTCATATCATTGGGATTTACCGTGGAAGAGGGCCCCGAAGTCGAGCTTGATTTTTATAACTTTGAGGCGCTGAATTTTCCCAAGGACCATCCCGCGAGGGACATGCAGGACACCTTTTTTATCAGTGACGACGTTGTGCTAAGAACGCATACATCCTCAGTTCAGGTCCGCACAATGGAGAAAAATTCCCCTCCGCTTCGCGTGATAGCACCCGGCAAGGTCTATAGATGTGATGCGGATGTCACGCATATCCCGATGTTCCATCAACTGGAAGGATTTATGGTCGATACTCATATCCGGATGAGTGATCTCAAAGGAGTGCTCGAGCTATTTATACACAGGGTATTTGGACGCGAGACATCAGTCAGGTTCAGGCCGAGTTTTTTTCCATTCACCGAGCCAAGTGCCGAGATCGATATATCCTGTGTGATATGCAAAGGTTCTGGATGCAATGTGTGCAAAGGGACCGGATGGCTTGAGATTCTCGGAGCAGGGATGATAAACCCGCGTGTATATGAAATGGCGGGATACAACCCTGACCTCTACACCGGTTTTGCATTTGGCATGGGAATAGAACGCGTGGCAATGCTGAAATACGGTATTGATGATATCAGACTCTTTCCCGAAAATGACAAAAGATTTCTGGAACAATTTTAAATAAGTTTTAAGCTGTCTGCTGATCGCTGACAGCTTTTTACAAACCATGAAAGCATCCTACAACTGGCTAAAAGATTTTGTTGATATTACTATTCCGCCAAGGGAATTAGCACATATACTGACAATGGCGGGCTTTGAAGTTGAGGCAGTTGCAGAGACTGGAGATGATGCAATATTTGATATCGGCATTACCCCTAACAGGCCGGACTGCTTGAGTATAAGGGGAATTGCCCGTGAAATTTCCGCGATTCTGAAAATCCCCTTTCACGATATTTCCGTAAAAATTGATCATGAGGAAGGCAGGGGGCCTGATATCATTATTCACAATCCCGGACTCTGTCCCAGATATTCATCAAGGATAGTATACGGGCTCACACCGGGGCCTTCTCCTGAATGGTTAGCAAAGCGTCTCGAGTCCTGTGGCATAAGGCCGTCTATTAATATTGTAGATGTTACCAATTACCTGCTCCTGGAAATCGGACAGCCCATGCACGCCTTTGATCTCGATAAACTTGAGGGAAAGAAGATTATTGTCAGAGAGGCCGGTGATACGGAAATATTTACAACCCTTGATGATGAGGAGAGAAAATTAGCAAAAGACATGCTCCTTGTCTGGGATGAGGCAAAACCTGTAGCAGTAGCAGGGGTGATGGGGGGGCAAAACACGGAAGTTACATTGGGGACAGTCAACGTACTACTCGAGAGCGCATATTTTAACCCCTCTTCAGTGAGAAGGACATCCAGGTCACTCAGTCTTTCTTCTGAATCATCTTACCGATTTGAAAGAGGTGTAGACCTGGAAGCTGTCACTATTGCACTGGACAGGGCGGCTCAGATAATTTCAGAAATAGCAGGTGGGAACATAACCAGTATAGCTGATGTCTATCCCCGACCATATGAACCGAGAAAGATTACCATTGCGCTTAATAAGATCAGCTCTGTCATTGGGATCGACATCGAGGCATCTTTTATTAAAAAGACATTGCTGAATCTTGGATTTACCATTGAAGGGGAGGGGGAGTTGATTGAAGTCACTCCGCCAAGCTACAGAAATGATGTAGAGAGGGACATAGATATTATAGAAGAAGTTGCAAGACTTTATGGATACGATAAAATCCCTGCCACACTACCGCTCATGCAAATGAGCCCCGCTCCTGAGCATAAGACTCAGGAGCTCATTAAAACCCTGAAAGATTCCATGATCAAATCCGGGTTTTCGGAGGTGATTAACTTTAGTTTTATGAATCCCGATTCGCTTGATAAACTGAATCTGCCTTCTGATGACAGGAGGAGGAATTGTATTTATATAAGGAATCCTCTGAGAAAAGAAGATGCAGCGATGAGGACAACGCTTGTCCCGGCCCTTTTAAGTAATATCAGCATGAATGTAAATCGTGGTGAAAAGATGCTCGGTTTTTTTGAAATATCCAATGTATTTTTAACATCGGGGCAGAAACTGCCTGAGGAGACTATCCAATTGGCCGCTGTGTACCATAAGGCACCGATATTATCTCTCTGGCAGAGCACACATGATGGAATCTATGATTTGAAAGGCGCGCTAGAAAATATCTTTGCAAAGCTGCACATATCAGATGTCTCTTTTACGAAGGATAGCGATGCCGGGCCTTATCTTCATCCTGGCAAGTCAGGAACCATTCTTATCAATAATGAAAAGGCCGGACATATAGGGGTGCTGCATCCAGTCGTTGCAGAAGCATTTGACATTAAGGGAGACATAACTGTGGCAGAGATATATGATGTAGCCAAAATACTCAAAGCTATCCCATCTAAAATAACATATGTTTCACTGCCCAGGTATCCTTATATCGAACGCGATGCTGCACTGGTTGTACATGACGATATCTCAGTATCTGCTGTGAAAGAAGAGATCCTCAGCGTCCAATCAGATATCATTGAAGCGGTGAATCTCTTTGATATATATAAAGGCAAGCCCATTCCAAAAGATAAAAAGAGCCTCGCTTTTTCGATCCGTTACCGCTCAGCATCAGGAACACTTACCGATAATGAAGTCGATGAATTGCATGCAGAGATAATCAGGCGCCT
>DKBK01000034.1 GCA_002451135.1 Nitrospiraceae bacterium UBA6902
TGAAAGGGCGATGTCCTAGGCCGGGCTAGACGATGGGGACACATGGTGAGCCGCGTTGGATTCGAACCAACGACCCACGCCTTAAAAGGGCGTTGCTCTACCAACTGAGCTAGCGGCCCTGATTTAGGGCATAATAGTATAACAAAATTATACAATAAAAAAAACGACCGGCGGGAAATAATTACCGATTGGAAATCATGCCGATTTATCCCTTAAATCATGAGTAGCTCCGAGGAAAAACACCTCCTCATGCACCGGTAAAAAAGGGGCCGAGTTTAACTTCCGGCCCCATTCGCGTTCGCACACATAAAGTTTACTTCCCGCATGTGAGAAATCAGCTATCAGCGTTTCTTCGTTTCTTTGAAAGGATTTTTTACAATAATAACCTCATCTCTTTTTGGTCCTGTTGAGATAATGTCGATATTCACATTCAGTGTTTCGCTTATATAATCAATATACGCCCTGGCCTGCCTGGGCAGGTCTTTCAGCCTTGTGATTCCCTTCGTGCTCTTTTTCCATCCATCGAGTTCTTTATACACAGGTACGCACTCTTCCAGGACCGTAGTCTGCTGCGGAAAGTCAATAAATCTGCAGGCCTTGCCCTGTTTACTGCAACTGCAGCTGTTAGTCGGATCTTTGTAGGTATAGGCCACGCATACCTTGATTTTCTCCAGGCCGTCGAGCACATCCATCTTGGTCAACGCAAATCCGGTAAACCCGTTGATCCTGATGGAATGTCTTAAACTCACTACGTCGAGCCAGCCACATCTTCGCGGCCGTCCGGTTGTGGCCCCGTATTCACCGCCCTTTAACCGGAGCTCCTCTCCAAGTTTGTCTTTCAACTCAGTAGGAAATGGCCCACTGCCTACACGTGTGGTATATGCCTTCATGATACCGACAATGCCATCCAGCGTCCTTGGGCTTACCCCAAGACCTGTACATACTCCACCTGCACAGGCGCTTGATGATGTTACATACGGATATGTCCCGTGGTCGATGTCAAGGAGTGTGCCCTGTGCTCCTTCAAACAGAACACGTTTCCCGCTTTTGATGAGATTGTTCATAAGTACCACGGTGTCAGTAATAAACGGCGCAAGATACTCTGCGTATTTCATGTATTCAGAGTACACCGTATTCGCGTTTATTCTTTTGCTGTGGTACTTTTTTTCAAGGATAAAATTTATGTCTGCAAGATTCTCCTTGAGCTTATCTTTAAAGCCTTTGCCGTCCAGCAGATCTATCATCCTGATGCCGGCCCGTGACATCTTGTCCACATATGCCGGTCCGATGCCCCTGCCGGTGGTGCCGATTTTCTTGCTCCCTTTTGCCTCTTCATGCTTGGAGTCCAGCACGTTATGATACGGCATAATCACATGAGCATGACCGCTTATATAAAGGTTCTTTCCAATGCTTATTTTCCTCTGCTTAAGTTCTTTTATTTCCGCTATGAGAGCTTTCGGATCAATGACCACCCCATTGCCGATAATACAGGTTTTCCCCCGGTGAAGTATCCCGGAAGGAATAAGATGAAGAATGAACTGTGTGTTTTTTATCTTTACCGTATGCCCGGCGTTGTGTCCTCCCTGATAGCGTGCCACCACATCAGCGCTTTCTGTTAAAAGATCGACAATTTTGCCTTTTCCTTCGTCACCCCACTGGGCGCCGACAACCACGATATTAGCCATTCTTTGCTCCTCTACATAAATTTAAAATCGGAAATCAGAGACAGGAACCACGAAAACAATATACACTAATCCTTTCATGTGCTGCTTCTCATGCATTCTTCCTCATGGTTATACGGGAAGAAGTATATGTTTTAATGAAAGGACATTGGGCAGTTTCTTAATCTTGGCCAGGATATCCTTGGACACCGGCGTATCAACGCTCACCACAGAGATAGCCTTGCCCCCCCGGGACGCTCTTCCAAACTGCATCCGTGCAATATTTATATTATTCTTTCCAAGCAGTGTCCCTATATTTCCAATAACTCCCGGTTTGTCATTATTTGACAGTACCAGCATCTCCCCTTCCGGGATAATTTCGACTCTGAATTCATCTACCGATATTATCCTCGGCTCTTTCTTGCCGTGCAGGACCCCGGATACGGTACTTTCTTTTTTCCCGGATATTACCTTCACGACCATCATACTGTGATAATTGCCCGCATCATCCGTGGTAATTTCTTTAACTTCAATTCCCCTTTCCTTCGCAATCAGGGGGGCGTTGATATAATTAACTGTTTCTAAAAGTATTGGTGTCAGAATGCCCTTCAGGACAGCGATAGTCATGGGCTCCAGATCAAGCTCCTTGACCGAGCCTTTATATTCAATAATAATTTTTTCCATGCTCCCGTCAAAATTCTGCGCAATAAATCCGCCAAGTCTTTCCGCAAGATCAATATACGGCTGCAGCACCGGCAGTACGTCCGCTGACACCGAGGGGAAATTCACTGCATTTCTTATGGTCCCGTATAACAGATAGTCAACGATCTGGTTTGCTACGGCAATGGCAACATTTTCCTGGGCATCTTCNNGGGGATTCCGCGGGCGGTTCTTTTTCAAAGACGTCCAACGCAGCGGCTGCTACTTTGCCGGATTTTAGCGCATCGTAGAGGGCCGTTTCGTCAACTACCCCACCCCTCGATGCATTTATGATCATGACTCCCTTTTTCATTTTGGCTATGCTCTTTTCGCTGATCAGGCCCCTGGTTTCATTTGTAAGAGGGATATGGTTGGTAATAAAATCAGCTTCTTTAAATAACTCATTCAGATTGACGACCTCAACTCCCAATGTCTTTGCCTTTTCCTCGGTGAGATACGGGTCGTACGTGATTACTTTCATTCCCATACCCTGCGCCATTTTTGCGACATGGCTTCCGATATTGCCCAGCCCTATGATGCCGAGCGTTTTATTGTAGAGCTCCACACCCATAAACTTCTTCTTCTCCCATTTCCCCTGCTTCAGGGAAGCGGTTGCCTGGGGTATCTTTCTGGCCATCGAGAGGAGCAGCGCCACAGTGTGTTCCGCGGTCGTTACCGTATTTCCCCCCGGGGTATTCATCACCACAATTCCCTGCTTCGTTGCCGCAATTTTATCCACATTGTCAAGTCCTGATCCTGCCCTGCCGATGACCTTCATCTTTTTGGCAGCGCTTATTACGTCTGCAGTTGCCTTTGTCGCGCTCCTTATGATCAGGGCGTCATATTTGCCGATATCTTTTTTCAGCTCTTCCGGTGTCCGGCCTGTCTTTACATCTACTTCAAGGCCGGCTTTTTCAAGTATCTTCACTCCCTTGTCTGATATGTTGTCACTTACGAGTACTTTCATTTTTTTTACTCTCTTTTTTATAAGATATTTGTGTTACGCGTTCTTTTTTTCAAAATCTTTCATAAATGCAATCAGTGCATCTATCCCCGCTTCAGGCATCGCATTATATATACTGGCGCGCATGCCCCCCACGCTGCGGTGTCCCTTCAGTGTCACTAATCCGGCGGCCTTGGCCTCCTCAAGGAACTTACTGTCCAGCTCTGGTTTAGCCAGCGTAAAAGGTATATTCATCCACGAGCGGTAATACGGGTCAACAGGATTACTGTAAAAATTCGAATTATCAATAGCGTCATAAAGCTTTCCGGCCTTACGTTTATTTATTTCAGCCATGACCTTAAGCCCGCCTTTATTTTTTATCCATTCAAATACAAGACCGGCAATATACCAGCTGTAGGTAGGCGGTGTATTATACATTGAATCTGCCTTGCTATGTGTTTCATAACTGAACATGGTCGGGGTACCTGAAATCACCTTGCCTATGAGATTCTCTCTCACTATTACAATAGTCAGTCCTGCCGGACCTATATTTTTCTGGGCTCCTGCATATATCACCCCATATTTGGATACATCAACAGGACGTGACAGGATCGTTGAAGACATGTCGGCAACAAGGGGAACATTCCCCACTTCCGGTATCGTATGAAACTCAACTCCGCCTATCGTCTCATTCGGCGTATAATGCACATATGCAGCTTCAGGATTGAGGGACCATTCGGAGCGAGGAGGGATGGTGGTGAATTTTGATGCTTCACTCGATGCGGCAATATTTACCTTGCAAAAGAGTCTGGCCTCTGCGATAGCCTTTTTTGACCATGCACCCGTATTGATGTAATCTGCGGTATCCTTGCCACGTAACAAATTCATAGGTACCATGGCAAACTGACTGGAAGCCCCTCCCTGGAGAAAAAGAATTTTGTACGTATCAGGAATCGACATCATCTCCCTGAGGTCTTTTTCTGATTTTTCTGCAATGGAAATATATTCCTTACTCCGGTGACTCATCTCCATCACAGACATACCGCTGCCATTCCAGTCTGTCATTTCCAGGGCCGCCTTTTTCATTACTTCCTCCGGCAGCATGGCCGGTCCCGCACTGAAATTAAATACCCGTGACATGTAGTTTACCTTTTTATCCTTTCTCCCTATGTGAGTACGTTACGATATGGGATCAATGTGCCACATCCACTGACGTCGCTTTCAGGATACCGCCGTCGTATGTATAAATCATGTGCAACAATCGTTAATAACTGCCCTTACTGTTTATACAGGCATTCAACCGGATAACACGGAAATCCGACTGCTCGTCAACAGTTAATTCACATGTAGCAATATTCGATGCATATAAAGCGATCAGTAGCTATATTGAGTTTATTAAAAGTTATTCACAGGGCCTTACTTTGATGATTGCTACATCATAACGCGTTACTTCCAACGTTGAAGGGTATCATGTAAGCCAGGATTTGTCAAGTAAACGGTCTGTCATTTCAACATATTGTGAGGCTCATTTTTTCTTTTCTTTTCTTGCGCATTCGCCTTCAATTCACATTTTTCGCAGACCTATTACTTTTACTATATTTAAAATAAAAGAATTATAATAAGAAACATAAAGAATATGTGGTGAAAACTCTATTATGTCATGCATGTTTTGGGAGTAACAACAATGAAAAATAAAAACATAACCGCTATTGAAAATATATATAAAATTAATTTTGGATTAAGAGAAACGGAAAAAGTCCTGGTATTTTCAGACGGCTACAACAGAAATATAAAAAAAATAGCAAAATTAATTGCAGAAACTGGAGAAAAATTTTCCAAACATATCATATTTCACGAATATAAACCTACAGGATGCCACGGAGTTGAACCTCCTGAAGACCTGTGGGCAGCGGCATTTGGAAAACCTGCCTATGAAACGCTGAAGCAAAAAAACATCTTCCCGACACTTCTTTTAAAAAAGGCAACAAAAAAACAGCTGAATGAAATTGAGAAGGCAATCAAACAGCATAAAGATGAAGCAGTAGATATTGTGATAGCCATGTCATATTATTCAACAAGTCACACGAAATTCAGAGATTTATTAAATAGAATATGCGGGGTAAGATATGCCAGTATGCCGCTCTTTGATGAAGCCATGCTCTCCGGGCCGATGACAGTTGATTACAAAAAAATGGCGGGGATCACAAGGAAAATAGCAGAGATAGTCAATCAGTATGAACGCATAAAAATAGAGGCAAAGAACGGCACGTCAATTCACATGTCTACACGAGGAAGAGAAGCGAAAATTGATACAGGAATCATCACAGAACGCGGACAATTCAGCAATCTGCCTGCAGGAGAAGTCTACCTCGCCCCTCTGGAAGGCAGTGCGGTGGGAACACTCATCATTGAATGGGCCCCAACGAGAAGGTTAAAAAGCCCTGTTATCCTGCATATAGACAAAGGGGAAGTAAAAAGAACCGAAGGGAACGAACAATATATTGCGTATCTTGAAGAGAAGTTTTCAGAAAAAAAGGAGAACAGAAATATTGCAGAATTGGGAATAGGCACTAATGATCAGGCGTCACGACCTGATAATATACTGGAATCCGAAAAAATCCTTGGAACGATTCATATCGCACTTGGAGACAACAGTTCTTTTGGAGGCAACGTGCAAACGTCTTTTCACCAGGACTTTGTTGTATTTCATCCGACAATCACATTAATTGACTCACAAGGTGGTAATAAAAAAATTATGGATAATGGGAAACTTTTGGTANNATGAGTGATAACGATTATGATCCCGAAACTGTCCAGAAAAAACTAGAGGACCTGGACAATGAAGTAACTACATTTATTCAGGTAGTAAAAGAAGTAAAAGAGATGAAAAACTCTGCGGGAGAACTGCAGGAAACACTTGCAAGACACGAGGGAGAAATAGAGCAGAAAAAGAAGGAACTGGGACAATTAATATCAACAACTAAAAATTTAGGAATAAACATTGAAGAGCAGGCAAAGGGAGTCATATTTGACATTGAGATGAAGACCGA
>DKBK01000064.1 GCA_002451135.1 Nitrospiraceae bacterium UBA6902
ACGCATAAAGAGCAATCTTTTGCCATTTCGTGGTGAAGCAGTGGTCCCCGTCTTTAATGATAAGAAACTTGTAATTTTAATGATTCTCGGTGAGAAATTGTCAGGGGACATGTTTACGCATGATGATATCAATTTACTCGGCATTATCTCTAACCAGCTCGCTGTCTCGATAAAAAATGCTCAATTATACAAGGATAAAGTCCATTCCGAAAGACTTGCTTCCATAGGTATGATGTCAGCGACTTTTGCGCACGAAATAAGAAACCCTCTCACATCTCTTAAAACATTTGCCCAGCTGATGCCGGAAAAATACAACGATCCGGAGTTCAGGGATTCGTTTTCCAAGATTGTTGAAGGTGAAATCGAAAGAATAGACGGGCTTATCAGCGATCTCCTGGATTTTTCTATGGAGAAGAAGTCTTCCCGCACCAATTATTTCGATCTTGTGTCACTCCTGGATGAGACAGTTAATTATGTAAAAGAGAAACTCGACTTTGAAAAAAAGAATATAGGGATAGAAAAAAATTACGGTATCAGTGCAATGAAGATGTCGGGTGATGCGACAAACCTGAAACAGGCATTCATTAACTTACTTACGAACGGATGTCAGGCCATGAATGGAGAGGGTAAACTGAAAGTTGATATTAATACTGATAAGAAACATGTGGAAATAGCAATAACTGACACAGGAGAGGGGATAGATCCTGATGATATTTCAAAAATATTTGACCCTTTTGTGACGACCAAAGAGATGGGGATAGGTCTCGGCCTGGCTATAAGCAAGAGGATTGTGGAAGACCATAAAGGGAGCATACATGTGAAAAGCCAGTTATCAAAAGGTACAACATTTACAATATCATTGCCTGTACAGATTTGATGAATATCTATATAATAATATAGCTTTTTATCTTGAAGGTTGTTGCTGTGCAATAATTCAATTATCCGGATGGAAAGATAAGAGATGGAACTTCTGGCATTATTAAGTGACAGCGACATGATTATTCTTAATGTCAAGAGGGCCCTTCATCAATTCACGGTGTATCCCCTCAAGACGCTCGAAGAACTTGAAGAACTCTACCGCAATATTCCTCTGAATCTCGTCCTGATAGAAAGCGACTCCTATAAGCTGCATTCTTTCAGGGACTTCCTGGGCAAACTTGATGAAAACAAGGTTGTTCTTATTACCCCCGAGAGGCCGGATAAATATGAAATGGACAATCTGCCGAATAGTGTTTTTGATTGCGTTGATGTTGAAAAAGTCATGTATGACCTGCCAGTAGTTGTCAAACGGGTGCTTGAAAGGCAGAGGCTTGAGAATGAGTTAAGACTCTTAACACAGTCACGGGAGGTAGCAAAGCCTGTGAAGATTCAGGCGCTTAACAGGGGTGAAATCGAGAGTTTACCGGGGCGTTTTGATTCGATTCCGACGGGAAGGTACATTCACGAAAAGGTCATCGTAAATTTTGCAAGGATGCTGACCGTGAGTTTTGACATGCGCAAGCTTTTGGACCACTTTATAGATTCAGTCATGGAAATAGCCCGAGTAAGCAAAATGTCCGTGATGCTCAAAGACAAGACCGGGTTCCATGTAAGGGCCCAATACGGGCTCGATCCATATATTGCTGATAATATAAAGCTCGGTAAGGACAGCGCCCTTGCGTCCTGGCTGACAAATACCGGGCGTATCCTGCACAAACCGGTGAGTTTTGTAAATACTGCTTCAGTAAGTATTGGCAGCGAAATGGAGGCATTACGATGTCTGATTTCATTCCCCATGATATACAAGGGGAAACTGATAGGAATTTTTAATATCGACAACAAAGTCACGGCAGAACCTTTTTACAGGGAAGAATTGGAGATAATTTATATCTTATGCAATTACCTCGCTGCCGCGGTCAAGGATGTGGATCTCTATCATCAGATATGGTACCAGAAGGAGTTCACGAATAATATGCTTTCAAGCATGAACAGTGGCATGATAGCCATAGACAGAGATGAGAAAATAACCATTTTTAATCAGCAGGCATCAGAGATTCTGAATTTTGATACATCCCGCATCTTCGGCAGCGACCTGAGGGCCCTCCCGTCCCCCCTGGGAGACATTCTGTATGAAACAATGGTAACTGGGAAGACATACAAACGCTTTGAAGTGATAATAAACCCGACAAAACTGCCACTCGGGATAAACAGTTACAGGCTCACTGATGAGCAGGGGAACCCTGTTGGCGCGGGCATCGTTTTTTCCGACCTTTCGGATTCCAAGAAGCTGGAGGAACAGCGCAACAAGGCGGAAAAACTTAAGGCTGTCAATGACCTGATGGCAAAAATAGCCCATGAAGTCAGGAATCCCCTTACCTCTATTCAGACGTTTACACAACTGCTGAATGAAAAATACGCGGATGATGACCTGAATAAATTTTATATCTCGACGGTAAGTCAGTCCATCAGGATGCTTGACAGTTTAATTGACAAACTCGTGACCTTTTCGACTTCCCAGCATTATAATTTTGAAAAAGTCAATGTAAATGATTTTATGAATGAAGCGGCAGCCTTTATTTCTAAAAATATACCCGAGACCCACAAGTTTTCCAAAGAATTGACCGATAAGACTATGTATATAAACATTGATAGAAAGAATATAATAAAATCCGTCTATTACCTCGTGATGAGCATTATTGACAGGACACCGGACGGTACATTTATAATAATGAATACCAATGCAGTAATTAAGGAGGTCCCTTGTGTTGAGATATCCTTGTCATTCGAAGGCGATGAACTCAGCAAGGAGGGAAAACCGGATTTGTTAAAACCTCTTCTGGACATTAAGCACCTCGGCACAGAACTGAATATCCCGATAAGCCACAAGATTATCGAAGGGCATGGCGGCGTGCTGGATATACGAAGCGGGGCAGGCTTAAATGCCTTTATCATTACATTGCCGATTCTGGACAGAAGGAGCACTAATATTTCGATTGAAGGAGGTCACATCAATGGATAGCAGAGAACGCATTCTCGTAATTGATGATGAGCTTGCACCCAGGGAATCCATCCGAATGGTTTTAAAAGACAATTACAAGGTTTCTACCGCTTCTGGAGCGCTTGAAGGTATTGATATGATGATCCAGGACCCATATGACCTTATAGTAATGGACATAAAAATGCCCAGGATGGACGGTATTACGGCTTTACAGGAAATCAAGAAGAGGCATCCTGATACGGAAGTTATACTTTTAACGGCGTACGCGAGTCTTGAAACGGCCAGGGACGCCATACGCTTTGGCGCTCTTGATTACCTGCTTAAGCCTTTTGATAAAGACGATGTGCTGGTTATCGTAGAGAAAGGCTTAAAGAAAAGGCGTGCCAACACGGGCTTAAAGCTGGAAAGGGACATATTATTAGACAGGGCCTCATATCTTGAAGATCAGGTAGTCAAGGCCCGGAGCAACATCATGACCTGTTATGAAGGGACCGTAAATGCCCTTATTCTTACTATAGACGCCAAAGACCATTATACATACAACCATTCCAACCGTGTGGCAAAGCTTTCTTCTTCTATAGCCGGAGCGCTGGGTATTCCTGTCAAGACGATAAAGGAGATCGAAAATGCGGCTGCAATTCATGATATAGGCAAGATCGGGATAGAAGAGAATATCCTAAGAAAGAACGGAAAGCTTACTTCAGATGAATATACGGAAATAAGAAAACATCCTGCGATTGGCGCCAGGATTGTCCAGTCGGTGCCGTTTCTTGAAGACGCGATCCCTGTTATCCTTCACCATCATGAACGCTATGATGGAAAGGGGTATCCCGAGGGCCTTAAGGGCGATCAGATACCTTTATCCGCGAGAATAGTTATAGTAGCCGACGCCGTAGATGCAATGATGAGTGCCAGGCCATACAGGGATGCTCTCACAATGCATAAGGTTGATAGCGAATTAAGAGAAAATGCAGGCACACAGTTTGATCCGGATATAGTGGATATTATAGTAAAGGGCAAGCTATTCCTTGTGTAAGTAAGATTTTGCCGGGCCCGGTGCCGCTCCTGCGATTATTATTTTAATCCGAGCACATCCTGCATATCATAAAGCCCCGGGGTCTGTTTATAAACCCATTGTGCAGCCTTAAGTGCCCCTCTTGCAAAAGTGTCCCTGCTTGATGCCTTGTGGGTTATCTCTATTCTTTCCCCGAGTCCACCGAACAGCACCGTGTGTTCACCTACAATATCGCCGGCACGGACAGTCTGAATGCCGATCTCTTTTTTAGTGCGTTCGCCGATAAGGCCGTGCCTGGCATACACAGCGGTGTCTTCCAGATTTCTGTTCAGAGCTGATGCCAGGACCTGGGCCATTTTCATTGCCGTACCGGAGGGTGCATCTTTTTTCAGCCTGTGATGGGCTTCGACTATCTCAATGTCATAGTCATCACCTGTAACGCGTGCGATGTCTTCGAGCACTTTCAGGAGAAGGTTCACGCCCACACTCATATTGGGGGCAAAGACGCATGGAGTGCCCTGCGCGTAAAGCTTTATATATTCCACTTCATCCTTGCTGAAACCGGTTGTACCGATAACTACAGGCACAGGTTTGCCGGAGAGAGATTTCAGGCATTCGATCGTTGCAGAGGGAGATGAGAAATCAACAAGTACATCGCCTTTTTCAATGACGGGTTTCACATCATCTGTAATGATGACCCCTGTGGTGCCCAGGCCGATGACAGTCCCAATATCTTGTCCCACATGGGTATGTCCCTTACGCTCTATGGCTCCGGCAAGTTTAATGTCAGTGATATCTCGTGAAAGTGCGATAATGCGGCTTCCCATTTTACCGGATGCCCCTGAAACGATTAGCTTAATCATTATGTATCTCCTTTTCTGAAGGCTCTTGGCCTGTCTCGTCGTCAAGCCCGCTTTCAATTTTATATGCTTCTGATGCCCAGGCACCAAGGTCAATAAGTTTACACCTTTCAGAACAAAAAGGTCTGTAAGGATTGTCCTGCCATTCTGTCTTTTTCTTGCAGGTAGGGCACTTAATCTTCATGAGTAATTTTGAATCTTTTCGTGCTCGGCGTATTCCGGGCATTTAGATATTGAATTATATGTCTATC
This sequence comes from Nitrospiraceae bacterium UBA6902, assembly GCA_002451135.1. Lineage (GTDB taxonomy): Bacteria > Nitrospirota > Thermodesulfovibrionia > UBA6902 > UBA6902 > UBA6902. Next base: position 5,104 of record DKBK01000064.1, read on the forward strand.
GTTCCTTCAAATACATTTACCGCAGGGCCTGTCATATAGACATGATTGTCTTTTTCTGACCAGTGGATAAGGAGCTTGCCGCCTGGCAGATACACATTGACTTTTCTCCCAGTCAGCCCTAACAGTGCCGACGCGACTGCAGAAGCGGAAGCGCCTGTGCCACATGCCATTGTTTCGCCGGCCCCTCTTTCCCATACCCTCATTTTTATACTGCCTTTGCCCTGCGGCTGAACAAACTCGACATTGGTCCTGTTAGGGAAAAGTGTATGGTTCTCTATAAGGGGGCCGATATTGTTCAGTTGAAGCGAATTTACATTGCTGACTATTATGACNNGCGTGCGGATTGCCCATGGAGACGCAGGTTATCTTGAACTCTCTGTCTTTAATTTTCAGAGGGTAGTTGATAACGGGCCCGGAGCCGGGAGTTATGAGTTTTGAGTTAAGTTTACTTTTCACTGAACTCTTGACTCTTGACTCCGGACTTAATTTAACCGGTATCCTTGCAGGTTCAAATACAGGCTCTCCCATATCAATCCTGAAAAGATTGCCTGATTTATATATATACTTAATCCCGGCGAGGGTTTCGATAGAAAGTGACTCAACGGTCTGACAATATTTCTTTGCATAGGTGCTGTCGTTACACAGCATTATATTGTCCCATATATATTTGCCAAGACAGCGTATCCCGTTTCCGCACATTTCCACTTCGGAACCATCTGCATTGAAAATGCGCATCCTGAAATCCGCCTTTTTTGAATGGCCTAATAGGAGCAGCTGGTCCGCGCCGATTCCAAATCTGCGGTGACAGAGTTTTTCCGAAAGGCGGGAGACCCTTTTTAATGTTGCGTCCCTGTCATCAATTACGATAAAGTCATTGCCGAGGGCTTGCATTTTTGTGAATTTAATTTTCATAAATATCTCCAGGGCACAGAGGGGCAAAGGCACGAAGTTAAAAAATTACAATAAGTTATAACAGACGACTTCATACATGAGATGATACGATTGGATATCGATGCTTTTTTACTCTGTGCCTTTGCCACGTTGTGCCTGTTATTTTAGAAATTCCGGGATTTTTGATCCCCTTATCAGATCTTTATATGTTTCCCTCTCACGGACAACATAGAACTTACTGCCTTTGACAAGCACCTCTGCTGCCCTGGGCCTGCTGTTATAATTTGAACTCATCGTAAACCCATAGGCGCCGGCGCTCATGACAGCGAGTAAATCTCCCCGGGACACCGTGTTCAGTTTCCGGTTTTTTGCCAGGAAGTCCCCGGATTCACATATCGGCCCGACGACGTCCGATATGACCTTCCTGCGGTTGTTTTGTTTCACAGGAAGCACATTGTGATATGCGTTATAAAGACTCGGCCTTATGAGGTCGTTCATTCCGCCATCGATAATGACAAACATCTTCTCTGGCTGGTCCGGCTCGCTGCCGAGATGTTTCTTTAAATAAAGGACCCTTGTCACAAAGATCCCGGCATTGCCTGCTATTGATCTGCCCGGCTCAAGTATAAGATTGAAATTGCCGCCTTTCAGGAGTGGCAATATGGCCTTTGACAATTCTGAAGGATGGGGCGGATGTTCATTGTTATAGGGAATTCCCAGCCCTCCACCCATGTCGATATAGTTAATGGCGATGCCATGCGATCTCAGAGTCTTTGCAAGCAATATCACTTTTTGCAGCGAGTCGACAAACGGTTTGATTGTCGTTATCTGGGAACCTATATGTTTGTGAATGCCGCGTATTTCCAGATGGGGGAGTTTTCCGGCCAGTTTGTAATGCTCAAGGGCCTCCTCTATGGGTATGCCGAATTTGCTCTCTTTAAGTCCTGTCGAGATATAAGGGTGTGTTTCAGGATCGATGTCCGGATTAACCCTGAGGGCGACCGGCGCCTTTTTCTTCAAACGGCCCGCAATTTCGTTAATGGCCAGCATCTCGTCAGATGATTCCATATTAAACATGAGAATTCCGGCACGAAGTGCCTGGACAATTTCTTGTTCTGTTTTCCCCACCCCCGCATATACAATTTTTTCGGGAGGGATGCCCGCCTTCAAGGCCAGATGAAGCTCACCTCCGGACACAACATCCGCTCCACAGCCGTTTTTGGCGAGAAGTTTCAGGATGGATATATTTGAATTGGCCTTTAACGCGAAGCATATGGTATGGGGCTGTCCGTCAAAGGCATTTCGGTACGCGTTGAAATGCCTGAGGAAAGTGTTATGACTGTACACATAAAGCGGTGTTCCCACACTCTCGGCTATCTTTCTGACCGGGACCGCTTCAGCATATAGTTCGGAATTTTTATACGTGAAATCGTGCATGGTTTAGATTGAATTATTCATCTATTTATTTTATGAGCTCCTATTATATATATTTATGCAGAGAATTTCATAACAGATAGCGATATCGGTCAGCGATCAGCTTTCAGCTGCAGGAAATTATACATAATGATACAAAACTCTCATGTTTCATATTCAATTCACCGTCAGTCAGCGCTTGGATTATTTTAAGCTGACCGCTTTCAACTGACTGCGTATAGCTGTATTAAAGATAATTCCGGTATAATGAAACTACCTGTGGAACTACTACGAAACATACGGGAAACAATCCAAAAATATTCCATGCTCTCTGACAGGGACCATGTGCTGATCGGTCTGTCCGGAGGGCCTGACTCTGTGTGCCTTGCGGTTATTTTAGACAAACTCAGGGAGGATTTCAATCTTTCCCTGAGTGCCGTATATATTGATCACTCTTTAAGGCCGGATGAAGTTCAAAGGGAGCAGGAATTCTGTGAGCGCCTCTGTGAGGAACTCCGGATAGATTTCTATGCCAGGAAGATAGATGTAAAGACGTATTCAGGGAGCACTGGCATCAACCTGCAGGAAGCGGCAAGGGAACTCCGGTACGCCGCGTATGAGGAGGTCTCACTCGGCATTAATGCCGGCATCATCGCCCTCGGCCATAATGCCGACGATCAGGCTGAAACTGTTCTCATGAGGCTTTTCAGGGGGTCGGGAAGAAAAGGGATGACAGGNNAATAAAAACATACTGATAATAAGACCCCTGATAGAGATAGAGAGAAGCGAGATAGAGAAATTTCTTCTCTTAAACTCCGGGCTCTTACCACTTGACTCTAAACTTTGTTTTATGGTTGACGGATCCAATCTCAAGGAAGATTACTTCAGAAACTGGATAAGGCTTTCTTTGATGGAAAAGATAAAGGGGAAAAATCCGGCTGTCGTGCGTGATATCTGCAGGACAGCCGGGATTTTAAGGGAAGAAGAGCAATACCTTGAGTTGATCGTCACCAAGACCCTTATGAGGCTCATCAGCAGAAAAAGCGACAGTTCCATCGAACTGTTCCTTATCCCCCTTGAAAAAATTGAAACACCTATATTGAGACGTGTACTGAGAAGGGCCCTTGACGCCACCAGCGGGCTCAGGGGAATAACGTTTACGCATATTGAAGATATAATTAATTTACTAAGAAAGGGAAGGGCGGGAGACAGCATTAATCTTCCTGGAGAGGTAAGGGTGGTCAGGGAATATTCCATCCTGAACATAACGTCTGATAAGAATCTGGCGCTATCAGAATACGATATGCAGCCGCCGTGTGAGATTAAGGTGAAGGAAGCCGGCCTGATACTGAAGGCCTCTTTTGAAGAAAAAGGCGGGGATCCCGGAGATGGCAGGACCTCGGTCCTTTTAGACGCGGGCAGAATGACCTTTCCTCTTAAAATCAGGGCGAGGACTGCAGGAGACTTTTTTTATCCTCTTGGGTTCGGGAAAAAGAAGAAGCTCCAGGATTTTTTTGTTGATGAAAAAATACCAAGGGAAGAGAGAGCCAGGACTCCAATTGTTGTCTCCGGAAATGATATTATATGCGTTGCAGGTTTCAGGGCGGATGACAGATTCAAGGTGACCGGGCAGACGGAAAAATTATTGAGGCTTAATATATCAAAGGCTGGGTAACAGACATGGTTCAAAAATTGCGTGAGTTTGTATTGCGAATACTATCGGGAGGGCAGCTTGACAGATAAAATCAGAGTTCGTTTTGCGCCGAGTCCCACGGGACATTTACATATCGGGGGGGCAAGGACTGCGCTATTCAACTGGCTGTATGCCAGGCATAACAACGGGACCTATATATTGAGAATCGAGGATACGGACACGACACGTTCTACAGATGAATATATCGAAGCGATCACCGAAGGGATGAAATGGCTCGGCCTGGACTGGGACGAAGGGCCTTTCAGGCAGACCGACAGATTCGATATCTACAGGAGTTATGCGGACAAACTTGTGAAAGAAGGGAATGCGTACTATTGTTACTGTTCCCCCGAAGAACTTGAGGCCAGGCGGAAGGAGTCAATGGCGCAGGGAAGACCTTTAAAGTATAACGGCAGATGCAGGGACCTGAAAGAACCGGTTCCCGGTGTTAAACCTGTTGTACGCTTCAGGATGCCGAGGGAAGGGCGGACCATCGTTGATGACCTGATAAAAGGCACAGTCTCATTTGAAAATGAGCAGCTTGATGATCTGATAATCCTCCGCTCCGACGGCACGCCTACCTACAATCTGACGGTTGTCGTGGATGATGTTGACATGAAGATAACGCATATCATCAGGGGCGACGACCACCTGAACAATACCCCGAAGCAGATCCAGCTTTACAATGCCTTCGGATATCCGCTGCCGAAGTTCGCGCATCTTCCGATGATCCTTGGTTCGGACAAGGCCCGGCTTTCAAAAAGACACGGGGCCACTTCGGTGATGGCATATTATGATATGGGATATCTGCCGGACGCCCTCGTGAATTACCTTGTGCGGCTCGGCTGGTCTTACGGAGATCAGGAGGTCTTTACGCAGGATGAGTTAGTGAAATATTTCTCCTTTGAAAATGTCGGCAAGGCAGCAGCGGTCTTTAACCCGGAAAAACTCCTGTGGCTGAACAGTCAGTATATTATTAATTCTTCAACAGATAAACTTGCCGAACTGGTGTTGCCTTTTCTTGAAAAGGACGGAATTATAGAGACACGGCAGCACATGGACATGACATGGCTGTCAAAGGCTGTTGGCACACTCAAGGAACGCTCCAAGACTCTGCTGGAGCTTGCAAATTCCCTGCGATACTACATTGCTGAGGAAGTAGAATACAATGAGAAGGCAAAGGACAAGTTTCTCAATGAAAAGAGCCGTGATCTGCTTGCTGCATTAAAAGAGGACCTGGCGTCCGCTCCGGAATTCTCTCATCATGGGCTTGAACAGGTTTTTAAATCGGTTGTGGAAAAGCACGGCGTAAAGCTCAAAGACCTTGCCCAGCCTGTCCGCGTTGCAATGACCGGAGGAACCGAGAGTCCGGGGATATTTGAGGTGCTTGAGGTTTTGGGGAAGGAGAAGACAATTAAGAGATTGGAGAAGGCGATAAAGGTCATAGGGTAGACGTACTATGTTCCCTGCCTGACGGTATAGATAATTTCATCTCTTCCTCCCGCTGCCAAACAGCGAGCCGAGCACCCCTCTGATAATTTGTCTGCCGACCTGGCTTCCGATTGCATGGGCCGCGCTTTTTGCAATTGCGCCGAAAAGTACCTCGGATTGTGACTTGGGCTCTGCCTTCCTTCCTTTTACAGAAGCTGCCTCTGCCTGCTCTTCCGCCTTTTGGGCCACTTTTACCTTCAGGTGTTCATAGGCCGACTCACGGTCTATTACCTTTTCATAATGACCATATATGAGCGATCCCCGGACAATCTGACTACGCTCTTCAGGTGTTAACGGTGAGATACGGCTTGCCGGGGGGCATATAAGCGCCCGCTCCACTATCGTGGGGATGCCTTTTTCATCAAGGACGGAAACGAGCGCCTCGCCTACGCCAAGTTGCGTGATGGCCGTTGAGGTATCGAGCTTCGGATTTGTCCTGAATGTCTCTGCCGCTGCTTTGACTGCCTTCTGGTCCTTCGGGGTGAAGGCCCTCAGGGCGTGCTGAACCCTGTTACCCAGCTGACCGAGTACAGTCTCAGGAAGGTCGAGCGGATTTTGAGTGATGAAGTATACGCCGATGCCTTTTGATCGTATAAGGCGAACAACCTGCTCTATTTTGTCCACGAGGGCCTTCGGTGCATCGTCAAAGAGGAGATGCGCCTCATCAAAGAAGAAAACAAGCTTGGGCTTTTCAGGGTCTCCTGCTTCAGGGAGCTGTTCAAACAGTTCCGACATCATCCAGAGCAGGAAGGTGGAATACAGCTTTGGGGACTGCATCAGTTTATCGGCGGTAATAACATTTATAACTCCTTTTCCCCTTGCATCGGTCTGCATGAGGTCCTCAAGATTCAGCGCGGGCTCTCCAAAGAATCTGTCTCCGCCCTGTTCTTCTATCATGAGGAGACCGCGCTGGATAGCGCCGATACTCGCAGTGGAAATATTGCCATACTGTGTTTTGAACTGAGCTGAATTGTCTCCGACGAACTGCGCCATTGATCTGAGGTCCTTGAGGTCCAGGAGCAGGAGGCCATTCTCATCTGCTATTTTAAAGATAATAGAGAGGACACCGCTCTGCACCTCATTGAGATTTAGGAGGCGGCTCAGGAGCAGGGGCCCCATTTCAGAGATAGTGGTACGTACAGGATGTCCCAGTTCCCCAAAGACATCCCAGAAAACAACAGGGTAACCTTCAAACTTGAAATTCTGGAGGTCCAGGATCCGGACTCTCTCATTTATTTTCGGGTGGTCGCTGCCGGGGAAGGCCATGCCAGACAGGNNCTTCTGCATGAAGACCTCCTGATGAATAGATGTAAGATACGAGTAGAATAAAATCAATTCCCGTGTATGTCAAGGCAATCACTAAATAATGAGAGCAACCGCATTTGTGGTAAACCCCCAGAAAATCCATAGATCACCCCGCATCTTTAATCTTTAATTATTTGACAGAATGTAACATGTTGTTTGCCATCATTTATTAGGAAGTTTTACGCTAAACAATCTTGAATCAGATATTTTATGTAAGTATGTTGGCTTATGGACTACATTGATGCCTTCACTTTTTGTGATTGTCAGCGGGGAAGAATAATAAAAACAGCAAACAGCTCTCTGCGATCATCTGATAGCAGAAGCGGGGTTTATAGACCCCGCTTTATTGTTTGCAACCTACCCTGCCTGGAGGAATAAAATACTTACCAATAATCTCATGTTCTTTCATACTATATGTCATGTACAGTAACCGATGGGCATCGCAGATGGAGTGGTGGCTTTGGAATTTCTGCCAATTTATGATTTTTAATCAGCATTTACCTCTATTCTCTCTACGGAAACACAATACATATTCAGTCGACACGATTAATTTCCCTTGATCATTAACCTTGCTTTAACCTTTGTTTTGTTAAACTGAATCTGATTGGTGCCAGGAGGTTATATATGAAAATATCAAAGTTATTTACTATTAGTATTTGGTTTCTGACAATATTGATGCTTATCACATCTCTGCTGTTTTCCATCACGTTTTTAGGATGCGGTGGGGGAAGTGGGGGAGGTGGGGGAGATAGCGAGTCTCCAAGCCCAAAACGCTCCATAAACGTCTTGCCATCTTCATATGATTTCGGGACAGTTACTCCGGGTAATACCCCTGCCCCCTTGCGTGTTGAAATCAAGAACGAAGGCACAACAAGTCTGAATGTGTCGGATATTTCCCTGCAGGACACAACTAATTTTACTTTGGATTTGAACGGCGGATTAAATCCCTGCAGTTCGGCGACTCCAATATTGCCTGCAGGAGACGGATGCACTATTGAAGTCAGATTTCAGCCGCAATCATCTGCTCTATTTAGAACGAAGTTGACAATAAGTTCAAACGACCCCGCAATTGCCAAACTTAATTTGCCGTTGAGTGGCAGTCAGGCTGATATATCGACCTTGAATGTTCGAATCAACCAGGTTGAAATAGCCTGTCCTTCCGGGATAGTATCGGCCTACGTTTCTGTTACGGACCAGGGCGGTTATCCGGTGTTGGCATTGACAGAAGGTGATTTTTCGGTAACGGAAACCACTGGGTATGCAGGGCCACCGGCCAGCTCTCCCTATGTGGAAAACAATGCTACCATAGCGACTGCTTTGGTGATGGATTATAGCTCTAGTATCACTTCACATCCGGACAGGGTAAGTGATATGGAAGAGGGTGCTGTTAGTTTTATTAATCAATTGGCAGCAGGGGATGAGGCGGAAATCATCAAGTTCGGTCCTATAATTGAGGTAGTTCAATCATTTACATCCGACAATAATCTGCTGATATCTGCAATTATTACTCCGTGGAATAAAGGCAGCGGTACAGCCCTGTACGATGCAGGCAAGAAAGCTGTTGATGATATCGTGCTAAGGTCAAAAGATAGGAAAGCCGTTATTTTGATCACTGACGGATTTGATAATGACTCAATTTTTGGAGTTGATGATCTTATTGACTATGCCNNAACTCTGACAATCTTCATACCATTTATCAACAGTTGGCTGATGTTCTTTTTTCTTTCCAATATATCTTGACCTATAGTTCAGGTTTAGCGGATGGAACCACCGCCGACCTGACAGTCGGAGCTACCCTGCCCTCGACGACTATTGTCGGAAGTAATACAAAAAGTATTACAAAATGCCCTTGAACGATATATGATGGATTAAGGATTAAGACATTTAAATATTGACCAGCATTGCAGGTACAGAAAGAACGTTAAGAATTATGGGACTTGCTGGAGCGGAGAGGAGAATAAACGAAGATAGCGATCGCAAATCGATCGATGTCCATGATAAGGGGCNNTTTAATTAATCATCTGAACTGCAATATAAACAATACCGCTTAACAAATCTCCGTAATGTGGTAAAATAATCCCTTGAAAAAGATATGATCTGATAATTACGTTTATACTTGTGAAAGGCGATGAATATATGACTGCGCCCCAGTCAGCTGCACCTTCAAATTTTATCAAAGACATTATCGCCGGAGATGTGAAGAACGGTAAATATGGCAGCCGTGTTCACACCCGGTTCCCTCCCGAGCCGAACGGGTATCTGCATATCGGTCACGCGAAA
>DKBK01000069.1 GCA_002451135.1 Nitrospiraceae bacterium UBA6902
AAGGGGAGAGGGATTATTTCAAATCAAAAGTAATTCACCCTCACCCTGACCTTCTCCCGTCAAGGCAGAGGGAAATACCGAATACCAGCATATAAGTTCATGCAAAAAGTCGATTACATTATTAAAGCCGATTATCTGCTCACTATGGAAGGGGACCTTTCCGTCATACGTGACGGGGCCGTTGCGGTAACAGGGAGCACTATTACCGATGCCGGGACCTTCCCGGACATGTCAGGCAAATACACTTCGGATAATGTAATAGACGGAAAAAACAGTGTCGTATTCCCCGGTCTGATAAACACCCACACACACGCCGCGATGGTATATTACAGGGGACTTGCCGATGATATGCCCCTGCAGGAATGGCTTGAAAAACATATATGGCCGAATGAAATGAAATGGCTGACGGCTGAATTCGTGGATGACGCAGTAGAACTTGCGAGTCTTGAAATGCTGAAGGCGGGGATCACCACATATACTGATATGTATTTTTTCGAAGATGTTGCCGGGAAAAAACTGGAGAAAATCGGAATGAGAGGCGTGCTGGGAGCAGGCATACTCGATTTTCCCTGGAAGGGGGTCGCAGAATGCGTTGATGACTATTTCAGGAACGCAGAAGCCCTTATCGCCCTCTGGAAGGACAATGACCTGATTACCGCCTGCCTGGCGCCTCACGCAACATATACCTGCGGCCCGGACAATTATAAAAGGGCAAATGCGCTTGCTGAAAAACATAATGTGCCTATCCATACTCATCTTGCCGAAACCCGGCATGAGGTTGCTGAATGCCTGAAACGCTTTGGGAAGACGCCGGTCGAATACTTTGAGAGCATCGGCATGCTTTCCGGACGTTTATCCGCCGCTCATTGTGTGTGGCTTACGGATAACGAAATCGAACTACTCGCTGAAAGAAACGTGGGAGTTTCGCACTGCATCGAGAGCAACCTGAAACTGGCTTCAGGTATTGCGCCTGTGCCGAAACTGCTGAAGGCCGGTGTCAAGGTGGCCTTCGGCACCGACGGCGCAGCAAGCAACAACGATCTCAGTATCCTGGGAGAAATGTCCACAGCTGCCAAGGTCCACAAGGCTGTATCCCTTGATCCGACCGCAGTTGACAGCAAGACAGCTCTTTTGATGGCCACAAAAAACGGGGCTGATATATTAGGCCTTGGGGATAAAACCGGCTCAATCCGACCCGGGAAAAAGGCCGACCTGGTAATAGCCAGTCTCGATAAGCCGCATCTTACCCCGCTGTATGATATTTACTCACACATTACCTACTGTATGAGGCCAGGCGATATTGAGACGGTAATGGTAAACGGGAAGATTGTAATTGATAAGGGGAAACCAACCACCCTGGACGAAACAGAGGTTATTGCCAGGGCAACTGCCTGGAGAGACAAGATACAGGGTTCCTGACAGGCCTTCTCAACGGTTTTTGCAGCTGACGGTCCGGATACCATCGTTTTCATTCCAAGACAACTGAAGAACGTCTCCGAGAAACCCGGGTATATATAGTAGTAAATTCCTATCGCGAGAGAAACGTGGCTGTCACTCCCCTTGTTTCACATACGTTCTGCTGATAATTTTTTGAGGAATTTATGGCTGTATCAATACGCATGCCGGTACGTTGTGAGACGCATGTTCTGCAATAATTCTTACAACGCCATCAGGGTCTTTTCAAGTCCCTTCGTATCTTCCACATTAAAGAGTTTTACGTTTTTGTCTATTCTCTTGATGAGACCGTTGAGGACCGTTTTGGGGCCGACTTCTATGAACGCATCTATTCTGTTTTCAACCATAATCTTGATAGAATCTTCCCATAAAAGTGGATTGTTGAGCTGGCGGACAAGTGAATCTTTAATTGAATCCACACTATCTAAAAACATTGCATCGGCATTATTGACAACCGGTATCCGGGGGGTGCGCAGTTCAATGCTGTCAAGCAATGCTGATAATTTCCGGGACGCTGGCTCCATCATCCTGCAGTGAGACGGAGCAGAGACTGCCAAAGGAATCGCCCTTCTGGCCCCGGCCTCATCGGCCAGTTTTATTGCCTCTTCCACAGCTGCCTTTTCACCTGCTATCACAATCTGTCCAGGACAGTTGTAATTGGCAGGCGCCACATACCCTGATGTAACGGAATCGCAGATATTGATGATCGCTTCCCTTTCAAGCCCCAGGACCGCGGCCATTAAGCCCCTGCCCTTAGGGACGGCATCCTGCATGAACTGTCCCCTTTGTTCCGTCAGTCTGACAGCGTCAGTAAATGATATAACCCCGGACGCAGTGATTGCAGAATATTCTCCGAGGCTGTGGCCCGCTACATAAACCGGGGTAACGCCTTTTGAAGACAGGACCCTGTAAGCTGCGTAACTCGCTGTCAACAGACAGGGCTGGGTCCTGAAGGTCTTATCAAGTTCGTCCTGTGGGCCATTAAAGCTAAGGCCGGCAACATCGTATCCAAGGGCATCTGACGCTTCCTTATACAGGTCTCTGACCTCACCAAAATTATCATAGAGGTCTTTTCCCATCCCGACATACTGGGAACCCTGGCCGGGGAATACAAAGGCGATTTTCATTTATGTTCCTTTGCCTTCCTTTATCTTTTTAATCAGCAAAGGAACAATCTCAAACAGATCACCGACAATTCCATACGTTGCCACATTGAAAATAGGGGCTTCGGGGTTTTTATTGATGGCAATGACAATGTCCGACGACTGCATCCCTACAAGATGCTGCACTGCTCCGGAAATACCGCATGCAATGTAAATTTTGGGGTTTACTGTCTTGCCGGTCTGTCCCACCTGGTGACTGTACGGGATCCAGCCTTCATCAACCGCGGCCCGTGAGGCCCCGACAGCCCCGCCCAATGCCTCGGCAAGTTCCTGCAGCATTTTATATCCCTTCTCCCCGCCAATGCCTCTGCCCCCGGCAACGATAATCTCAGCCTCGTGCAGGTTGACGCTTACTTCGGATACCTCTTTCACGAACTCTATGACCTTTGTCCTTGATTCAATATTGTCCAGGTCTACGTGAATGATCTCACCGGTCCTGTCAGCGTGATACTCTCCTTTTTTCATGACGCGTGGCCTCACGGTCGCCATCTGNNGCCTGTCCTTATTTTGGCAGCCACTCTCGGAATAAATGACCTTCCTACAGGTGTGGCGCCTGCAAGGACAATGGAAGGTTTCTGTTCGTGTATGATCCTGGCGAGCATTTCGCTGTATGTGTCGTCATTGAATTTTTCAAGCGCGGGGTCGCTGCATACTATTACCCTGTCGGCTCCCCATTTTATAAGCTCCCGTGCTTCAGACTCGTCAGCGCCAAGCAGCACCGCCAGAAGTTTCGTCCCCAGTTCATCAGCCAGTCTCCTGCCCGCGCCAAGAAGCTCATATGATACAGAGACCACCCTGCGGTCCTTCTGTTCGGCAAACACCAGCACATCCTTATAATCCTCCAGCTTTTGTCTGTGTTCAGCGCTCACGGTTCTTGCTTCTGTCTCAATTATCGCGCCTTCAGGACAGACAGATAAACAGGTCATGCAGGCATTGCAATACTCATTGATATATGCCTTGCCTTCCCTTAATTCGATCGCATCAAAAGGGCATGAATCCAGGCAGGTTTCACATCCGGTACACTTGTCGGGCTTTACGACCACAGGCATTTAGTATTTCCTCCGGGACTCCAAGGCAAGGATATTCTCATGTATCATATTCATTCGCCTTTGGCTCATATGCATTTCATCCCCTTAAGCTCTTTTATTAGAGTAACCACCTGCTCTTCCGTTGTCCCTTTAATCATTTTCCTCTCAGCCTTGACCTCAGGGGCAAAAATGTTTTTTACCTGCGTTGGCGAACCCCTCAGACCAAGACTGTCCTCATCGGCCCCGATGTCCGACATGCCCATCTTCTTTATCTCAGCCTTCTTCGCAGCCATCTTACCTTTCAGGGACGGCATCCGGGGCTGATTCAGTTCCCTGACGACAGTGAGCAGAACAGGCAGGGAGGATTCTACAATATCATATCCCTCATCCATAAGCCGCTCTACCCTTATATAATTGTCCTTCACGTCTTCTATCTTTCGGATATAAGAGATATGGGGGATGCCAAGAAATTCCGCGGTCTCCGGCCCGACCTGTGCCGTATCTCCGTCTATTGCCTGCTTGCCGCAGAACACTATGTCCGCACCCAGTTTTTTGATCGCCTGCGCAAGCGTATACGACGTGGCCCACGTGTCGGAGCCCGCAAAGGCCTTATCCGATAGCAGGACCGCTTCATCCGCCCCCATGGACACTGCCTCTCTCAGAGACGTTTCGGCCTGGGGCGGTCCCATTGTGAGAACCGTGACCTTGCCGCCCATTTGTTCCCTGACCTGTATTGCCGCTTCAATCGCATGCAGGTCAAAGGGATTAATAATACTGGGGACGCCTTCCCTCATCAGGGTGTTTGTCTCCGGATTTATCCTGATCTCCGCAGTATCCGGCACCTGTTTTATACAGACAATAATGTTCACTAGGACCTTTTCCTCCTGAAATCCTGAAGAAAATATCACAGGCTAAAATTGAGGTGATATTATACGATATTGAAATTGAATTGGTAAAGTTGGGAATAAGATACCAGCCTCCTCATGATGCGGGGCGGAGACTATTTACAAATGCATAATATTTCTCTGAGGGACCGACAATTTCGACTCCTATGCCGTCGTGAGAATCAGGCGACATTTCCATTCTTCTGAGACTGACCGGGATGCTCAACGTTTCCTCTTGATGCGTCATCTCTACATCCCATTGTGATTCCAGGGGGAAACTCATCTCTGTTGTGCGTATGAACATACCCTTTTCAGAGATGTTTATCACCGTCCCGTTATGGACCCTGTTGCCACAGTAGAATTTTAGTTCTATAGATACTGGTATCCGGGTGCTAGCTCTTTTTTCCATAATACATCCTGTATCGCCTCTTAAAAAGATTATGTTATAAAATATATGTTATGTTGCCCGATCGGCAGAGACCCTGTCCATTTTAAAATTCTAATAAATTTATATATGAGCTAATGCAAGACGTCATCCCTGTTGAAGGGATCCATTATCCCCTCTATGGAAAAGAGGGGGGAACCCGGAAAAGGAGTCGATCCTGAGGAATATCTTATTCCTTCTTTAAAGGGCAATGGTATGCCCTCGCATGAACAACTGTTTCATCAAACATTGAATCCTTACTTGTAATCAGAACCGTATTGGCTCCCAGGAGCGCCGCATTGTTTCTGACTTCGTTCAGTGCGTTCTCTTTTTTCAGGTCCTTGATAAATCCTGCCGGAGAAGTCCCCTTGACAGTTCCCATGTATTTACAATGCGTGATCATACCGCTGTTTTCTTCGAAACGAACCAGGGCGCCGCTGTTTGACAGGAGCGTAACACAGCCCGTGAATCCGACAATAGCCGCAACACTCAATGATATGAAGATCCTTCTGGCAGTCATGACGTTACACCCGCTACTTCTTCTTTGCGGTTTCTTTAATTAAGGCCTGACCGATTACATTTCGCTGTATCTGGTTTGTGCCCTCATATATTTGCAGGATCTTTGCGTCACGCATCATCTTTTCTACCGGGTACTCTCTCATATACCCCGCACCGCCCATCACCTGCACCGCGTCCACGGTCACCTTCATTGCCACGTCTGTGGCAAACAGCTTTGCCATCGCGGACTCTTTGGACACGTCTTTCGCCTTGCTGTCTATGAATTTGGCGACTGCGTATACCAGCGCCCTTGCAGCTTCTATCTGAGTGGCCATGTCCGCGAGTAAATGCTGCACGGCCTGTATGCTGAATATCGGCTGTCCGAACTGCTGTCTCTCCAGGGCATATGCCGCAGCAGCGTCAAAGGCCCCCTGCGCCACCCCGACTCCCTGCGCCCCGACTCCCGTCCTTGAGCTGTCAAGGGTCTTCATGGCCACGATAAAACCCATACCCGGTTTCCCGATAATATTCTCTTTGGGGATACGGCAATTTTCAAATATGAGCTCTCTTGTCGAAGACGCCCTTATTCCCAATTTGTTTTCTTTCTTGCCGAAGCTGAACCCGGGGGTATCTTTTTCCACAACAAACGCAGAGGCCCCCCTTGCACCTTTACTTTTATCTGTAATCGCAATTACCGTATAAATACTGGCCTCTCCCCCGTTTGTTATCCACTGCTTTGTGCCGTTAAGCACATATTCATTGCCTTCAAGTCTCGCGGTGGTCTGCACTCCGGCGGCATCGCTGCCGGCATTGGCCTCTGTAAGCGCAAACGCCACAAGCTTCCTGCCCGAGGCAATGTCGGGAAGATATTTCTTTTTCTGTTCTTCAGAACCGTAAAGAAGGATGGGATACGTTCCAAGGGCATTTGCCGCATATGTCGTTGATACGCCAAGACAGGCCCTGCTTAATTCCTCGACAGCCAATGAAAACTCAAACCCGCCCCTGCCCATGCCTCCGTATGCTTCAGGGATATAAATCCCGAGAAAGTCGGACTGCGCGAGAATGTTCATGATGTCCCACGGGAATTCTTCCCTCTCATCCAGTTCAGCCCTTATCGGCATTACCTTTTCCTCAGCAATCTGCCGCGCCAGGTCCTTTATCATCATCTGTTCTTCATCCAAAAAATAATCCATGTACCCTCCCAATAAGATTGCGAAATAANNCTGAACCCTGTTCGCTACCATTTAATCAGCGCAGAGGCCCAGGTCAGTCCGCTGCCGAATGCCTCAAGCAGGATATAATCGCCTTCTTTGATTCTTCCCGCTTTTACCACTTCATCAAGGGCGATGGGAATCGAAGCGCTTGACGTATTCCCATATTTATCAAGATTGACCGCGACCCTGTCCATGGGAATATTCAGCCTGCTGGCAGTTGCGGCTATTATTCTCAGATTCGCCTGATGGGGAATGAGCATTGCAAGTTCAGAAGGTTTTACATTGTTATGCTCCAGTGTGCTCAGAGCAAGCTTTTCAAGCGTCCTTACGGCAATCTTGAACGTCTCATTGCCCTTCATCTTTATAAAATGCATCCGGTCCCTGATCGTCTTTGACGAAGGAGGATTTTGCGATCCGCCCCCCGGCAGACAGATAAAGTCCCACATATTGCCGTCAGTGTGAAGATGCGTGGACAATATGCCCTTTTTCCCCTTTGCCGGCTCCAGCACGACAGCGCCTGCGCCGTCACCGAAAAGCACACACGTGGTCCTGTCTTTCCAGTCAAGAAAACATGAATTAACTTCGGACCCGACGAGAAGCAGCTTTTGCGAAGCGCCCGTCTTGATAAACTTGTCAGCCACTGAAAGGCCGTACAAAAACCCGCTGCATGCCGCGTTAATGTCAAACGCCGCGGCATTTTTCGCGCCCAGCTTGTTCTGAAGGATCGCCGCGGTTGAGGGCATGGGCATATCTCCGCTCATGGTCGCGACTATGATAAGGTCAATATCTTTGGGCCTGATCCCCGCTGCCTGCAGCGCACTCTTTGAGGCCTCCAGGCAAAGATCGGAATTGGTCTGGCCAGTCGTGACGGTCCTTCTTGACTTAATACCCGTCCGCTCCGTGATCCATTCGTCCGAGGTATCGACTTTCTTTTCGATGTCGGAATTATCAATTACCTTTTCAGGGACGTAAGAGCCGGTGCCGGTTATCCTACTCATTAGTGGCAACAGATTCCCTCCGGGCAGCTCCTTGCTTGAATTCACTTGAAATTACATCCAGTATCCCTTTGCCATGGAACGCGCCCGCTACCTTAATGGCATTCTTGATCGCCTTTGAGGTAGAACGACCGTGGCTTATTATGCACGGTTTACCGATACCTAAAAGCGGGGCGCCTCCGTATTCGGAATAATCAGTCCTTTTCACAAAGTTCTTGAACACGTCCTTAAAGAGCGAGGCATCGCCCTTGCCCTGGGACTGTTCCATTAATTCCCTTTTGAGCATCTCCACGATTGTTTCAGCCAGGCCTTCGCTTACTTTAAGTGCAATATTCCCCACGAAACCGTCACACACAACCACGTCTGCCTCACCGGAGAAGATATCCTGGCCCTCAATATTCCCGATAAAATTAACGTTCGAACCTTTTATAAGCTTAAACGCCTCCTTGGTGAGTTCATTCCCCTTTACGTCTTCTTCCCCGATGCTCAGCAGCCCTACCCTGGGCCTTTCTATATTGAGAATAAATCTCGCGTAGGCCTCTCCCATAACGGCAAACTGATACAGATGAAGGGGCTTGCAGTCCACGTTGGCCCCTGCATCCAGCAGCAAAAAGTGGTCTCTTAAACTGGGCATTATGGCCGCTATCGCTGGCCGTTCAACTCCAGGCAGCTTGCCAAGGACGTAAAGGGCAGTGGCCATTACAACGCCCGAATTGCCGGCACTGACCATTGCGTCTGCGCCTCCGGTCTTTACCATATCTATGGCCACCCTTATTGATGAATCCTTTTTTCGTCTTAGGGCCATAAGCGGAGATTCATCCATCTCTACCACCTGGGATGCGTGCTGAATGCTTATCTGCAGCTTCGCACAATCCCTCTTATCGAGTTCGGTCTGAATATTGGATTCATTACCGACGAGAATGACGGAAAGGTCCCGCTGCTCGTTCAGGGCCTCAATCGCACCGTCAATATTCGTGGCAGGGGCAAAATCCCCCCCCATGGCATCAAGAGCGATTCTCATGCAGTCTCTTTTTCAACTACTTCCAGTATCTTTTTCCCGTTATAGGTCCCGCAGCTCATACATACCCTGTGCGGCAGCTTCGGTTCCTGGCATTCCGGGCACATGGAAACATGTGGTACGGTGATCTTCCAGTTTGCGCGTCTTTTATCACGCCTGGACTTTGAGTGTTTTGATGTTGGATTTGGCATCTTTTCCTCCTGCGTTATTTGATAAACAGCTTATAAAAGCTTATTGCAGATTCTTGTTTCTCTGCACCATTCATATAGTCAACTGCCTCAGTCGACACCCTGTCATCAGGATGCACCTCGGTCTTTCATTAATTCCTTAAATTTACTGAGAGGCGCCAGCCTCGGGTCCACCTCCTCTGTTTTGCATCCGCAGGCACCCTCATTCAGGTCCTTGCCGCATTTCACACAGATACCCTGACAGTCCGCAATGCACAGAGGCTTCATGGGAACGGACAACAATACCTGCTCCCTGATCAGTCCCGAAATATCCAGCTCATCATTACTGTAATAGCCGAGATCTAATTCCCTGTCTGTTAATTCCTGTTCTTCTTCCTTATCAAGGGCCTCTGCAGGATTATACTCTTCGCTGAACTTAGTTTCTACCGGATACGCAACTGCCTTTAAACAACGGCTGCAATTAAGCGATACCGTAATCCTCACCGTACCTTCTGCTACTACCTTTTTACCGAATCTGAAGAGCTTTATTAAGACATGCGCAGTATCAGGCCCGGCGCCATCTCTTACTTCAACGGGCAGGTCCAGTTCCTGCGTCAGACCGCCCTCAGGAATATCCGAAATCTTTAAACGCATATCAAAGACCTTCCTCATCAAATTAGACTTTAAATTATAAGGATTGCATGAGCTGCTTGTCAAACTAATAAACGTAAGAACAGCGGTTTTATCCACAGATTCCACAGATAAACACAATGATATACATGAGATAGACAGATGTTATATATTCACCAAAAAGGGGAAAGGCAAACTCAGGTAAGTTTTAATAACTCTGTGATAATCTGCGTTAATCTTTGGCTAAATACATTTTTCAGGATTAACAATCAAGCGGACCGGATTTGCAAACTCAGATCTGCAGCAGGGGCGGAATGTGTCAAAGCTCCGACAGAGATGAGATCAACTCCTGTCTCCGCGACCTCCCGTATATTTTCCAGATTCATGTTGCCTGAGGCCTCAATCAGCACGTCCGGGTTCTTTTCACGAATAATGCACGCGGCCCTTTTCATCAATTTAACATCCATATTATCAAGCATAATAATGTCAGCTCCGGCTGAAAGCGCCTCTTTCACCTCAGGAATATTTTTGACCTCCACCTCAATCTTCAACAAGTGATGCGCCCTTAAGCGGGCCAGTTTCACGGCCTTCCTGACCCCGCCAGCAGCCGCGATATGATTGTCCTTTATGAGCACGCCGTCATAAAGCCCATGACGGTGGTTCCTTCCTCCCCCCGCGCGCACGGCATACTTGTCAAAAAATCTAAGGCCAGGGGCGGTCTTTCTGGTATCGGTGATCTCAACATGTAATCCCCTTACCGCTTTAATATATTCGTTTGTCAGGCCAGCTATGCCGGACATTCTCTGAAGGATGTTGAGGACCGTCCTTTCCGCGATGAGGAGGCTTCCCGTATTTCCCTTGATTCTCGCGATAATACTTCCCTTCCGGACCCGGCTCCCTTCCCCTATGAGGGCCCTGAATTTAAGACTGTTATCAACTAATTGAAAGACCCTTTCCGCAAACGGAAGGCCTGCGAGAACGATGTCTTCTTTCGCAATCATGAGTGCCTCTGAAACATGGTCTTCAGGGATGAGAGCCGCGGTTGTTACATCACCACTTCCCAGGTCCTCTTTCAGCGCGTTAACGAGAGTTTCATCAATGTGAGAAAGCATGTTATTCGTGATTTCGTATTCTTGACTTCTCACTTTTAATTTCTTACTTCTCACTTCTTTTCAATTCCCCCACTGCTTCATTTTATCGATGCTGTCCTGTATCCCCTGCAGCTTATCCTTATATTCATCATACTTGGCCTGATTCTCTTCAATGACCGCTTTAGGGGCTTTGCTCCTGAACTCTTCATTCATGAGCTTCTTCTTTATAAACACAAGTTCCTTCTCGGTCTTCACGAAATCCTTTTTCAAACGGTTAATTTCAGCATCAACATCTATCAAACCTGCAATAGGCACATATATCTCCATTGAAGGTTTGATTGCCGTGGCAGAATTTTTCGGCAATTGAACGTCTTTGCCTATTTTAATTTCCTGTGCCCTGGCCAGTTTCATGACATACGAAATATTCGGGTTCAGGATGTCTTCCACACTGTCAAGCGTTTTTATCATGGCCTTTAGCTCAAGTGAGGGCGGGATATTCAGTTCCCCCCTTATGCTCCTTATGCCTTCTACCACATGCATAATAACAGACATCTTGTCTTCAGCCTCTTTGTCTTTTATCCCTGAATCAGCATCAGGATATTTCCGGACACAGAGACTGTCACCGTCTTTTCTGGCCGGGAGTTGCTGCCATATTTCTTCCGTTATGAAAGGCATGACAGGATGCAGGAGTGAAAGCGCCACTTCAAAAACGTGGACCAGCGTGCTTAACGCGACCTTTTTTGCATCCGCGTCATCTCCGTAGAGCTCAGGCTTTATCATTTCCACGTACCAGTCACACAGCTCATGCCACGTAAACTGGTATAACATCCCCGCGAAGTCGTTGAACCTGTAGTCTTCAAGGGATTTGTTGACATCTACGCAAATATCGGACAAGCGGCTCAGGATCCATCTGTCGGCAAGGGTAAGTGTGCGAAACACGTCACCACTGCGCAACTCTTCTAATGTTAATACCTGATCCTCCTCTTTCATGTTCATGGAGATAAATCTCGCGACATTCCATATTTTGTTGAGGAAGTGTCCATACCCCTCTACTCTCTTTTCATTGAACTTGATGTCCCTTCCCTGCGCCGCATACGCAGCAAGCGTAAACCTGAACGCATCGGTCCCGTAGGCATCGGTCATCTTCAGCGGGTCCACCACATTGCCCTTTGATTTACTCATCTTTATACCTTCGGCGTCTCGTATAAGGGCATGGATATATACGTGATCAAACGGCTGCGTATTCATTAATTTCAGTCCCATCATAATCATGCGCGCGACCCAGAAGAAAAGGATATCAAAGCCTGTGATCAGCACGCTTGTGGGATAAAAGGTCTTGAGTTCATCGGTATCATCGGGCCAGCCCAGGGTTGAAAAAGGCCAGAGGGCGGATGAGAACCACGTATCAAGCACATCCTCGTCCTGCACCAGATTGTCGCTTCCGCACGCGCAGACCGAGGGAGCTTCCCTCGATACAATGATCTCTTCGCAGCTCCTGCAGTACCAGACAGGGATCCTGTGGCCCCACCATATCTGCCTCGATATGCACCAGTCTTTTATGTTCTCCATCCAGTCAAAATAGCTGTTTTCCCATCCCGCCGGGATGATCTTCACACGCCCGTCTCTTACGGCCTTGACGGCCTCATCGGCAAGGGATTTAATTTTTACAAACCACTGCTTGGACAGGTACGGCTCGATGACTGTTTTGCATCGGTAACAGTGTCCGATTGCCAGGTCATGATCGGTTATTTTTTCAAGATGGCCCAGATCCTCCAAATCGTTCAGTACATTTTTTCTGCAGACAAACCGGTCCTGCCCCCTGTACGGTCCGGCCTCTTCCGTCATCTTTCCGTCGCCAGTCATTATTTTTATAAAGGGAAGATTATGTCTCTGCGCTATTTCAAAATCATTGGGGTCATGGGCAGGCGTCACCTTTACGGCGCCTGTGCCAAATGTGGAATCGACAAACTCGTCTGCGATGACCGGGATCTCCCTGTTCAGTACAGGAAGCTTGACGGTCTTCCCGATAATGTCCTTATATCTTTTATCATCAGGGTTCACCGCGACTGCCGTGTCTCCGAGGTATGTCTCAGGTCTGGTAGTCGCAACGGTAACATATCCGGTCTTATGAGTAAATTTGTATTTAATGTACCAGAGCTTGCCTTTTACGTCTTCATGCTCAACCTCAAGATCGGACAATGCGGTATGGCACCGGGGACACCAGTTAATAATGTAATCGCCCCTGTAGATAAGGCCTTCCTCGTACAACCTGACAAAGACCTCTTTGACTGCTTTTGAGAGTCCTTCATCAAGGGTAAACCTCTCCCTGCTCCAGTCGCAGGAGGCCCCCATACTTTTGAGCTGATTTATAATGGTCCCTCCATAGAGTTTCTTCCACTCCCACACCCGTGCGATGAATTGCTCCCTGCCCAGCTTGTGCCTGTCCTCTCCCTTACTCTGAAGGGCCTTTTCCACCACATTCTGGGTCGCGATACCGGCATGATCAGTCCCCGGAAGCCAGAGAGTATTAAAACCGGACATCCTCTTCCATCTGATCATTATATCCTGCAGCGTGATATCAAGGGCGTGGCCGATATGAAGGGAGCCTGTGACATTAGGCGGAGGGATAACTATGCAGTAAGATGGTTTGCCGCTTTTTGCTTCAGCTTTAAAGTACCCCCTCTCAAGCCACACGTCATACCACTTCTTTTCTATATCTTTAGGATTGAATCGTTTGTCTAACATGAGTTATCCAGGGTCAAAGGTCGATGCGACGATGAGCGATAACCAGTGACGAGACAATTTCAATATATTCAGAGTATATCATCAATGGTCCCGAAGCGCAGCAGTCTCTCTGTTTCCCCTTCGTTCTCCTTTAGTGAAGAGTTTTTTAAACCATATTAATGTATGGCTTACCGTATTAAATGTCAACCGGAAACAATTTCAACATTTAGGCTGTTATCATTTTATCGCTGCCCCCTGGTCATATCAAGAAATTGAATACTGCGGGGGATGCCCCAAATTTATTGATAACCTCATTTGCAGAAACTTACAGGTAAGAAAGTATCGCCGCTGGATTAAGGGGCCGTAGACCTGGGGGACAAAAGAAGGTGATGCGGGCATAACGGCCAGGCAATAAGCGCTCCCTGTCAAAGCCAGGCTTTCCGTTCATCACGTTTGAAAAAGAAGTACTTTAGGGATAGAACCTTTATTTCAGCAATACCAGATCAACTATCTCATTAATGTTATCTGCGTGAACAAGCTCAAGACCCTTCCTCACATCATCAGAAAGGTTTTCTGTATCCACCTTGTTTTTACGAGGGAGCACAACAATGTTCACACCTGCCTGGCGGGCAGCAAGCAGCTTCTCCTTGATCCCCCCGACCGGAAGGATCCTGCCGGTCAATGTCAGTTCTCCCGTTATCGCGACATCCCTTCGCGCCGCATGGCCGGTTAAAAGAGAAATAAGGGCAATGCCAATTGTTGCGCCTGCGGAGGGCCCGTCCTTCGGGATGGCCCCGGCCGGTACATGTACATGGATATCCTGCTTTTCGAAAAAATCATCCTGAATATTAAATTCGGCAGCATTGCTCCTTATATAACTCATAGCTGCCTGTGCCGACTCACGCATGACGTCGCCGAGAGACCCCGTGAGGATGAGCTCGCCGCTGCCCTTCATCTTTGCGGCTTCAACAAAAATTATGGCCCCGCCCACCTCAGTCCACACAAGACCCGTCGTGACCCCCACCCGGTTCTTTTCATCCGCAACTTCAAAATAGTATTTTCTCTGCCCGAGATATCTATCCAGAAGCTCCGGAGTTACGCGTATGTCCTGCGCCGTGCCTTTGTTTTGCACGAGCTCTGTGGCTATCTTTCGACAAATGGTGGCTATCTGCCTTTCAAGGTTTCTTATCCCTGCCTCCCGTGTATGTTCCTGAATGATTTTAGTTACCGCCTCGACAGTAAATGCCGGAGGATTATCCGATAAGCCTTTCTCTTGAATTTGCTTGGGCACCAGATACCGCAAGGCAATCTCTCTTTTTTCATCTTCCGTATATCCGGTAAATTCTATAACTTCCATTCGGTCCCTGAGCGCGTCCTGCATGTTGTCGGCAATATTGGCAGTCACAATAAAAATGACCCCAGAGAGGTCAAAAGGCACATCGAGATAATGGTCGATAAAACTATGGTTCTGTTCGGGATCGAGGACTTCCAGAAGGGCAGAGGAAGGGTCGCCTTTGAAATCATGCCCGATTTTGTCCATCTCATCCAGCATAAGTACAGGATTTGAAACCCCGGCCCGGTGTATTTCATCTATTATCCGCCCCGGCATTGCACCTGCATACGTCCTCCTGTGGCCCATAATCTCGGCTTCATCTTTCATACCGCCGAGTGAAATCCTGGAGAACTTCCTCCCCAGCGCTTCTGCAATAGCCCTGCCCAGAGAGGTCTTTCCTGTTCCGGGAGGACCGGCAAAGCAGAGAACAGACCCTTTCGAAGACCTCGTCGAAAACTTCTTTTTGAGCGCATCCTGAACAACCAGTCTGACCTCGTCAAGTTTAATAGGTTTTGCTATATAATGGAACGCGCCTTTCTTGATAGCAGCGACCGCTGTATCTACCGAGGCATAACCTGTTATCATGATGACCTGGGTGTCAGGATACCTGTGCTTCGTTTTCTCCAGTACTTCAATGCCATCAACTTTTTCCATTTTGAGGTCGGTCAGGACAACATCAAACGCCGAGGTCTCTAATTTACTGATCGCCTCCAGTCCACTATTCGCCGTTGTTACTGAATAGCCCTCTTTTTTTAATGCATGGTCTAAATGCTGAAGCGCAATCTTCTCATCGTCCACTACCAAGATCCGGGGTTTCTTGTTCAACATCAAGATCTTTACCGCCAGGTGTTCGAGAATCCTTTCTTTTACCTTGACAAGACCGGAATGTTTTTCATTCAGTATCCTCTCTGCACTTTGAAGATCAAGATTGTCCTCTGTCTTTTTATTCCAGGGGAGATTAATGATATAGTCGATATAACTGAGTCCGATAGTAAATTCCGCAACATTTGGACTTATCTTTGAAAGCATCTCCAGTTCTTTACTTGCGACCCGCTGAACACCTGAAGGCAGTTGGGCAGATAAAATTCTTTGTCTCAACTCCTCTATGGTAGAGTCTTGACACTGGTCGTCGGATTTCTTAAAGAAGCTCATTCATGCACCAGACTTCAATTGACACAGGCATATTTGATATGATGTTTAGGTTATCTGACATATTCGTGAAAACAATTAAATTATTTTATAATCTGTACAACTCATTAATATTACATATTTTTACCTGCCAGGATAATTTAAATTGCATCAATGCCCGCTGCATTACAGTATAACAATATTACTTTATTAAGTAAATTTAAGAAGTCATCATGAGTGTTGCATTGTGAAACCCAGACACAAGTTACTGTAACAACCTGCAACCCACTCATTATATTACTTTTTTTCAATCCAGAACATTCGCAGTTGCGAAGTGCAACAAANNAGTAAAATGAAAAAACTAATCAAAAAAATTGAAAACACATTTGCAGCTGCTGCATATGCAGAGGCAGGCGAACATGAGACAGCAAAACAGATCATGGAAGAGGTAAGGCCAGAAGAGAGAGTGCGGACAAGCAGACTGGAAAGAATAATGATGGCAATTACATTTGCAGAAGCCGGTGAACATGAGACCGCAAGGGAAATCATGAGAGAAGAAAAGAGGACTGAAAAGAGAGACCGTGTCGCTCCGAAACCGCGCAAGCAGTTAAGGGCATAGTCTCTGACTGCGGGTATTCACAAGATTGTCTATGAAATGTCATAAATGAGCGTATGAAAGGAACGTCGTAACCATGAGAAGATGGATGAAGAAATTCAATAACGTGATGGCTGCAGCCGCCTTTGCAGAAGCGGGAGAGTTTGAAACAGCACGTCAGACCTTGAAGGAGCAGCGCAAAATATTACTCGCTCTCACAGGAGAGAAATCGGACAAGAATGCGTTCAGGTATGCAGTCAATGTATGTAAGCGTATAGGGGCAGAGCTTGAAATTCTCCATGTATCGAAAATTGAAAAAGGATTGCTGAAGCAGTTCAGAGCTGACCTGCAGAAGGAAGGGATTGAACATTGCTTTATTCAGAAAAACGGCTCGTTACAGGAAGAGATTCAAAATCATACAGACATGAAGAGAGACATACTTTTTGTAGTGGTAGAAGTTTCAGAAGGACTGAATGTCAACAGCGAAAAATCGGTCAAGATCCTGTCTGACGCATGGAATAATTTGAGCTGCCCTTTAGTCGTAGTATCAAGGAATGCAATGACATCCCCTGCGACATAGGCTATGCGAGTACTTCCGCTTCCACTTCTTCCAAAACCATTCTGTAAAAACTGCAGGTCGTACAGTAGCTTTGCTTCTCGGCAAACGAGCCCGAGATATTGCCGTTACATAAAGAACCGGTGATGGCCCAGCACACTCTGCCGCCGTTCTTTCCGCCGTTTATTCCATTATATTCTGAATAGGTTGCCGTATGACATACGCCGAGGTTCTCTACATTTGTTCCCCCAATCTCTCTGCCGCACTTTTTAATCTCCCAACAATTCATTTTAAGTGACATTATTTATTTCTCTCCTCATGTGTTATAAACGATTTTCACCCTGCAACAACGGAAGCTGCTTTGATAACCTGGGGAAATCAAACGATATATAGGTTATATAATAACGACCAAAAAAGTCAAATATACGAGTCAACTTTGTCACGGGCATTCAGCACACATGACAATATGGGTCTTTTTTAAAACATCAGTCATGTGCAAAAGAATAATTTCCCGCTAAAAACGCCTTCACGTACCAGTCCTTTGCCTCCATACTGCTGATTGCCATGTCAAGCTGTCTTGTACAGCCGAGGAGCCGGCCCAGAATATCAAGTTTGTATTCAGTGTCTCGCCGCGACGCACCTTTTATGTCCGCAATGACCATGTCTCCCTTGATTTCCACCTTGAAATCGAGTGAATCGAGTATTTCTTTTATGAAGAGCGCCCTGCGGTATCTTCCCTCAACGCTGGCGCCTCCTCCCTGAAAGCGGAAATTAATATAATTGTTTATGTAACTCTCCCCGCAAAAGGCGTCAAATACGGTGAAATGATATGCCAGTTTCACACTCATGTTTACATACTGATCCGTTAAAATTACATACACCTTGCCGCCCTTTTCCGCTACTCCCGTGCGTACAAAGGATCTCGCCATAACCGAGGCAAGTCCTCCCATGTCAATATCAACTGCGCCTGACCACCTCACCCCTTCATAGGTCATTCCCCTCCACAAAGCCTTAAACGGGATGGAATTGATATGCTCCGGTGAAATTTTTCTCAGAAACCTTGCTTCATCAGCAACGCCTCCGTCAAGATCGATGATATAGAAAAACATCGGTATTTTATCGGAAACGAGCTGTTGCGTGGAACTCTCCCCTTCTGTGAGCTCCCCGATACGGAACATCTCCTTAACGGAAATCTCGTGGACGTATCTTATAATGTCATGTATGGTCCGGAAATCATCAACGCTGATTTCGGCTTCATCGATTTTCACAAGATTAAGCGGCGTGATATGCGTCATGATATCTCTTATAATTTTTTCATGGGGCTGCAATACCCCGGCTGATTCATATTTATTTTTTTTATTCAGTAGTCCCTCAATACGCCCCCTGTAGATACGTCCGGTATCGGCATCCACCGTCACGATGCTCTCATTCCGTAATGTATCAACTGTATTTCCGGTGTTAATAACCATGGGGACATTAAACTCCCGTGCGACAGTGGCCAGGTGACTCGTCCTGCTGCCCGTTCCGATTATCATCGCGGAAGCGGAATGCATCACCTTCACAAACTCGTTGGAGGTATTCTTGGAAACCATGACAGCCCCTTCAGGGAAGTCCGCGATCTGCTGAACACTGTCTATAATAAAGACATTGCCGGATGCGGCGCCCCGGCTGGCTGTCTCACCTTGCGCAATCACGATATTCTTATCGGGATATCTTTCTGTTTCAGAGGCCGGGATGACCCTTTTGATATTGAGTGGCCTGGCCTGGAGGATCTGTACTCGCCAGTTGTTGTCTATCGCCCACTCGATATCCTGAGGTGTGCCGAAATGTTTTTCTATGATGCAGCTGTAGTGATACAGCATTCTGATTTCCTCATCCGAGATACTGGGTCTTCCCATGTTCTCGGCGGAAACAGACACCTCTCCCACTCCCCCGGAAGGGTTGAGCGCCAGCTTTACCTTTTTTTCCGGAATAGTCCGGTTAATTATCGTGCCCTTGTTCCTGCGGTCCAGGACAAACATATCCGGCGAGAGTGTTCCTCCTACGGCATACTGTCCCTGCCCCCATACAGAACTCAATATCGTTTCATCTTTCTCCGGATATTCGGGGTTTAATGTATAGAGGACACCTGCTGACCGTGAATCAATCATTTCCATGACAAATACGGCCATCGGGATGTCTTTATCCCTTATCTTTTTTGCAAGTCGGTAAAACAGTCCCCTGCTGCCGTACTTGCTCGCTATCACTTCTTTGTACGCCTCAACAACAGAAGTCTTCTTGACATTAAGTATACTCCTGAACTGTCCGGCAAAAGACAGCTTTCCATCCTCACCAACGGCGCTCGATCTTACCGAGAAGCTTTTTTCTTTCCCGATCCTGTCAATTTCCCTGTAAATACCTTCCTGCACATACGGCGGAATATCCGACTGCATGACCAGATTCTGAATTTTCCCTGAGACCTCGTCAATTTTATCCGTATCATTTATATCCAGGGAACCGAGCAGGGCATGAACCTTGTCTTCAAGATTGTTAAAGGACATGAAGTCCTTATATGCCTGCGTGGTAATTGAAAACCCCATGGGAGTGGAAAGCCTGAGTATGTTGCGTATGTCCCCGAGATGCGCGGCCTTACCTCCCGTGATCTTTACATGTTCTGCGGTTATTTTTTCAACGGGAATGACGAAGTCATCGCTGGTTTCTTCAGGCTCTTCTTTGATGAGGGATTCCGCAGTGCGCTTGATACGGTCCAGTACTTGAAAAAGGTGTATATAACGACTGTCCGTCATGTCATTCAGGCTCTGAATAAATTCAAACGTGGTATCAAATATCCGGGCCATATAGGACCTGAAGACAGGAAGCGTTAAGGTTTTTGAATCAATGCCTTCATCCACTTCAGAAATAGTATCCAGGAGATCGTTGTTCTTCAGCAGCAGGTTCTTGTAGCTGTAATATCTGCTTCTGAGCTTGAGATAGCCATCGCCCGGCATGAGAAGTTCAGGCCCTGAGGATTTAACTTTCCTGTGAAGGACATTATCGATCTTTTTTAATAAACCTTCGGCCTTTTTTATAATGGGATCAAGTATCATTGCAGAGGCAATTTCATTCTAAAGAGTAATTCCCTTCCAGAAAATTATTAACGTAATGTGTGACGATCCCATCGCTGTCCAGCAGTGCATCAAGCTGGCGTGTATAGGCGATCAGTCTCCCCAGATGGTCAAGCAACTCTTCCATTTCAGTGCGGGTAATGTTGTCAGTGCGGGCAATAATGAGGTCTCCTTTAATATTGGTCCTCATATTATATTCCTTCAGAATAGCACCCAGCAGTTCAGCACGACGGGACCTCTTTGTCAGATCAGTGGCGCCGCCGACAAACCTGAAATATACATGGTTGTCCCTCACATTCTCGCTGCAATAGCAGTCCATCATATTGAAGTGGTACCCGAACCTCAGACTGAGATTGGTATATTCACGGGATATAACCGCCACATTATCGCCGAGATAGTTCATTTGGGAGACATCGGGCATCTTCAGCATACTTGACATGAAGTCGTTCATTTTCATAGATACCGCCTCGGAATGCCATACCCCCGGATGCATCATGCCCCTGACAATTGCCTTGAAGGGTATGGAGTTTATTTCATCGAGTCCGGCCCTGTTAAGACCCCCTTTCAGATTCAGCCCTTCGCCGATATCTATGATAAAGATGCCGGTCGGTATGGGTACGTCAAGTTTAACGGTGATATTTTTCCGTAATGCCTCTTTATACCGCTCTGCATCAACCAGTTCAGCAATTGCCTTTTCGTGAATAAAACGGATGATGTCATGAAAAGTCTTGCACCCCTCAGGAGTGAAATTTTCGAGGAGCGGGTCAATCAGGTTCAAAGGAGTCACATACCTCAGGATCTTTTTGAGAAGCCTGAACTCATCACTCTCCTTTAAAATAAAATCCTCTGTAGCCCTGTACCGGAGGAGTTCCCTTACTACACCTGCATAAATTTTATTGTCCTCCGCATCTACCGTTATTTCATCTCCGTGTTTCAGCACACGTGTACCCGTGCCTGTATTGACAATCGTAGGCACCTGAAACTCCCTCGCAATGTTTGACATATGGCTTGTCGGTGTCCCTATGTCGGTAATGATTGCGGACGCCTTCGGCATTATCTTTATAAAATGGGACGAATCATGCTTTGCCACGAGCACTGATCCCTGGGTGAAATTTTTGAGGTCTTCTATGCGGTCAAGTATAAAGACCTTGCCCGTGCCTATCCCACGCCTTGCAATCTTGCCCTGGTTTTCCATTATAACCGGGTATTTTCTGAGGCTTGATGTGATATCCTTTACCTCCCCGGCCGTCCCCGCCACAACCCTCAGCGGTCTTGCCTGAAGCATAAAGATGTTTCCGCGCGTGTCAATCGACCATTCTATATCCTGCGGTTTCTTCATATAACTCTCGATTAGCACCGCCTGACTGGCAAGATGTTTTATCTGCTCATCATTAAGGCATTGCTTCCTCTGCGTCTCTTCAGGCGGCTGAATTTCATTAATGCCCCCTTCTTTGTCTGAAACAGCTGCAAGATTCTTCTTGCCGACCTTTATTTCGATGATTTCATATGTATCTCTTTTTCCGACCACATAATGGTCGGCGTCAACTAATCCATCAACAACAGTCTTGCCAAGACCCCAGCTTGCGTTAATGATAACAACATCATTATTCAGATCATTTGGGTCAGAAGAATACATTACCCCGCTCACCAGGGCATCTACCATAATAATACAGCCTGCGCTCATCGTCATCATCGGTTTGTCTCTTGGCATTATCAGTTCTTTATACGACATTGCCCCGTGCGAATACAGACTGGCCAGAACTTCTTTATATGCCTTTTCAACTTTCTTCGTCTCCGCAGGCACATTCAGGACAGTTTCAAACTGTCCTGCAAAGGAAAAATCAAGGTCTTCTTTTTCCGCACTGCTCCTTACTGCTATGCGGCATGATTTTCCATACGTATTCCTTAACGCATGTAATGCTTTGTCAATGGAATCATCAACATATGGTGGTATTTTCCCTTTACGGATAACGTTCTGCACCTCTATAAAAAAGGACTCGTCAAGGTAATCTTCTTCCTGCAAAATTGCTTTTGCTGTTTCATGCTCTCCGGCCTCGGCAAATGTGATAGCAGACATAATGTCATCCTGCTGCGAGCGCCTTGCCGCTTTTTTGTATTTCTGTTTTAACTCATTTATCTTATCTTCAATACGGTTAAATTCCATGAAGTCCCTGAAGGCACTTGCAGTAATTGCGAAGCCGTCGGGCACATTGAGTTTCAGATAATTGCGAAGCTCTGCCAGGTTGGCGTTTTTCCCGCCGACATCATCGGCCATTTCCCACGAAATATCACTGAAAAAAAGAACAGGTTCTCTCAATACCAGGGGAGACTTCCCGAGCAAAACCCTGTTAATCTGGTCATTAATCTTCTCGAAAATACGGTGAAGATACAGATATCGGTTTTGCGATAATGTGTTTAAATTATATATGGACTGGAAAACAGAATCGGCGAGTTCCGAATATGATTTCTTTATATAGTTAATATCAAAGATATAATTGCCGCCAAGCTTATCGCCCATGTCAGCCATGATCTCAAGTGAGCGGTTATTGCTGTCCAGCACCTGACGGAAGCGGTTAAATACAACCCTTATAGGAAGCTTCATGTCCGTTTCCGGCTTGGTTTTTCGAAAATATTCTTTAAATTTCTCTATAAGATTTTTCATTGACTTATGTTATTCCAGAAATGCTTTTTTATCAGACTGAAAGAACGATCCATCACAAGATACCGGTTATTCATGTAGTCGATA
>DKBK01000115.1 GCA_002451135.1 Nitrospiraceae bacterium UBA6902
GCCAGCTCTTCAGTAGACAAGAGATTCGTTTATTATATATACTGGTCCGGAATAAAGGCCGGTGAGGCGGTTATGAACTACCGCAGCACTCCTGATGGCATCACGATAAGGACCCATGCGACCTCGGCCCCGATAATTTCTTTTTTCTATCCAGTTGACGATATTTCTGAAAGCACACTCTATCCTGACGGATACCCGAAGAAGTTTATCGTAAAGGTGCGGCAGGGCCGCCACAAGAGGGACAAGGTCACCTACTTTGAAAGGAAATCCGACGATAAGCCCCAGAAAATCATCTATCACAATATATTGGATGACTCGACTGAGGAATTCTTTTATGACATTCCGGCATACGATCCCCTGTCTGCCTTTTATGAAATGACAAAATTGGACCTTAAAATTGGGCAGACAGCCTTTATCAATATCTTTGACAGTGCAAAACTCTGGAATACCGAGGTGCAGATATTGAGGAAAGAGAGGGTCGAGGTACCCGCAGGGGAATTCGATACAATAGTCGTCAAACCCATTTTAAACTCCGAGGGGATTTTTCTGAAAACCGGGGAAATTACCATTTGGGTCACCGATGACGAAAAAAAGCTCCCGGTCCTGTTAAAAAGCAAGGCTATAATCGGTCACTTCTCTGCCGAACTGGTAGAAGCTGAATTTTAGTGATGGGGTATGTACCGGTAAGTACCTGCACGCGTTTGGCGAGTCTCTCGTGCAATGCGTCCCCAGGGAAAGTATGAAAACCGGATGCGCGGACAGATTTCGGGAAAGATTATCGTAATTTCTTCATTGTACGTCTACACAACAATCTTTCTCTTCCCATATTGATAAAAAATCATGTATCATAATNNAGGAGGCAAAATGAATATTTCTGTTATTGGAAGCGGCTATGTCGGCCTGATCACAGGGGCATGTTTTGCAGAGTTCGGCTTGAATGTTACCTGTGTAGACAATGATGTCAAAAAGATAAAGTCACTGAAAAAAGGTCTTGTCCCGTTTTATGAGCCGGGACTTGAAGAGATAATGCAGAGAAATATCAAGGCCGGCCGCCTGCACTTTACATCCGACATCGCTGAGGCGGTGGATTCGTCACTGGCAATTTTTATCGCGGTCGGCACCCCTCCGCGAGGTGACGGGTCAGCAGAAATGAAGTATGTTGAGAACGTGGCAAAGGAAATCGCAAAAAATATAAAAAGCTATAAAGTGGTCGTAACCAAGAGCACGGTGCCGGTCGGGACCGGGGAAAAAGTCAGGAAGATTATCTCAAAAAACCTCAAAGAGAACATAGATTTTGATGTTGTATCCAATCCTGAATTTCTCAGGGAAGGCGCCGGCATCGAAGACTTTATGCGGCCCAACAGGATCGTGATAGGCACTTCAAGCGACCAGGCAACTGCGATCATGAAAGATCTCTACCGGCCCCTTTATCTGATTGAGACGCCTATTGTCATTACTGATGTGAAAACCGCTGAACTCATTAAATATGCTTCAAATGCCTTTCTGGCGACAAAGATTTCCTTTATCAACGAACTTGCCAATCTCTGCGAAACAGTGGGGGCAAATGTACAGACAGTCGCAAAGGGCATGGGACTTGACCGCAGAATAGGTCCAAAATTCCTTCATGCAGGCCCCGGGTACGGCGGCTCGTGTTTTCCAAAGGACACCCTTGCGCTCTTACAGATTGGAAAAGAACATAACGTCAACCTCGGCATCATATCGGCGACCATAAAAGCAAATGAATTTCAGAAGGAAAAAGCCGCAAATACAATAATTGCCGCGCTGGTTAAGCCAAAGGGGAAGACCATATGCATACTCGGTCTGTCCTTCAAGCCGAATACAAACGACCTGAGAGACGCACCCGCCCTCTTCATTATTCACAAGCTCTTAAAGGAAGGGGCCAGGATAAGGGCCTATGATCCGGTCTCAATGGAAGACGCCAAGGCATTCCTTACCAACATCACCTTCTGTAACGATGCCTATGATGCTGCCAAGGGTGCTGACGCGTTAGTAATAGTTACGGAATGGAACCAGTTCAGAAATCTAGATCTCAATAAACTGAAGAAGCTTGCAAAAGGGAAATTTTTCTTTGACCTTCGTAATATATACGAACCCGACAGATTAATAAAAATGGGGTTCAAATACTATTCAACAGGAAGGTCGCCAAGGTAACAGGAAATAAGGCCAACCTTGACTTTACGTGCTAAATTAAACTAAATTATTGCTTATGCGAAAACCATTTATCGCAGCAAACTGGAAGATGAATAAGACTGCTGAGGAGACTGAAGAGTTCATTAACTCCTTTCTGCCGCTGGTGAAAGACGTTTCGGGGGCAGACATTTTGCTTGCCCCTCCTTATACGTCTTTGGGAGTGGCAGCCAGGCTCCTTAAGTCATCTCATGTGATTCTTGCTGCACAGAATGTCTTTTATGAGGAAAAAGGGGCCTACACTGGCGAGATATCCCCTGCAATGCTCAAGTCAGCCGGATGTTCATGCGTTATTATCGGGCATTCCGAAAGGAGACAGTATTTTTCCGAAACCGATACTATCGTAAACAGGAAAATAAAAACCGCCAGAAAAAACGGTCTTGACGTCATTCTCTGCATAGGGGAGTCCCTGCAGGAAAGGGAAGCCAACAAAACATTTGACGTATTAGACAGGCAGCTGGCCGGTTCACTGGCAGATCTGCCTCTTGACAGGATTACCGTCGCTTATGAACCAATCTGGGCCATCGGGACAGGAAAAACTGCCACAAAGGAACAGGCAAATGAGGCTCATGCACATATCCGTCAGTGGATGCGGAAGCACAAAGAAGGCGCAGACGCCGTGCGAATCCAGTATGGCGGAAGCGTTACTCCGGACAATATCGAATCTCTGATGACACAGCCTGAAGTGGACGGAGCTCTTGTCGGAGGCGCAAGTCTCAAGCCTGACAGTTTTGCAAAGATTGTAACAGGTGCAATAAAAAATTAAGAGGGAAATATAAAAAAATGTATACAGCCGTAGTTATTCTTCATTTAATAGTATGTTTGTTTCTCATTTTCATTATACTGATCCAAAGCAGCAAGGGGGCTGAAATGGGCGCCGCATTTGGCGGTTCGAGCCAGACCCTTTTTGGAAGCAGAGGCGCTGCCACTTTTCTCAGCAAACTGACGACTGCTGCGGCCATTCTATTCATGATTACTTCGCTGTCACTTGCGATTTATTCTGTTCATAGAACATCCGTCATGTCATCAGCACCTGTAAAAGAAGCCCCTGCAATCCCTCCCGCTGATACAACATCGAGTCCTCTCACGGAACAGAAGCCTGTAGCCCCGGGACAGGGGGAATCCCAGGGAACGCCCGCACAGACGCCTGAGACCAGGCAGTAGGAACGTACAAACATTTAAAAATCTATTTCAGCTGTTTTGCTTCTGCCTCACTGAGAAGCAGTCTGGCCTTCACAAGTTTTCTGAGTTTGCTCTCCACTTTAACGGAATTCCCCGCTACAACGGCCTGTAGGAGGTCTCCCTCAATCTCTGCAACTTCAAGACGTCTGTAATAATCCAGGGATTCCTTGAGATGGGCCAGTACGATCTTCCCTGTTAAAATAGGATGATTGTTTGTGACATTTGCATCCTTGAATCTCGTGCCGTGTTCAAGCTCGACTTCAAGCCCCATGCAAAAGTCTTCGATATCAATGTTCATCCCTGCAGAATTAACTTCATCCAGGATTATTTTACCTTCCTCATGCGAAACCTTTGGTTCTGCCATCGCCGTCCAGTCACGTAGAGCAAGCTCCTTACAGACCCGCTTCACTTCATCTACAGTTACATATTGAGGTATTTCCATCGCGTCCTCCTTGTAAAATATTTCTCTCAGTTCCTCTCTCGAGGGACAATAACTCGGACAGGATACAACTTACTGCAGGATTAAGATTAATTGAATACTGCGGCCGTTTTTTCAAACGTATACATCAATATACTTCCCTTTTGAATGATATAGTTGAATTGCGTTTCCCCTGCGGTCGTAGGTGCTATTGACAGCAGTCGGACCCATAACCAACTGCGCATAAGAGGCTTTTTTATCAGGGACAGGAATATCCCGTAACAGTAAATCCCCTCTGCCGCTGAATGCTTTATGGTAAGGGGTTACATCGATGACCCTGTCATTTCCCGGTGAATCATCCTTTTTCCTATACGATATATTGTGATTGATCCGGACATCATTAACCGTATATTTATTGAGCTGTAACTCGAAGAAATTAAGGATATTGAAATTAATAACAGTGGTCATTGTATTACCATGTAAAAACAATATAATTGATCAGGACATCCCCATTGCGTTACCCCGCCATGAAGCCTTGATGGGAGGGCATTCTTACATGCCAGGTTCTTATCACGCATGGAGGTGATCACTGGTGATCTCCTGTGAAAACGCTTTTTTTATATGGGTAACGTTAACCTTAATATAAGACGTCGTTTTCTTACGTACCTGATATTTTCATTATAGCAGGCATGGGAAATTTTTTAAATACAATTCTTATAAATAAATCCTCTGTGTCCGTACCCGAAACCGGTCACACACAACTCAGGGCTTATATTGATTTTATTGAGAATACGGGATCTGTGATTGCTTCGTTCCGGCACTCCGGACACTTTCCGGGTTTCCTGAGTTTTTCTCTTTTTTCAAAAACAAACCCGCACTTCTTACACTCTGAAGGGGCAACTATCAGACGGAGACCCCTTCTGCTTACCGTCTTTTGAATGTGCTGAAGGTGATCATATGCGGCTTTCTCGGGTATCTTGACTATTCCGGAAATTTCCCTGGCCGAAAGTGGCTGCCCTTCAAGCACAGATATGATATTTTTCCTCACGGTCTCCTGTCTTTCATCGGGGACAAAAGGTTTTTTCGGTTTGTGTTTCATATCTCCCCGGGCTGACTTATTCCCTGGTAACATTGTGTGAACAGTGCAGGTTCATATCATATTTCAGAAGTGTTTTGTTTCATTTATCCCGACTGCCGGCAAGGGGCAGCCTTGAGGCAGAACGTATCCTTCTTCTGCTTTTTATATTCTGCATACAGCAATTTATGGTAGCCCTGAGGTATTGTTACGCTTATTCCAATATTTCAAGAACACAGCGCTTACCGAGTTTAGTACCGGCAGCGCTCAGCACTGTTCTTATCGCCCTTGCCGTATTCCCCTGTTTTCCGATAATTTTTCCGATATCACTTTTGGCAACACGCAATTCATACACAACGGTCCTTTCTCCCGCTACCTCTGCAACTGCAACCTCCTCCGGTCTGTCCACCAGAGCCTTTGCCATTTTTTCAATGAGTGCTTTCATGCCCACCTCCGTGAAAATCCGGGTTGATATTTACAGCCCCGGTATATTTTCAAAAGATTCACACCACAGATGCCGGTTGTGTTCTCCGCCTCACGCAACATCGAATTATTGGATTTATCCTGTTAACGACATATTATCATAATACCCGCATATTTAAAACAGAAAATATTATCTATTCAGAATACTACCTGTAACAGCGACATATAATGAATTGAATTAAACGGGTCTGACATCTTAGAATAGAATCTGAAGAAAACCATGATACAGGCCAGTAACTTAGACAAGTCATACGGACAGCAGGTGGTATTCGACAAGGCCGGCTTTACGATTAATCCTGGAGAACGCGTGGGGCTTATAGGAAGAAACGGCCATGGCAAGACCACCCTTTTCAGGATGGTTCTCGGGCAGGAACACCCTGACTCGGGGACAATCGGTATCCCAAATGGGTACAGGGCAGGCCACCTTTCCCAGCACCTCAGGTTTACCGAGGATACGGTATTAAAGGAGGCATGCCTCAGCCTCGACTCATCCAAAGAAGGCCCGGATGAGAAATACAAGGCGGAAACCATCCTTATGGGCCTCGGGTTTTCCACGGATGATTTCATTTCCGCTCCCGCAGCACTTTCCGGAGGCTATCAGGTACGGTTAAACCTTGCCAAGGTGCTGGTCTCGGACCCTGACATCCTGCTCCTTGACGAACCCACGAACTACCTTGATATCATGTCCCTTCGCTGGCTCGCGCAATTCCTGCGCGCCTGGAAAAAGGAACTCATTATCATCACCCATGACCGCAACTTTATGGACAGCGTCACCACACATACTATGGCAATACACCGCTGCAGGATACGAAAGGTAGCCGGCCCCACGGAAAAGGTATATCAGCAGCTGCTGCTGGAAGAAGAAATACACGAAAAAACACGCACCAACGATGAGAAAAAGAGGAAGGAGATCGAACAGTTCATAAACCGCTTCAGGTCCAAGGCGACCAAGGCAAAGGCCGTGCAGTCAAGGATCAAGTCCCTGCAGAAAAAAGAACGCCTTGAAAGACTTACCGAAATAAAAGACCTTGAATTCACTTTTAACGCAGCCCCGTTNNGTCCGCAAAATATGCGGTGCCATGATGTTCCCGGGCGATCAGGCGCTTAAAAAGATCAGCGTCCTGTCAGGGGGGGAAAGGAGCCGCGTCCTGCTGGGCAAACTGCTCGTCAGCCCCGCCAATATGCTGCTGCTGGATGAGCCCACCAACCACTTGGATATGGAGTCCACTGAATCTCTTATCGAGGCCATTGAAGAATTCAGGGGCGCCGTCATTATCGTTACACACAGTGAGATGATACTCCATGCGCTGGCAACGCGGCTGATTGTCTTCGATGATGGGAAGGTGACCCTTTTTGAAGGGACATATGAGGACTTTCTCAACCGTGTCGGGTGGAAAGATGAACATCAATCAGCCCAGAATGAGGCCGCAGTGACATTACCTCCTTACCCGCCCGTGAACAAGAAATCCGTCCGTCGTATCCGGGCTGAACTGATTAATGAAAAATCAAGGACCCTGGGAGCGCTTCAAAAAAGGATCAACGGAATCGAGACCGAAATCATCCGCCTCGAAGAAAAGACCACCAGGGACAACAAAGAGCTTTTCGAAGCGTCTATAAAAGGCGATGGTGAAACAATCAAAGCCTTGTCAAAGGCCCTTCATAACGCAAAGTCAAGGATTGATTCCCTGTTTCCGGAGCTCGAGCAGCTCCATGAAGAGCTTGACAGCAGGACCCGGGAATTTGATGAAAGGCTCAATGCCATGGAGGTTTCATTATAAGCACCGCCTGTTTTATATAAATTAATTTTATTGTAATATTGTTCTATGAGCAGAGATATCTGGATATTCCTTTTTGCCCTCGGCATCATACTTTTCAGCTGGCCTCTCATGAGTATATTCAGATACGGCATTTCAAAATATCTTTTCCTTGCATGGTTTATTTTTATCGCCCTGATTTTTATTGCGACCATTTATAAAAAAAACGGGAACGACGGGGGATAATTGTATTCCATAACGGTTTTATTCTCTATCATTTTCGCATATCTGCTACTGCTCTTTCTGATAGCATATTTCGCGGAGCGAAAAGAGCAAAGAGGCAGCAAACTCGTATCAAACCCCTACGTATATTCCCTGTCACTGGCGGTCTACTGCACCTCGTGGACGTTTTACGGTAGTGTGGGAAAGGCTGCAAACGCCGGTCTGAATTTTCTCACGATTTATATCGGCCCGACGCTGATGGCCGCCCTTTGGTGGATTGTCCTCAGAAAGATCGTGTATATATGCAAGGAAAACAGGATCACGACGATGTCTGACTTTATTGCCTCGCGCTACGGGAACTCACTCTTTCTTTCCGTCCTCGTAACACTCGTAGCGGTAATCGGAATAACCCCCTATCTCGGCCTTCAGCTCAAGGCGATTATGACGACATTTTCCATTCTTACAGGGCAGTCTGAAGGAAGCGGTTTTGCGGGGTGGTTAATTACCCTCGTGCTTGGAATCTTCGCGATTTTTTTCGGGGCGAGAAAGGTGGATGTTTCCGAACGGCACGGCGGTCTTATCTTTGCGATCGCCTTTGAATCAGCGATAAAGCTGATCGCCTTTATTTCCGTGGGGGTCTTTGTATCATATGGGCTGTTTGACGGCATTGGGGGCATTTTTGAGAAGATCAGAAATTCGCAATTCGCAAGCCTGATGACGCTTGGAGGAGGGTCCAATGTCAGTTTCACGGAATGGACTTCCCTCACATTTCTCTCAATGATGGCGATTATGTTTCTTCCGAGACAGTTTCATGTGTCCGTAGTAGAGAACTCTTCATATAAACACATCAGAAAGGCTATGTGGCTTTTCCCGCTTTATCTGTTTCTCATAAACATCTTTGTGCTGCCCATCGCATACGGCGGTCTGCTCCTTGGAGAACCTCAGCAGAATGCCGACTTTTTCATGCTCAGCATACCGCTCAAGCACGGCGTTCCTCACCTTGCGCTTCTGGCCTTCATCGGGGGGTTCTCCGCGGCTACCGCGATGGTCATTGTCGAATCCCTGGCATTGAGCACAATGGTGATGAACAGCTTTGTGATGCCCGCCCTCTGGAGGATGAACGCGATGAAGGGTTTTTATATGATGATCCTTAATACGAGAAGGATTATCATTATCGGCCTGATATTTCTCGGATATCTCTTCGCTATTTCCATCGGGCATTTCTACAGCCTTGTTGATATAGGGCTCAAGTCGTTTGAGGCAGTCACGATATTTGCGCCGCCCCTCCTGTTCGGGCTTTACTGGAAAGGCGGGAACAAGAAAGGCGCAATAGCGGGGATCATCGCGGGCTTCGGCATATGGATGTATACGCTCATGATACCCGCGCTTATGAGGGCCGGCATTATTGAGAAGGAAGGGTTCTGGGGAACGGTGTTTAATTCAACCTTTCTGAACCCTACCGCGTTATTCGGTCTTGAAGGGCTTGACCGCTGGAGCCATTCTTTATTCTGGGGGCTCCTGTTTAACATTGCGCTTTATGTGGGCATTTCAATCTTTACCGCCCAGGACGCTGAGGAAGAAAGACAGGCCTTCAAATTTGTCGAATCTTACTCATCGAAGATGCTCCCCGCCCGGGGCATTTACAGCATTGAGCAGATAGAAGACATACTGGGACGTTATACAGGGATGAAAGAGGCAAGGGAATTCATCGGGAATTTCCTTTTGCAAAACAACCTTCAGCGGGAGAGCGTCTCACAGAACGACCTGATCAGGATAAGACACGAAGCCGAAAAAATATTGTCAGGAGCACTCGGCTCCCCTATAGCTGCCATAATATTTGAAGACAAGTTCACGCTCACCGATCAGGAAAGGGGGGAACTGTCCAGTTCCATAAAACAAATAACGGACACCCTCAGGCTTTCAAGGCAGGAACTTGCCGATGCAAACAGGAACCTCGCATATCTCAAGGAGTTCAGCGAAAATATCATCGAAAGCGCCCCGGTCGGCATAGTTACTGTTGATTCCTCATTCAGGGTCAAATACTGGAACAGGGAGATGGAAACCATCACGGGGATAAAGAAACCATCGGCTTTCAACTTCTCCATAATACATCTGCTGCCGTGGATGAATAGCGGGCTCTTTACGCAGAGGGTGCACGGAGAAATGATAGTCCAGACCCCGGCAATGCAGTCGTTCAAGATCAATATCAGTCCCCTGAAAGACCCGTCCGGCGGCTACGTCGTCATCATCGAAGACATCACCGAAAAGAAAAAGATGGAAGAACAGCTTCTTCACTCTTCAAAACTTGCGAGCATAGGGAGACTGACCGCCGGCATATCACATGAGATAGGGAATCCCCTTGCATCAATATCCTCCCTTGTCCAGGAATTGAGGGCTCAGAAACTCGATTCTGAAGAAGAGAAAAAATTCACGGAGACATCACTCAAGACCATCAACAGTCATATAGAGCGCATCGTAAATATAGTCAGGAGTCTCGGCGATTTCGCGAGGATATCCTCGTCGGAAAAAACCGTCACCGGCATCTCCGACATCCTCAACAGGACGATCAACCTGATAAGCTACGACAAACGGTTCAAGGACATCAAGCTGAAACTCGATATCGACGAAATACCTCCTTTCAAATTAAATCCCGACCAGATGCAGCAGATGTTTTTCAACCTCATTCTCAATGCGCTTGACGCAATGCCTGGCGGAGGCTCTCTTACTATATCAATGAAGCAGGCAGGCAGATTTATAGAGATACTCTTCAAAGACACAGGCACAGGGATAGACAAGACTGCGCTGGACAGGATATTCGACCCTTTTTATACCACCAAGACACCCGGGAAAGGGACAGGTCTGGGCCTGAGCATCTGCTATGGTATAATCAAAGACCATAACGGTACGATAAACGTAAAAAGCGGAAAAGGAGAAGGAACTGAGTTTATCATAAGGCTCCCAAAGGAACAGAATGGATAAAAGACTGCTTATTGTAGAAGATGAAGAGACCCTTTGCGAATCCCTGAACAGGGTGCTCTCAAGAGAAGGGTATATCGTTGATACGGTCAATACCGCTGAATCAGCCCTCGAGATCATGCAGGAGAGACCTTATGACCTTATCGTCACGGACATCATTCTGCCCGGGATGAACGGGATAGAACTGATCCGGAAGATCAGGCAAAACAATTCTGAACAGATCGTTGTGGTCATGACAGCCTACGCCTCGCTGGAGACAGCGGTTGAGTCTTTGCGTGCAGGGGCCTATGACTATATCGTAAAGCCGGTCATGCATGAAGAGATCAAACAGATAGTCAAGAACTCGATAAACCAGAAAGTGCTGCAAAAGGAAAACCTCCTGCTGAAGTGTCAGCTTGAGGATAAATACGACATTGAAATAATATCGCTCTATAAAAGCCCCTCAATGCATGCACTCATAGATGAAATAAAAA
Source organism: Nitrospiraceae bacterium UBA6902 (assembly GCA_002451135.1). GTDB lineage: Bacteria > Nitrospirota > Thermodesulfovibrionia > UBA6902 > UBA6902 > UBA6902. Next base: position 10,792 of record DKBK01000115.1, read on the forward strand.
GTAGCGCGGACGGCCTGGCCAATCTCCTTGTGCTCGGGGAACGAGGGACAGAAAAGGAACTCTGCGCAAAGCTGCTGCACAGCATCAGAAAAACACAGAAGCCCTTTATGCCTGTACAGTGCAATACCACGGATACAAATGCAATCCGGCAATCATTTGAAGCCGCTGATGGCGGGATCATTTTTCTTAATGACATACGCTGCCTGAATACCGAACTCCAGACAATGCTGCTGACCCTGCTTAAAGATCTCGACCTGAGGATTATTGCCGCGGCAGACCAGGACATTGAATCAGCGGTACAGGCAGGCGCATTCAGCAAAGAACTCCTTCAGATGGTAAGGGGTATTACAATACGGATCCCTTCCCTGAAGGAGAGAAAAGAGGACATCGAACCCCTTGCGAACTATTTCATCCAGAAATACTCGGAGGAATTCTGCAGGGGTGTCAGATCTTTGGACGGGAGCGCACGGGAACTCCTGAACGCGTATGACTGGCCGGGGAATGTCAGGGAGCTTCAGAACGTGATCGAGCGGGCAGTGCTGATAACTGACGGAGAGGTCATCAAAGCGGAACATCTGCCATTAAAATAATAGATTACTGGATGATGGTGAACCCTCAACCCTTATGTCTGAAGAATGCGGGCCTGACACCGCTTACGTTCTTATCTCACTTCCTGAACTGGTCCTTCAGTCTCCTGAATCTGGATTCGTAAATCAGATTGTACAGATCAATCTTATCCGGGAACAGTTCTGAGATCCTCTCCCTGAGTTTCTGATTTTCTATCTCGATATCTGTCATCGGATAGTCACCGCGGACGATCAGGGATGCGATCCGGTCGGCCATGGCACGTATCTCCCTGACCTTCCTTTCTTCAGATCTCCATGCAAGGAGCGCCTCGTCTGTCATCTGCTCGTGTGTACAGGTAACGGTCTTTCCGCAGGCACAGGTTATGGATCTGTCAAATGCAAACAGGGTGACATCGTACTCTCTGCCGCAATATAAACACCTGATAGCCATCTTCCTCACATTATAATGGAAAATTATGCGTTCAGCCCCGCAATTTACATTTTACACATATACGTAGATGCATAATGCATGCTTCTCCCCATATACTTGTATGCGGCTACTTTACTTTTTGAGACAGGAAGGGGGCAAGGATTTTCATGTTGTAGTATATTATTAACTATTATGATCCTCGAAGATGTAATTGGCTTTCTAAGGAATACCCCGCCTTTTCAGTCACTTGATGAAGCCAGACTGAAAGACATCGCGCACAGTCTGTCAATGGAATTTTATCCCAAAGATGCGGTCATTCTCAAACAGGACGGTCCGCCGAGCGATTCAGTAAGAATTATAAAGAAAGGCGGTGTAAAGATATTGATGAGGACCGAAGGCGGTCTGGATGCGGTTATAGATTACAGAGGTGAAGGGGACACCTTTGGATTTATTTCTCTCATCGGGCGGGATAAACAGAAGACCACGGTTGCAGCTTCGGAAGATACTATCTGTTATATTCTTGGGAAAGACCGTGTAGTGAAGCTCATTGAGACGAGTCCTGCGTTCTCTGAGTATTTCATGTCATATTTATCAAAATATGTAGACAGGGCCTACAGGGAAATGCAGGGCCGCAGCCTGATGTACAGCGGGACCGACCGCCTTTTATTTACCACCCGTGCCGGGGATATTGCAAAAGAGGTTTTCACTATCCCGGAAGATACGGGCATACAGGAAGCAGCGCAGATTATGGCAAAAAACAAAATAAGTTCCATCGTAATTTTCAACAAAAACAACCTCCCTGCCGGAATTATTACTGACAGGGACCTCAGGGAAAAGGTGGTTGCAAGAAATTATAGTGTCACGGAACCGATTAAGAACATTATGACCATTTCCCTCATAAGGGTTGACGCAAATGATTCCTGTTTTGATGCTGTCCTGAAGATGATCAAATACAACATACATCATATGCTTGTGATAAAAGACGGGGAGCTGAAAGGTATCATGACCAATCATGACCTCATGCTCCTTCATGGAATATCTCCGTTATCATTTGTGAACGATATAGAGAAGCAGCAGACGGTTGAGGGGCTTATTCCCGTTTCAGGGAAGATAAATAACATAACAGGGCTGCTTCTCCAGGAAGGCGCGAGGGCCGGCAGTATCATAAAGATTATCACAGAGATAAACGACAGGCTCGTGAAAAAGGTCCTTGAGATAGCAGAGAAAAAATTCGGACAGCCTCCGGTCCCCTACTGCTGGGTCGTATTCGGAAGCGAGGGGCGCAAGGAGCAGACGTTCAAGACAGATCAGGACAACGCACTCATATATGCAGACCCTCCGTCTGCGGAAGAGGAAGGGGATGCAAAAAAATACTTTTCGAAATTTACGGTATTTGTAAGAGACAGCCTGATAAAGATAGGCTTCCCGTCATGCACTGCTAATTATATGGCGAGCAACCCTGAGTGGTGCCAGTCGTTAAAGGTCTGGAAAAATTATTTTCAGAACTGGATCACAGGGCCAGTTCCTGATGCGGTACTAAAGTCGCTCATATTTTTTGATGCCAGACCGCTTCACGGCAAATTCAGCCTGCATGAGGAACTCTGCACGTTCTATCTTTCCCTGCTGAAAAAAAATGAAATATTTCTCGGCCACATGGCGAACATGATAATAAGAAATACCCCGCCGATCGGCTTTCTCAAATCATTTGTTGTTGAAAAGAGCGGCGAACATAAAGACGAATTTGATTTAAAGGCAAGGGGGATTACCCCGTTAAATGATATTATCAGACTCTTTGCCCTTGAAAAGGGCATCAGGTCAACCCCTACACTTGAGAGGATACATGCATTAAAAGACAAACATTCGATAGTGAGGGAGTATTATAATGAAATTGAGCATACCTTTGAATTTATCATGATGCTCAGGATTTATTCCCAGTTCGAACAGATAAAAGAGGGCCGCACCCCTGGCAACTTTATCAATCCTGACAATCTGAGCAATCTTGAAAAGAAAACGATAAAAGAGACATTTCATCTCATATCAAAATTACAGAATATGGTGATTGAGATGTACAGGCCTTTGATTCGGTAAGAGGAGTAACATAACGCAATTTACTGAAATAATGCAGACATTGGAAGATAATTTGTTTAACTCGATAATGTATTATCAAATTGCCCATGTGCATTTGAAAAATAAGAATCCCGACCTTGAGTAAAAATGCGTTCAAGGGTATTGAAAAACAATTAATTTTCCAACATCTGCATTATATTACGTGCATTATCCAGATTAACGTAGAGAGGAANNCTGCGCAGCATTGAAGACGGCACGTACGATCTCATCATTACGGACATCATACTTCCGGGGATTGACGGGATAGAGCTTGTACGAAGGGTAAGAGAAAAGACTCCTGATCAGGCGGTTATTGTCATCACTGCATATGCTTCGCTTGAGACCGCGGTCGGCGCGCTGCGGGCAGGCGCATATGATTACGTCGTAAAGCCGATCATTCACGAGGAGATAAAGAGAACCGTGAGAAATGCCTTACAGGAAAAGGCATTGAGGACGGAAAACCTGATACTCAAAAAGCAGATTGAGGAACGATACGACTTTGAAAAGATCATCGGGGAAAGCAAAAGCATCAGGTCCTCAATAGAAGAGGTGAAAAAGATTGCAGACTCAAAGAGCAATATACTCATTCTTGGCGAGACCGGGACAGGGAAGGAACTGTTTGCACGGGCTGTGCATTACAACAGCTCCAGGCGGGACAAACCCTTCGTCCCTATTAATTGCAGCGCGATACCTGAAAACCTTCTTGAATCCGAACTGTTCGGATATATTAAAGGGGCTTTTACAGGGGCGGTGAGCACTAAAAGAGGTCTTTTTGAAGAAGCTGACGGAGGGAGCATCTTTCTCGATGAGATAGCCGACATGAATATGTCATTGCAGGCAAAGCTGCTCCGCGTGATAGATGACCTCGAGATAAGACCGCTTGGCGGGGTGCAGAGCAGGAAGATTGATGTCAGGTTTATTACCGCGACAAACAGGGATATTCTCAAAGCAGTGAAAGAAGGAACCTTCAGGGAAGACCTGTACTATAGAATAAATGTAGTGACATTGCAATTGCCTTCATTAGGGGAACGAAAAGAGGATATACCTATCCTCGCCATGCATTTTCTCGTGAAGTACTCAAACGAAATCGGCAAGCATATAACCGCTATAGAGGATACGGCTCAAAAGCTTCTGGTGAACTATTCATGGCCCGGCAATGTCCGCGAATTACGGAACATTATCGAAAGGGCGGTGCTTGTCACTGACCGGGACATAATCTTGTCAGAACACCTTCCAGAAACACTTAAGTCTATAGATGACTTTCCCTGCAAGGCCCTTGATAAAGTCCTCTCTATCGAGAGCTATACCAAGGAGTTTATTTTGAGGTATCAGTCAACGCACAGTGAAAATGAGCTGTCAGCCATGCTCGGGATAACGAGAAAATCGCTTTGGGAAAAAAGAAAGAGATGGGGCCTCGTCAGGGCCAAATAACGCTACATTTCTTCACATCACGCCCAATGCCTAATTACCAATAGTAACGCCATTCAACTTATTGATATTAAACTATTTTCTTAAATATCCCCCATTAATGATACTTAAAGTAACATTGCGCCCTGTATGCCTCGACAGGAATTACTGACGCACGAAGCCATCCATGGATAATTCAGCGTTTATTTCCAATAAGTTCACATGATTGCCTACCCCTGGGCATGTGCTTTGCTTTAATTAAAACATCTATATAAATTTTTCCCCAAAAAATATAAAAAAGTCATAACTTATGACCGTAAAAGAGGTGAAAGACTTTCTCAGTAATATCCAGCCCTTTAAGGAGCTGGATGATACTGTGCTGTCCAATATTGCCGGCGGGGTCATCGTCGAATTTTATCCCAAGGACACGCTCATATTGCAACAGGACGGTCCGCCAAGTGATTTCCTCAGGATTATAAAAAAAGGCGGGGTGAAGGTATTTATAAGATCTGACCGGAATGAGGAAGTGGTGATCGATTACAGGAGTGAAGGTGACTCCTTTGGGCTGCTCTCCCTCATCGGGGGAGATAAATCCCGCGCTAATGTCAAAGCGGTGGAGGACACAATCTGCTACCTGGCGACCAGGGAAACCATCCAGGGACTTCTTGACAGCAATGCGGCCTTTTCAGAGTATTTCCTCAAATCCTTTCTTAATAAATATATAGATAAGACCTTCAGCGAAATGCATAGTAAGAGTTTATTGTACGGCGGCGGCGATAAGCTCCTTTTTACCACTTCTGTCGGAGAGCTTGCTACGAAACACGTCACTACCGCACCGCAGGAGATATCAATCAGGAACGCGGCAGCAGTCATGTCAGAGCAGGGGATAAGCTCGCTGGTCCTTGTTGACCCAGAAAGCGTACCGGCCGGTATTGTAACAGACCGGGACTTGAGGGACAAGGTTGTTTCTAAAGACAGAAGTACAAACGACCCCATACGCAGCATAATGAGCGTTCCGTTGATGAAGGTGGAAGCAGGAGATTACTGTTTTGAAGCTCTTTTAAAAATGATCCGGTTTAACATCCATCACCTGCTCGTTGTTGATGAAGGCCGGCTGAAAGGCATAATAACCAACCATGATCTGATGATGATGCAGGGGACTTCTCCCTTATCGGTAGTCAGGGAGATAGAAAGCCAGCAGACCGTTGAAGGTCTCGTCCCTGTCTCAAGGGAAATAAACCGAATCGTAACCCTTCTCCTGAGAGAAGGCGCGAAGGCAAGTAACATTACCAAAATCATAACGGAGATTAATGACAGACTCATCAGAAAGATAATAGAGATTGCAGAATCTAAATTCGGGAAAGCGCCTGTCAGATATTGCTGGATCGTATTCGGCAGTGAGGGGAGAAAAGAGCAGACATTCAAGACAGACCAGGACAACGCGATAATTTTTGAAGACTCCGATACACCAGAAAGGCAGCAGGCAGCCGTTGAATATTTTGAAACGTTTGCCGAGTTTGTCAAGGAATCGCTTCTTACGTGCGGATTCCCGGTATGTCCCGGGAATTATATGGCGAGTAATCCTATGTGGCGTCAACCATTGAGNNATGAACTCAACCTCAAATTCAAGTGTATCGCGCCGCTGATCAATATCGTACGCCTGTTCAGCCTTGAAAAAGGCATTACCGTGACGTCGACCATCGAAAGAATCGAGGCGCTGAAAGAGGTGCATGCCGGTTTTAAAGAATACGGCGATGAGCTCGAGCATGCCTTTGAGTTTATGAACCTCCTGAGAATCCATCACCAGATCGAACAGATCGAAAAAGGAATCGAGCCGGACCATTTCGTTAATCCCGACCATCTAAGCAGCCTTGAGAAAAAGACCCTCAAGGAGGCCTGCCAGTTAATATCGACATTACAGGATTCAATAACCAAACAGTATAACCCCGGGACGGTGATGTGATAATGACATCGTTTGCCCATTACATAGACAGTATCATGAGAAAGATCCATCCCAAAAAAGAGGGCGATAAAGGACTCAGCATCGCAGCCCGGTCTGCACATGATAAACCGATACATGAAGCAAAATATGTAGTATTTGATACTGAACTTACCGGTTTGCATGCAAAAAAAGATTCTATTGTATCTATCGGGGCGGTGAAGATGGACGGCAACCGCGTCAGTCTTGGAGATTTTTTCTACAGGATTATAGAGCCGAAGACTGCACTTACCGGCAAGAGCGTAGTCATTCACGGCATAACGCCCACGGAAGCCTCGGAGTCTCCGGAAATAGATATCCTCCTTCCTGAGTTTATGGATTTCTGCAGCGATAGTATCATGGTAGGGCACTTTGTCTCCATTGACCTGGGGTTTCTCAACAAAGAGATAAAAAGGATTTACGGGACCAGCTTACAAAACCCTGCTGTCGATACCTTATTAATTTACAGATGGATCAGAAAGATTGAAGAAAAGACATGTGCATATCACGCTGGAACAGCAGAACAGGCTGATCTCTTTACCCTTGCAGACAAATACGAAATTCCGTTTGAGGGTGCGCATAATGCCCTTAATGATGCATTCGTGACCGCACAGTTGTTCCAGCGGTTTTTATCAGTGCTTCCGGGATTTGGAGTGCATACCGTTGGAGAACTCCTGAAAATAGGAGGTCCTCGCATATCCGGTTAAAACAGATAAAAAGGAGGTGATGAAGGGGGAGAACATCAGACAAGACCTTCGGTATTGTTTGAATTCAGGGAAAAAATAATCAACTATGTTTAAAAGCGGGGTTGCCCCGCACGTCTCTAAAACAAATTTCAACAAGGAGGAACATTATGGCAGGAAAACAGGATTTTGAGGCCTACTGGAAGGAAAACCTTACGTATGTGGTAATACTTCTGGCAATCTGGTTCAGCGTCTCTTATCTCTGCGGGATCGTTTTTGCAGATGCGCTGGATCATATCAGACTGTTCGGCTTTCCCCTCGGCTTCTGGTTTGCCAATCAGGGTTCCGAGGTCATCTTTGTCATCCTTATCGCGGTGTACGTAAAACTGATGAACGCCCTGGATATCAAATATGACGTCCATGAGCAGTAAGGTGAGCCGGCACGTGTGTAATACACGGTTGAATACGGCCGGATTTCAAACAAAATTAAGAGAGGAGAAATAAATGGGAATTTTAGCATGGACATGGGTCATTGTTGGCGTTACCTTTTCGCTTTACATAGGGATTGCCATATGGTCGAGAGCAAAAACGACCGGCGATTTCTATGTTGCGGCAAAACAGATCCACCCGGTTATGAACGGTATGGCAACAGGGGCTGACTGGATGTCAGCGGCTTCCTTCATCTCGATGGCGGGACTTATTTCGTTCATGGGTCGTGACGGATCGATGTATCTTATGGGATGGACCGGGGGGTATGTGCTGCTTGCAATGCTGCTGGCCCCCTATTTAAGGAAGTATGGGAAATACACCGTGCCGATGTTTGTCGGTGAAAGGTACTATTCACAGTCCGCACGCGTTGTGGCTGTTCTCTGCGCAATATTCGTCTCATTTACGTATGTGGCAGGACAGATGCGCGGCGTTGGTGTGGTCTTTTCAAGGTTCCTCGAGGTCCCGATCAATACAGGCGTTATTATCGGTATGGCCATCGTCTTTTTCTACGCGGTTCTTGGAGGGATGAAGGGAATCACATATACACAAGTCGCCCAGTACTGTGTTCTGATTACCGCATATCTCATCCCCGCGATCTTCATATCCATTATGTTGACCGGAAACCCTATTCCACAGTTCGGCTATGGGGGTTCGCTCAGTGAGAACGGTATGAGGCTTCTCGGCACTGACGCTGGATATCTGCTTGATAAGCTCAACCAGGTGCAGATGGACCTTGGCTTCTCGGCATATACAAGCGGAGGGGCAAAGAGTACGATCGATGTGTTTATGATAACCTTTGCCCTCATGGTCGGGACAGCGGGACTGCCGCACATCATCATCCGTTTCTTTACAACCCCGACAATTAAGGGCGCAAGGGCTTCTGCCGGCTGGGCGCTGCTCTTTATCGCGATCCTGTATACAACAGCACCCGCGGTCGCATCATTTGCAAGACTTAATATGATCAAGACACTCCATAACACGTCATATGCAGAAGCTCCTTCCTGGTTCAAAAACTGGGAAAAGACCGGTCTTATCGCCTGGAAAGACAAGAACGGTGATGGAGCAATGCAATACGCAAAAGGGACTGCCTTTAAAGGGAAGGTCGCTTTTGCCGCCAACGAGGTGGGACCGTACGGAGAAAAGGTAGTATCTACTCCTATTGATGAATCCAATGCGAATGAACTATATGTTGATAACGACATCATGGTGCTCGCGAATCCTGAAATCGCTAAACTGCCGGCATGGGTTATTGCTCTGGTTGCCGCAGGCGGACTGGCAGCAGCGCTTTCTACCGCAGCAGGGCTCCTGCTCGTTATTGCATCTGCATTTTCTCACGATCTCATAAAAAATGTTGTCGCTCCAAACATCTCTGAGAAAGGGGAACTGATTGCTGCCAGGGTTGCCGCAGGAGGCGCAGTCATCGTAGCAGGTATTTTCGGCATCTATCCCCCGGGCTTTGTCGCCCAGGTCGTGGCATTCGCATTCGGTCTGGCAGCGTCATCATTCTTCCCGGTCATTATACTGGGAGTCTTCTGGAAGAGGGCCTCAAAAGAAGGTGCAATGCTCGGAATGATATGCGGAATACTCTTTACCGCTGCGTATATCATTTACTTCAAGTTCGTCAATCCCTCAGCCAACAAGGCTGACAATTGGCTGTGGGGCATCTCTCCGGAGGGTATCGGCACCATAGGTATGGTCATTAATTTCGTTGTTACCATCGTGGTATCCAAGATGACCAAGGAGCCGCCGATGGAAGTCCAGAAAATGGTCGCAAGTCTCCGTTACCCGAGGCAGATCTCATAGCAGGATGTTATCACCAAAAGAGATACCATGTGAAAACATGGTATCTCTTTTGAATTTAATTCGGGGTGAATGATTATGTGCACATGGAAAATGTACTCAGGTTAAGATATTCCGTGGAATGTCATGAATAGTTCGGTTGGGAGGGGGGGCGTTGAAAAATGAATATCAGCACCCAATAATATTGTGATCGATTTCATTCATTATTTATTTGTTCTGATTTGATTGTTTGACATATACATATATACTATAGGTATCAGTCGTAAGGCTGATACGCCTGTTTTTTTAATACATCTGTAATCTCAGTGGAAAAGAATTTATCACACTTCAATATATAAGGAGGTCACATGGCAGACAACAAAAAAATTGAAGTCCTCATGACAGAAGGAAGGACATTCGCGCCGTCCAAAGAGATGAGGGAGAAAGCCCACATCGGGAGTATTGAAGCGTATGAGAAGATGTACAAGAAATCCGTGGAAGACCCTGAAGGGTTCTGGGGAGACATTGCGGAAAAGAATATTGCCTGGTTCAAAAAATGGGGCAAGGTCCTTGAATATGATTTTCACAAGCCTGATATCAAGTGGTTTCTCGGCGGTAAACTGAACGCGTCGGTCAACTGTCTTGACCGCCACCTCACCGCAGGGAGGAAGAACAAGGCCGCACTTATATGGGAGGCTGATGACGGTTCCTACAAGACATATACCTATCAGCAGCTCCATCTTGAGGTAAACAGATTTGCCAATGTGCTTAAGAAGCACGGGGTCGGCAAGGGGGACAGGGTCGCAATCTATCTCCCCATGATCCCGGAGCTTGCGATATCAATGCTTGCCTGTGCGCGTATCGGCGCCATTCACAGCATCGTCTTTGGCGGTTTCAGCGCGCAGGCACTGAGAGACAGGATCCAGGACTGCGGGGCAAAGATGATAGTTACCTCTGACAAAGGCGTCAGGGGAGGAAAGCTCGTGCCTCTTAAACAAAATGTGAATATTGCAATCGAGGAATGCCCTACCATCAAGAAGATGATCGTTGTTCAGAGAGCGGACGGCTCTGACATGGAAGAAGGCCGTGATCTCTGGTGGCATCAAGAGATGGCTGCTGAAGACATCAGCAACTACTGTGAACCTGAGCAGATGGATTCAGAGGACCCCCTCTTCATCCTCTATACCTCCGGGTCAACAGGAAAGCCCAAGGGCGTGCTCCACACAACAGGCGGGTACATGGTCTACGCGAACCTCACCTTTAAATATATATTTGATTATCATGAAGAAGATACCTGGTTCTGCACCGCAGACATCGGCTGGGTCACAGGGCATACCTATATTGTGTACGGGCCTCTTTCGGAAGGGGCAACGAGCCTTATGTTTGAAGGTATTCCCACGTATCCGAATCCCGGAAGGTTCTGGGACATATGCGAAAAGCACCAGGTCAATCAGATATACACCGCGCCTACTGTTATCAGGGCCCTCATGAGATCTGGCGAAGAGTGGCCCAACAAATACGACCTTTCTTCCCTCAGGCTGCTTGGTTCCGTGGGCGAGCCGATCAATCCTGAGGCATGGATGTGGTACCACACGAATGTCGGCAAGGGCAAACTTCCCTTAGTCGACACCTGGTGGCAGACTGAGACCGGCGGCATCCTTATCACGCCGCTTCCCGGCGCCATGACGTTAAAGCCCGGTTCCGCATGCAGGCCGTTTTTCGGCGTGGTTCCTGCGATCGTGAAGCAGGATGGGTCCCCTGCCGGCGTGAATGAAGGAGGGTTCCTCCTCATTACAAAGCCCTGGCCCGGGATGATAAGGGGCACATATGGCGATCCCGAACAGAAGCGGGTCAAGGAAGTATATTTCTCACAATTTCCAGGGAATTACCTGTCCGGTGACGGGGCAAGGGTTGATCAAGACGGCGATTACTGGCTGATGGGAAGGATTGATGACGTGATCAATATCTCGGGCCACAGGCTTGGTACGGCAGAGGTTGAATCCGCGCTGGTCAGTCACCCGACTGTTGCCGAGGCGGCTGTGGTGGGATACCCTCATGACATCAAGGGGGAAGGCATCTACGTATATGTCACCCTGAAAGAAGGCCAGACACCTTCCGATGACCTCAAGAAAATACTTATTGGACATATAAGAACTGAGATCGGGCCCATCGCAACTCCGGACAAAATGCAGTTTGCGCCCGGCCTTCCCAAGACCAGAAGCGGAAAGATCATGAGAAGGATTCTCAGAAAAATCGCGCAGGGCGCGGTCGATGAACTCGGCGATACATCAACCCTTGCAGATCCTTCTGTTGTAGATAATCTGGTGAAAGAGAGATTATAAATTAACATTACCATGCAGGGGCGACTCTGTCGGGCCGCCCCTGCGGTGTAACCAGATGGACAAATTCATTCTCAATAAAGACAATTCCGTTCTCCTTGTCGTAGACATTCAGGAGAAGCTTGCGGTTGTAATGAACCAGAAGGATAAGGTTACAAGAAATTGCCTTCACGTCCTTGAAGCGGCAAAGCTGCTCAGCATTCCCATTATAGTTACAGAACAGTACCCTAAAGGTCTGGGGCAGACAATCAATGAGATAAGAGAGGCCCTCCCTGCGTACGCGCCCCTTGAGAAGATTACCTTCGACTGCTGCAGGGGAGACGGGTTTTTACAGAAAATTGCCGCATTGAGAAAAACGCATATCATCCTTACCGGTATGGAAACGCACGTGTGTGTATTGCAGACCTGCCTGGGACTGCTGGAAAAAGGATATTTTGTCCACCTGGTCAGCGATGCGGTCTGCTCACGAAAGAAGG
>DKBK01000114.1 GCA_002451135.1 Nitrospiraceae bacterium UBA6902
CACGGCGGTGCTGCTCCGGTGTTCGGGCAGTGCGATCAGATTTGTATCTGATATACAGGATTCATGAGCTGGACCGTGAAGGATTAAACTTTAATGAGATTAATATAAAAATGTACAGAGGCAGGCTGAAATATGAGGGGCCAAGCTCTGCCGGCCGGATAAGGGGAGATCCCATGAGATCCCCCTGACACCTGGAATTACTTGAGCCTCTTTATGCTGCCTGTCATTAAAGCCGCCTGAAGCTGTGTTTTGTCTTTTTTAATCCTCTTTTCCTGAATATTCCGTATGACCTTCTGGTAGTTTTTTACCGCAATGCCAACTAGCTTGGCTCTAATGTCTTTTGGCGTTGTGAGCATCGTGTTACCTCCTGGCATATTAATGTTTCTACTTTATATGCAATATGGTTGCCAAGTTGCAAGTGGTCAATTTTTAATGAAGTTGAAGATTGGTGATATAAATTAATGTATGGAATATCCTTCATGACAGAACAGGACTGGACTGATAAATGATGAATGCAGACACCGGGACTTCTGTCTATTGACCGCTCACAATGTTTTGATATACTTTTAGTAATGAAAAAACCGCTCCTGATAAAGAAACATATGTCTGGACAGGCTTGCCTATCTACTTACTTGCCACTATTGAATGTCAATAAGCAGGCCAGGCCCAATAGGCCTTAACAGGAGGGACCCTATGAATATACTGAGAAGATGGCTCATATCAAGTCTTTCCCTTTTCGCGGCCGCGTGGCTGGTTCCGGGCATAAGAGCGGAAGGGAATACGCTCGCCGTCTATATCGTGATGGCCGTTATCCTGGGGCTCATCAATCTGACCGTGAAACCATTACTCACCCTGCTCTCCCTGCCGATTACCATTCTCACCCTGGGACTGTTCATCCTTGTCGTCAATGCAATCATGCTCTGGTTTGCCTCTGCCATAGCGGTTAATTTGTTTAATATCGGATTCTATGTTGAGGGGTTCTGGTCGGCGTTCCTGGGCGCCCTTATCGTAAGCGTTGTCTCGATGATATTGTCATCTCATCTACCGGAATGACACTGACATCCAATGAACTATTGAGGTTCAACCTCGATAGTTTCTATCTCAGAAAATGTGTCATGAGAGAACTACAAATCAGCGGTGATTTCAGGACATCCGGCAACATAGTAATTCTCATGCAACATCTTCTCTAATGTTTCAAAGGGTGTTATTATATGTACCATGTATCCCGGAAGACCCGGGCCGTTGACTCTTGTGACGGCGCGGTATATTCGGCATGGGAGAGCACATTGAGGCAGGCATCCTCGTGGTGATGATATGGTTGATTCAAAAGTAAAGCACAGTTTTGATTTCAGGATCACGGCGCAGCCTTCGGAGACCACATGCGGCCCGGCATGTCTGCATGCCGTGTACCGCTATTTTGATGATAATATCACCCTGGACCAGGTCGTCAGGGAGGTCAGGTACCTTGATGAGGGTGGGACCCTTGCCGCGTTTCTTGCATGCCATGCGCTCCGACGGGGCTATTCCGCAACTATATATACATATAGTCTCAATGTCTTTGATCCGACATGGTTTGTAAATGAGGGGACGGACATCGCCAGCCGCCTGAAAGCGCAGACAGCGGCAAGGCATATTCCCAAGTTACATGTGGCGGCAAACGGGTTTATCGAATTCCTTCAACTCGGAGGCAAGCTGCGGTTAAAGGACCTGACCACGTCTCTTATAAGAAAATATCTGAACCGCTCAATCCCGATCCTCACCGGGCTGAGTGCGACCTATCTTTACCAGAGCCCGAGGGAGTCCGGCCTTGAGGGAAAGCGGGATGATATAAAGGGAGACCCGGTGGGGCATTTCGTCGTATTGAGCGGTTACAACAGAGAGGAGAGGACCGTCACGGTGGCTGATCCCTTACTCCCTAATCCATATTCGGAAAGTCATCATTACATGATCTCAATTGACAGGGTATTGTGTTCGATACTGCTGGGAGTCCTGACCTATGACGCAAATCTCCTGATCATCGAACCCAAAAAGGGGAAGTGAGGAACCGGTNNAGCGAACTGGTCGCGGCAAAAACCTATCTCACTGACCCGCACTATGCAGCGATGCGGGGTGCGAAGGTATTCAACCTCTGCCGGTCTTACCGTTATCAGAGCACCGGCTACTATGTATCTCTGCTTGCTGCCGCCCGGGGACACAAGCCTGTTCCGAAAATAAGTACGATACAGGACCTGAAGTCCCAGACGATCATCAGGGTAGCCTCGGAGGAACTCGAAGAACTGATACAGAAAAGCCTCTCACCGATCCAGTCAAATGAATTTACGCTCAGTATTTATTTCGGCCGCAATGTCGCGAAAAGACATGACCTGCTGAGTAGCCATCTCTTTAAGCTTTTTGAGTCTCCTCTGCTCCGGGCTGTTTTTGTGTTTAATGAGAAGGAGCATAAATGGCATCTTCAGAACATCAATCCCATCGCAGTGAACGACATCCCCGAAGAGCACCGTCCTTTTGTGGTTGAAGTTGCCAGGGAGTATTTTCAGAGGCGGCGGACCTTTTCCCGTAAAAAAGCCGCGAGATATGACCTCGCGATCCTCTGTAATCCTGAGGAAAAGGAGCCTCCTTCCGATGTCAAGGCCATTGACCGTTTTGAAAAGGCAGCCGAGTCGCTCGGACTTGCAGCTGAACTGATTGACAGGGAGGATTACGGGCGTCTCGGGGAGTTCGANNGCGCTGTTCATCCGTGAGACGACAAACGTCCTGCATCATACCTACCGTTTTGCCCAGAAGGCTGCAGCAGAAGGTCTCGTTGTTGTCGATGATCCGGAGTCGATCCTCAAGTGCACCAATAAGGTGTTCCTTGCTGAACTTCTTGAGCGTAACAAGGTCCTTATCCCGAGGACTGTCATCGTACACCGTGATAATGCAAAACAGGTGACCGGCATGCTCGGGCTCCCGTGTATCCTGAAAAAACCCGACAGCTCGTTTTCTCAGGGAGTCATTAAGGTTGAGACCGAGGAAGAGCTCAGGGTGAATGTGGGGAAGATGCTGGAGCGTTCAGAGCTGATAATCGCCCAGGAATTTCTCTCCACGCCTTATGACTGGCGCGTGGGAATATTTGACCGTCAGCCTCTCTTTGTCTGCAAATATTACATGGCTGCAAGGCACTGGCAGATCATCAAGAGGGACAC
The DNA here is from genome assembly GCA_002451135.1 of Nitrospiraceae bacterium UBA6902. Taxonomy (GTDB): domain Bacteria; phylum Nitrospirota; class Thermodesulfovibrionia; order UBA6902; family UBA6902; genus UBA6902. The sequence goes on from DKBK01000114.1 coordinate 3,186, forward strand.
GAGCGGCATCAAGACAGAGGACGGCAAATCTGAGACGATCCCGGTGGAGCATGCGCCCACGGACCTGATCAGGACGGCCCTTCGCGCGGCAAACCTCATAGGGGACGGACTGTACGGGGTCGACATAAAGGATGATGGTAAAAAGTACTACATAATTGAGGTCAACGACAACCCGAATATTGATTACGGGGTCGAAGACGCGGTGCTCAGGGAAGAGCTCTATTTAAGGATCATGAGGGTCATCTTACGGAGGATCGAACAGCGCAAGGAGAAGTGGTATTAGGCAATGAGAGGAAAAAGGACACTGCGACTTTTTGAGGGGTATGGGATTGAGCTGGAATATATGATAGTAGACCGTAAAACCCTCGATGTACTTCCTGTGTCCGACGAGATTTTACGATCTGCCGCGGGCCGTTATGTAACTGATTACACCTCAGGCCCGATGGGCTGGTCGAATGAGTTTGTCTCCCATGTCATGGAACTGAAGAACAATGACCCCCTTCCATCACTCAAGGGGCTTGCACATGCGTTTCATAAACAGGTNNGGCATGCATCCCTGGATGGACCCCCGGAAAGAGACAAGGCTCTGGCCCCATCGTTACCGCCGTGTCTACGAAACATATGACCGGATATTCAACTGCAAAAGGCACGGCTGGGCGAACGTGCAGAGCATGCATTTAAATATTTCATTTAAAGGCGATGAAGAATTCGCAAGACTCCATGCAGCCGTGCGCCTTCTCATGCCAGTCATACCGGCCCTGGCCGCAAGTTCTCCGGTGGTTGAGGGAAAGGTGACCGGACTTCAGGACACACGGCTTTATTTTTACGCCAGAAACCAGATCGCTGTCCCTTCGATCATGGGAAAGATCATTCCAGAACCTGTGTATTCACGAACTGAATACGAGGACAGAATTCTTTCTGCAATGTACAGGGACATCAGGGATCATGATACGGACGGGACACTTCAACACGAATGGCTTAACTCCCGTGGCGCCGTCCCGCGCTATAAAAGGAGTGCCGTGGAGATACGTGTTGTTGACGTTCAGGAATGTCCCCGGGCGGACATTGCCATATCCGAGATTGTTGTCGGGGTGCTGAAACTTCTCGCCGAGGAGCGGTGGACCTCCCGTGAAGCGCAGAAGGCATGGGCAGTCGCTGCCCTGCTGCCGGTATTCCAAAAATGCATCCGTGACGGGGAAAGGGCCGTTATCGATAATGCGCGCTACATGAGGATGTTCGGATTCCCGGGGTCAAAGGCACGGTCAGGAGAATTATGGGAACATCTGATAACAGAAGCACGGAAATGCCGTCTTCTCAGCCCGGGATCTCACGAGATCCTGAAGACCATTATAAATGAGGGAACATTATCAAGACGGATACTGAAGGCGGCGGGAAGGAGTCCCACGCGAACACGTCTGAGGACCATTTATGAAAAGCTCTGCGACTGCCTCGCGGCAAATACGCCTTTCATCGAATAGGCCCCTTAAAATCATAGTTTCCTGCGAGCACGGTGGCTGCCGCATTCCCGGGAAATACGCCCGCCTTTTCAGTCACAGGAAAGGTCTGATTAGCACGCATAGAAGCCATGATCTCGGCTCCCTTGATATTGCAAAGGCGCTGGGAAAGGCCCTGGGGGCCTGCCTCTATTATTCAACGACTTCACGACTTCTGGTGGACCTGAACCGGTCTTTAGGGCATCCCAAGCTCTTTTCGGAAATTTCCCGAACACTGGCTCCCTCTGATAAAACAGCCCTTCTTGAAGGCCACTATAAGCCGTACCGCGATGCCGTAGAATCATTCATTGCCGGAAACATCGGGAAAGGCCGCCATGTCCTGCACATCTCAGTGCATACCTTTACCCCCGTGTTCAAGGGTGTCGGACGAAGGGCTGACCTGGGCCTCCTGTATGATCCCGCAAGGAACGGCGAGACGGCCCTGTGCGTGAGNNTATCTCGGCACCGCGGACGGGCTTATCTCGTATTTAAGGAAACGGCTCCCGGAGGCAGAGTATACCGGCATTGAACTTGAGGTCAACCAGAAATATTTCAGAGGAAATAAAATGCGAAGGGAAAAAATACTGAGTGTTATTACTAAAGGTTTTAACGTAGTGATAGCCGCGAGATGATGATATCCGTGCATTATTGAGGTTCAACCTCGATATTCTCCTGAACGCTTATATGTAGACTAAAAATGTCTAATCCAGCCTCTTTAGTCCCGCATCACGCGCAGCCTTGACGGCTTTTCTGTATTCCGCCTTTGTGATCCTTCTGTCCAGAGGGGGATGTTCACCGGCACGGTAACAGGGGTAGTACTGGGCCATGATGTTCGTGTAGGTATTCGGGGAAACCTCTTCTGCGAGAAACCTTACCACCTCTTCCGTCCCGGCCAACCCTTCTGGCAGGACCAGGTGTCTTACCAGCAGACCCCTTAAGGCAATCCCCCTTTCATTCATAACAAGGTCTCCCACCTGCCTGTGCATTTCTTTTATCGCCGCTTTTGCCACTTCAGGATAGTCCCTCGCCTTTGAATATGTTTTGGCCGGTTCAGTTTCAGCGTACTTAAAATCGGGCATGTATATATCAATAATGCCATCAAGTATCTTTAACGTCTCAAGGGCCTCGTATCCCCCGCAGTTATAGACAAGGGGAATCTTCAACCCCTTATCAATCGCAATTTCGAGTGATCTTAAGATCATCGGCACCTGATGGGTCGGGGTCACGAAATTAATATTATGACAGCCGTCATCCTTTTGAAGGACTATCATCATATCAGCCAATGAATCAAACGACGTCTGAGTGCCTTCCCCAAGGTGGCTGATGGTCCAGTTCTGACAGAACAGGCATCCGAGGTTGCAGCGGGTGAAAAAGATAGTACCCGATCCCCGGCTCCCTACAAGAGGAGCCTCTTCTCCAAAATGGGGATTATAGCTGGAGACAATGGGCCTGTCCCCTGTTTTGCAGAACCCTTTTTCGCCTGCGGTTCTGTCCACTTTACATTCACGTGGACAGAGTGTGCAGTTTTTCAAGATCTCTTCTGCATGTCGGACTTTTTCCCTGAGTTCCTGCCTGGACAGGTTGAGGTAGGCGGCTATGAAGCCTTTATCCGCTTTCTGGTCCATTCAATCAGCCCTCCTGCGGAGATCAGTTCCTGCATGAATGGGGGAATGGGTTTTGCCGTATACGTTTCACCTTTGGTGATATTTTTAATAACCCCGCCGTCAGCGTCGATCTCTATCTCATCGCCCTGCCTGATGCTTCCTGACGCTTCTTCGGATTCAAATATGGGAAGCCCGATGTTGAATGCGTTCCTGTAGAAAATCCGGGCAAAACTCTTTGCAACCACGGCCTGGATACCGGCTGCTTTAATGGCTATAGGAGCGTGCTCCCTTGAAGAGCCGCAACCGAAGTTTGAGTCAGCAACGATCAAATCACCCGCTTTTACTTTTGACGGAAAGTCCCTGTCCGCGTCCTCCATCACATGCTTTGCGAGTTCAACAGGATCAGATGTATTAAGATAACGGGCGGGGATTATCGCGTCCGTGTCTATATTATCACCGAATTTCCAGACCTTGCCTTTTAATATCATATTATCTCCTCCGGAGTTGCGATTCGTCCCTTAATGGCAGATGCCGCAGCAACAGCAGGGTTTGACAGATAGACTTCGCTCTCAGGATGTCCCATCCTGCCGACAAAATTCCTGTTCGTTGTCGCTATCGCCTTCTCCCCTTTTGCGAGGATTCCCATGTGGCCGCCGAGACACGGTCCGCATGTAGGGGTTGAAAATACCGCCTCCGCGTTAACAAATATCTCTGCCAGTCCTTCCTTTACGCACTGCAGGTAAATCTGCTGGGTAGCGGGAATAACTATCATCCTCGTATTGGGACTGACCTTTTTCCCCTTTATGATTTCCGCCGCCACCCTGATGTCCTCGATCCTTCCGTTTGTGCAGGAACCCACAACAACCTGGTCGATTGAAACAGACGAAAGCTCTGCCGCAGGTTTCGTATTTGACGGGAGATGCGGACAGGATACCGTCAGCGGTATCTTAGAGCAGTCATACTCTTTCACCTCGGTATACCTGGCGCTGCTGTCGGATGAATAGAATGTATATTCTCTCTTCGCCCTGCCCTTCACATATTGTTCTGTAATTTCGTCAGGCACGATTATCCCGTTCTTGCCCCCTGCCTCAATTGCCATATTGCACATGGTAAGCCGTCCTGACATGGGCAGTGAACGTATTGCCTCGCCTTCGAATTCCATGGCCCGGTACAGCGCGCCGTCAACTCCTATATCGCCGATTGTATGAAGGACCAGGTCTTTGCCGCTGACCCACCTGTTTAATTTTCCATAATAGATGAATTTCATGGATTCAGGAACCTTGAACCAGCACTCTCCTGTTGCCATGGCTGAAGCCACGTCTGTTGAACCGACACCGGTAGAGAATGCACCGAGCGCACCGTACGTACATGTATGGCTGTCAGCGCCTATGACAAGGTCTCCGGGCACAACAAGTCCCTGTTCGGGAAGAAGCGCGTGCTCCACCCCCATCCTGCCGACTTCAAAATACAGGCTGAGATCATATTCCCTTGAAAAATCCCNNAAAGCCACCCTGTCTTTATCAAAGACCTCCCCGGCCCCGATCTTTTTGAATTCGGTGATTGAGATGGGCGCTGTTATGTCATTGGCAAGAATAAGGTCGACCTTAGCATTAATCAACTCCCCGGCTGATACCTTTTGCCTGCCTGAATGTGCTGCCAGAATTTTTTCTGTTATGGTCACGATTCCTCCGGAAATAAAAATGGTGTAAAGGCAATAGTACAAAATAATATTTGAAATAGTCAATTTTCCGGATGTGTATCACTATTATCAGTTTTATCCAGGATTATACTACGATACGTAACTGGCTTATCTACAGATTTTTCAGTATAATCTTCTTTAAATGTTCAATCATGCTGTTATATATTTTACTGCCAGGAGGTAATACCCATTAAGAAGAACAGAAAGGTATCGAAACTGTTAAAGATCCATTGCGCGCAGTGCGGCTCCTGCTGTTGTGATCCGGTAATTGAACTAACGGACAGCGACATCAGACGACTGGTTACATACACCGGCATCCCCGCCAACAGACTGATAAAATTGTACGCCAAATCCGACTTCACTGTTGTGAATGATACTGAAGACTGGATTAATTTATCATATGGAAAGCGTCAATTAGGATTGAGAAAGAAAAAGGACGGTTCGTGCATATTTCTCTCAGAGGATAAGAGATGTACCGCATATGAGGCAAGGCCCATGGCCTGCCGGGTTTTCCCAATTGACGTGTATCTTGATGAGGATAATAAAGCAACCGATTTTGAACTGTCCGATGTCGTCCGTGACAAGTTCATTAAATGTAAGCACTATTACGGAAAACCCAATTCCTTCAGTGCGTTCAAACAAAAAGCTGATCAGTCGGGTAAAGAGACTGCATTGTTCTGCCGAAAAATCAAACAGTGGAACAGAAAAGATTCACATGGCGGGAAAGATGACTTCCTTAATTTTCTTGGCATTCAGACTGGGAGATAAACTTTTCTTTTTTCATGTCATCCTGCATGGTGAAGGTTGTAAGGACTACTGGCCCTCTGCCTGTGTGCGAGACAATATATAATTATTTACATGATTAACAACGTAATCAGTATTGATGATATAATGGACTCAATAACAGGTTTTTACTACATAGAGGCGATTTCATGAAGAAATGCAATTATATGTACTATGCCTTAATATACGTACTGCTTGTGTATGCCTGCAGCACAACTTATAAGGCTACCCCTTTACCATTTAAGGCTCCGGGCTCTTATCCTAATGCCATAGAAGTCGCCGGCACCGAGGTCGCTGCAAGGGCCTATGTTGATTTCTCAGAGGCAAAAGAGGCCTTCGGCTTTAATGTGCGCGAGGCAGGGATGCTGCCTGTTCAGGTTGTGTTTGATAATAAAGGCACACACTCATTAGAAATTGATGCGTCCCAGACCTTTCTGGAAGATGCCGAGGGAAATCTCTGGCCCATCCTTGAAAGAAATATCGCATATGCGCGGGCAACAAAATATACTCAGACAAAAGAGATATTTATGGAAGGGGCTTATCACGGGTTCCTGGGAGCAGCCGCAGGGGCGTTAATAGGCGGGGCAATAGGCATTGTATCCGGTCAAAATGTGGGTGCAGCCATAGGAAAAGGCGCAGCAGCAGGAACAGCCGTCGGAGGCGTAATAGGAGGTGCCAAAGGGGCATCTTCAAATGAGCCGAGTAAGGCTGTCATGGAAGACCTGCATCAGAAATCCCTTCAGGCAAAAGCTATTGAACCCAAAACCCTGGCCTACGGTTTTATATTCTTCCCTGGCGAGGCAAAATCAGCTAAACAGCTGCGTCTGAAGATAGTAGAAAAAGATACCGGTTCTTTCCATGTTATTTTCCTGAATTTATGATTTCCTGCATAAATACATCATAAAATGTGCAGGAGTTACATAGCAGGTTTCCATAGGATTCATCCCGGATTGGGGGGAAGATAGGGGCCAAAATAAGAGAACTATTGACCAGGTAACAGAACAAAACAGTAAATAAGGAGGGAATATGCTCGCCGAAGTACAAGTCATCGAGGGCGGTCAGTTAATCAGGACAGAAAAGATGAAGTTAAAACTGATAAAGGAGTTCAGCGATAGCATTACCATATACGAAAATGAAGATGGAAGGGCCGTTATATATTTTAAGGAAAAAAATGACTACATATTAATTTCAATCGACATGGCATGAGGGTTGAATGTTCTGAGACCATCTCAATGGCAGTTTTATGCTGAAGGTAGTGCCTTCCCCCGGTTTACTTGCGACGTGAATTTCACCCATATGTTCCGTTACGATACGCTTTACCAGGGGGAGCCCCATACCGAAGCGCTTATCTTTTAAGCTGAACAAGGGATTGAATATTTCATCCATATCTTCCGAACTCATGCCAAGCCCGGTATCCGATACTTCAAGGACACAGGTATTTTCACTTTCATATGTAGAAACAGTTATCTTCCCTCCCTCAGGTATTGCATCAATGGAGTTTTTAACCAGATGTGAGAGGGCGATCCGAAACAGATTTTTCTGAATATTAACCTTCAGGGGATTAGGCGACCGGTTAAAAACGACTTCAATTCTTGTATTGACAACCATATTTTTAATAATCGGCATGATACTGTCCACTACCTCATTAATATCCTCATATCTGAACATTGACTCCCTTTTTTTCAGCAGAGACTGGAAGTCCTTCACAATGTTGTCCAGTTTCTGAGCTTCTTCGATGATCCCCCTGATTTTTGCTATCAGATTTTCCGGCACCTCTTCTTTTTCAAGCATCCTTCTGCAGATCAACCCGATAACAGCCGCGGGGTTTCTGATCTTGTCCGCTAAAGTCAGTGACATCAGACCCATGGTCCTCTCCGCCACGAGGGTCTCTATTTCCTGGTTATATTCCTCAAGTAAATGCTTATAATCTCTTTCCATCAGCACCAGTTGGTTGTAATGCACTGCCTTTTCGACTGCATGAAGGAGCAGTTCCGGGGTAAAGGGTTTGATAATAAAATCAAATGCACCGATTTTTATTGCGTCCAGCACCTTCTCCATATCCGCATATGCCGTCATAAGGATTACGGGAGTTCTGGGATTAATATCATGAATCTGTCTGATAAGCTCAATCCCCGATACAGACGGCATGACAATATCCGTTACCACCACATCAATGCTGTTCTCCTTAAACCTCCGCATCGCATCTTCAGCGTCTGAAGAAGATGCTACCTTAAATCCATATTCTTGTAAAAGTAGAGAGGATGATTCGAGAACGGCAGGTTCATCATCAACGACAAGTACTGATCCGTATTTTCCCATATTCATTAATCTGGTCCTTATACGGGAAAGTATAATCCAAGTTTCGCCGGTTCGCAACTATGTACTTTTCAGTATGCCATTGCCTTCCCTTGACACCTTCCTTTCCTATATGCTATTAATATTGCACAAGCCACGAAGGCTTAAACGGTCAGAAGGCCGGATAAGTTTCGTGGTTTTTATTTTTCGCGGATCGGGAGAATTATGTCTCAAGACCTAGTTGTGCTGGGTACCGCAGCAGCTTCAATCGGTTTTTTTCATACACTGCTGGGGCCAGACCATTATCTGCCTTTTATTGCCATGTCACGATCAGGGGAATGGTCTTTGCGTAAGACGGCACTTATTACGGTCCTGTGCGGTGCCGGACATGTATTGAGTTCCGTTGTGCTGGGTTTGATCGGTATCTCTTTCGGATTCGCTGTATCCAGGCTGCAAATTGTAGAATCATTCCGCGGTTCCCTCGCTACATGGGTCCTGATAGCCTTCGGTCTGGTTTATTTTATATGGGGAATAAAGCGGGCGTTAAGGAACAGGGCGCATACGCATTTGCATGAACATGGATGCAGGACAAGTCATGGACATACTCATGACCATAACAAAGAACATGTACATGTCCATAAAACTGACGGCAATAAAAGTATGACCCCATGGGTACTTTTTATAATATTTATTCTGGGCCCGTGCGAGCCGCTTATTCCCCTACTAATGTATCCTGCGGCAAAAAGCAGTTTCTTTGATTTGTGGCTTGTTACCAGCATTTTTGGACTAATTACAATTATGACAATGCTCGGGATTGTCATGTCTTCGTATTTCGGGATCAGTATCATTCCCACGGCAAAGTTGGAAAGATATACTCATGCTATTGCCGGTGCCATAATATCCTTATGCGGGATTTCAATTTTATTATTTGGTTTGTAATACAGGGGGCTCATTCATATTATGACTGAACTCGAGAAACTAAAACACCTTCTCCAACACTGGATGGAACACAATGAAGCCCATATAACAACGTACAAAGAATGGGCGATGAAGGCAGAGTCTCTTGGGGAAAAGGAATTAGCTGAGATACTCGGCAGGATTGCAACGGAAAGCAAGAAATTAGAAGGGTTGTTTAACAAAGCATTACAGAGAATTTAGAACCCTTTTTTCTCATTCATACGCAAACCCAAGTGTCCTGCAGGGTAAGCCATGGAATTGCAGCCGATCTTATTATAGGATAAAATACCCATTATGAATTCTCATTTCTTCATATTGATGAAACGGTTTTACGTTATCATTTTCATTCTTCTGTTCTCCTGTGCCGTTAATCCTGTTTCAGGAGAGAAGGAATTTATGCTCGTCAGCGAGGACCAGGAAGTGACCATTGGTAAAGAGGCGGCACCATCACTGAAATGGGAATACGGAGGACCATATGAGGACCGCGCCCTTCAAGCNNTTTCATATCCAGAACACTTCAGTGCCTAATGCCTTTGCCCTTCCCGGTTATGTGGCTATCACGCGGGGACTTCTCAGCGAGATGGAAAACGAGGCCCAGTTCGCTGCAGTCATGGGACATGAAATCGGTCATGTAATGGCCCGTCATACAGCCAAAAGAATATCCCGGATGCAGATGCAGCAGTTAGGTATAGCTATTGGAGCTGTTGCGCTTGAAGGGCAAAAAGGCGGTGACGCCTTACTTGCCATTGGCGCGATGGGAAGCAGTCTGCTGCTTCTTAAATACGACAGGGACCAGGAAATCCAGGCAGACAGGCTTGGAGTCAAATACATGGCAGTCTTGGGGTATGAACCTCATGAAGCACTCTCTGCCCACGAAGTGCTCGAGAAATCCGTTGACAATTATGTAAAGAGAATGGGGAAATCCCGGGATGAAGATACCTTCATTTCAGCCCTTCTGTCAACCCATCCACGGGCTGAAGTCAGACTTGGTGAAATCCAGGACATGATAAATCAGCTCCCTCCCTATTCCCTTAAACAAGACGGCAAATTTGCTAAAAGATTTCAGACAGAAACAAGGAACATAGATGAAATAAATAAAATCTATCATATATATGATAAAGCAGAGCAGGATTACCGGGAAAAGAAATACAGCGAGGCTGAAAAAAGTCTCCAGGAGGCAATAACGCGTGACAGCTCCCAGGCCCCTTTTCATAACCTGAAGGGTTTTATAAAGCTTCAGCAGAAAAATTACGAGGAAGCTGACAAGGCATTCGCCAGGGCCCTCCAGATACACACTGGATACCAGCCTTCAATTTACGGAAGAGGACTTGTAAATCTTTATAAAGGCAATTATGAAAAGGCGGCGCTCGAGTTTAAAAAGAGCCTTGATGAATTTCCGGGGCACGCACAGTCACATTATGGATTAGGAAAAAGTTATTACCAGATGAATCAGTATACTGACGCCATACCCTATCTGGCAAATTTTGCAGAGGTCGCGCCTGAACATCCCGAGATACATGGCCTGCTGGGAATTTGTCTTGATAAAACAAACGATTCTCCAGCCGCGGTGAGAGAATACAAAAATCAATTACAGGTAGCGCCTGATACCGAACTTGGTCAGTATGCAAAGAGCAGACTTGAAGTACTTGAGCCAATGCAGAAAGTAAAATAATCTTCCCCCGGCCGGCGCCTGCGCAATTCATAACGCGGACTTCAGATACCCTCTCTCAGCCTTTCAGGATATCTTGTTTTTTCGAATAAGGATAATGCCAGGCATCCTCTCTTTAAACGCCACTCCGATGCAGTCTGTTTCACATTCAGTACAATGTCCTATGCAGCGGATGGACACCTGGTTGCCTTTAATTTTAATTAACGTCACATGGCTGTCATGGGCTTCCAGAAGCCAGTTTAAATTATGAATAACTTCTAATACCTGTTGTTTGATGTTGTCCATCATTGATAGCGGTTGCTTTACGTTGGATGCAGTTCCCGGAAGTCCGTCCATGTATTTACCGTCATGTCACCAACTCTTCTGTCTCCACAAGTAAGGACCTGTGGGTCATACGGGTTATCTCACTACGCGTAACATCCCTCAATCAGGATAAAGGGCACTTCTCTATCTGCATTGCGTGCATATCAACAGATAAATCAGGCTGAGCGAACTATTGCTCATAATTATAACATTATTAATATTTATATTTGAATGACAGCGTGAAGAATTTCGAGGGGGAAGGCTTACTGCTGCTTTCTACAGCTCATATCGGCAAAAAGCACGGGCACATCATCAATGCTTTCTTGTATTGTCTCTCACCCACTTTTCTATATGGTCATAGATCTTTTCACAAAATTCATAGGGGGCTGAAAATTCCTCTGTAAATAATATGTGTTCTTTTTGTATCTTTTCTTTCAACTTATTGACCTGATTTACTTCAGAATAAGGGGAATCTTCGATTGAGGCCTTGACGTCCTTGAAATAGCACATGACATGCGGTTTTTTCAGGGATTTCCATGAATCATACGCTAACAGAAATTTATTCAGATTTTCAGATTCACTCCAGTCTGGCTGCGTGTCGACTCTCTTATAAAATATACAGACCAGAATGTCACATTCATCAACAAGTCTGTTTATCATAGCCTGAGGATCTTCAGCCGAAGGAAACACATCTCCCCACATTGCCGTGTGAAGAGAGACGCTGAGATGACGCAGCAATTCACTTTCATTGAGACCCAGACATACTTCACGTACAATCTTCCGTTCAACTATTATGTCACCAGGTGAAGCGATGAACACTTTCAGGATTCTGTTCGTATCCACTCTATCTCCGAGTCCGCAATATTTTTNNCTGAAATAGCTGTTACTGTCTATATTCTTTCACGTAAATTTCTTCAGCAATCAGGGAGTCAACAGCCAGAGAGGTTTCATCTATTTCCAGTACAAACGAAGGCCTTTTCTGTTTCAACCGTATGATGCTGCCGGGGACAATGCCCATAGTGGCAAGACGCTCAAGCCTTGTGCTTTCAGACGGTCGTATGAAGACAATCCTGCCTTTTAAACCTACTTCAAGCTCTTTCAACTGCATAACAAGGGGCCGGTATTCAGAACTGTATTTAGAACAGCATTCGCCTCTTGGAATGGGTTTGCCATGAGGACAGGTCGGGGGGTGTCCCAGAAAAGAGCAGACACTGTCTGTTACTGACGGGGAAAGAAAATGCTCTATTTCACACGCGGTCTCTTCACTCTCTTCCATCCCTACTTCAAGCACGTCATGAAAGAGTCTCTCGGCAAGACGATGACGGCGTATCAGGTCCCTGCTGCGGGATTCCCCTTTATCTGTAAATTCAATCTCATTCCCGGTAATGGTTACATACCCGGATTTTTCCATTTTTCTTGTCATATCAGAGGTATCATTATCAGCAATTCCTTTAACTACATCAGAGAAGCTTTTAGAGCCCTTTTCTCTTAACGACCACAGTAATTCAAGAATTTCATCTCTTAATTTATTCACCATTATGTCTCCTCACCACATCTTCCCTGCATTACTGAGCAGCCATGATATCAACACGTACGTTATTATCCGTCCTACTGTCTGAGTTCACTTCTGACACGCTCTCCTATAATTTATCATAAATTACATGGTTTTTATTGAGCATCCTTCAGGAATTTGCCCGGTTATGCCCATACGCCTTCGATTATTGCCGAACATTTAACACACATGCCGTCCTTTATTTTATTCTTTAAAATCTGATAACCAACACGATGAATGAGAAGATCGCCGCATCCCGGGCAGTAGGTATTTTCCCCCCCTTCGCCGGGAACATTCCCTTCATATACATACTTAAGGCCTTTCTTAAGGCCCTGATCCCTGGCCCGTCTCAATGTCTGCACCGGGGTTCTTGGCTGATCTAACAGCTCAAACGTAGGATAAAATTGCGATACATGCCAGGGGACCGCGATATCTACTGATTTAATAAATTCAATAATACCGTCCAGAGCTTCTTCCGAATCATTATACGAGGGGATAATAAGAGTCGTAACTTCCACCCAGACGCCCATGTCCTTCATCAATTTAATCGTGTCTAATACGGGCTGCAATCGTGCCCCGCATATTTTTTTATAAAATTCATCACTCCCTTTTAAATCAATATTATTCGCGTCAAGAAAGGGCGCTATGGCCTTTGCCGCCTCCGGACCCGTATACCCGTTACTCACAAATACATTCTTAATACCCTTCTCATGCGCAAGTCGGGCGCAGTCCAAGGCAAATTCAAAAAAAATAGTCGGCTCGGTATATGTATAAGAGATACTCCTGCAGCCCGCCATTTCCGCAGCCCTGACCACCTCCTCAGGAGAAATATTGTTACCGGGAATATCCGTATGCTTTTTTGGATACTGGGATATGTCGTAGTTCTGGCAGTGCCTGCATTTAAAATTACAGCCTGCTGTCGCTACCGACATCGAAGTCGATGCGGGAAGAAAATGAAACAGCGGTTTTTTCTCGATGGGATCAATATTCATTGATATCAGTTTTCCATATACAAGACTGTAAAGGGTCCCCTGCCTGTTCTCCCTGACCCCGCATATGCCCCTCTTGTCTTCAGAGATAATACAATGGTGGGCGCAGAGGAAGCATCTTACTCTTTGTTTCTCAAGTTTTTCATAAAACATCGCCTCTTTCATAGCAACATTATATCATACAGAGTAATGGCAGACCGGAAGAATTAACCAGACTATTCCTGTCTTGAGGATGCACTAAAATTTGTCGGCATAAGGTATAATTGAATGATTTCAGGAGGAGATTGTTTCAGAAATGGCTAAAGCGACAAAAGCGACGATATTGCTGGTTGACGACGAGGCGAGTATACTCGAAACCTTAAGCGGCATTCTTGAGGATGAAGGGCATCAGGTCATCACAGCGTCCTCAGGCGAACGCGCGCTCGCAAAATATTCCGAGGCTTCGCCTGACATTGTATTGCTCGATGTATGGATGCCGGGTATGGACGGCATAGAAACACTCAAGGCCTTGAAGAAGAAAAATAACGATGTATGCGTAATCATGATTTCCGGGCACAGCAATATAGACACGGCAGTCCACGCGATTAAGCTGGGGGCCTATGACTTTCTTGAAAAACCCCTGTCGCTGGACAAAGTACTGATCCTGACAAGAAGGGCCGTTGAGAAACAGATACTCGAGAAAGAAAACCTTGCCCTTAAAAGCAGCATATCCGAACAATGGCAAATTATCGGCGAAAACCACAAAATGATCGAGCTCAAAGACAAGATATCAAAGGCAGCGGTTTCTCAGGGCAGGGTCCTCATTTTCGGTGAAAGCGGCTCAGGCAAGGAACTGGTCGCACGGGCTTTACATGAGGGAAGCAGCAGAAGAAATAATAATTTTATAGAAGTAAACTGCGCGGCCATTCCAAACGAGCTTATTGAGAGTGAGCTGTTTGGTCATGAAAAAGGATCTTTTACAGGCGCATTTGAAAGTAAACGGGGGAAGTTTGAGCTTGCGCATGAGGGGACCCTGTTCCTCGATGAAATCGGCGACATGTCCCTCGTCACTCAGGCAAAGGTGCTCAGGATCATCGAAACTCAGGAATTTCAGAAAGTCGGGGGCAGCAAGAATATTAAAGTGGATGTACGGATAATCGCTGCGACGAACAAAGAGATAGAGGAAGAAATCCAGAAAGGAAATTTCAGGGAAGACCTTTATTTCAGATTAAATGTTATTCCCATTCAGGTGCCTCCGCTCAGGGAGAGAAAAAGCGATATCCCGCTCCTCGTTGAACACTTCCTTGTTAATTTTTCCCGGCAGTATGGACAAAAGAAAAAAAGCGTAAGCAGGACCACCCTGAGAACCTTAATGGAATATGAATGGCCCGGCAATGTCAGGGAACTGAAAAATACGATTGAACGCTTTGTCATTATGAATCCCTCAGAAATTATCGACGTGAAAGAGGTCCAGCCTGCAAGGTCAGTGAAATCCGATTTTACGGCATTTAAGACATTAAGAGACGCGAGGGAAAATTTCGAAAAGGACTTCATTATGAGAAAACTTCAGGAAAACAACTGGAACGTTTCAAAGACAGCAGAAGATCTGGACATAGAGAGAAGCAACCTCCACAGAAAAATAAAGTCACTCGGGATAGAAACCCCTTAGCTGAGGACTATTGATCTTCTTCCTGGGCCGGATCGTTTACCGCGTCAGGTGCTTCCCCATTCTCCTGTGGCGACTGGGGTACGTCAGGAGGGGCAATATTTCTATTGTCCGGGGGAACGGTTCTTGCCGGCCTTCTGCGAGGGGGAACAGGCCGTGCACGACGCTGAGGCGCGGCTCCCGGACTTTGTATCTGGCTCCCGGGCTGGGACATCTGGGGCAAAGTTGAAGGCCTGACTACGGTCCTCCTCGGAGGTTGAACACCCTTGTCATCCCTTAATCTCACTTCAACCTTCTCGTCATTTCCCAATAACACTACCTTGTCTTCATGTATTTCCAGGACTGTATATCCGGAAATAGTATCATTGATACGATACACCTTCGTCGTCTTTGTGTCAGGCTGTTCCAGGATCGCGGTTTTATTGTCATTAAGAATGACCGTTCCGAACAGCTTGGGCGGGTTAGGTAGCGGAGGTTTTTCAGTACCTTTTTTCTCGACTAGCGGAGCTGTCCTGGACGGCCTGAAGAGATCCAGCGCTGATATTGCATCAAATACACGCTCATCAAATACGCTATCTTTGTGCGCAACCGCAATATCTTCTTTCTGGAACTCCCCGGTGCCGGCTTCGGCAGGCAGCTCCATCGAATACGTGAGGACATGGTAAAATTTATTACCGAGCACCCCTATAATTAATATAAGGAAGATATTCAATAAAAAATAATTACGTATCATTCCTTGTCTCTTTCCCTGCTTCTTCCTTCTCTTCAGTCTTCTTAATAAAACCTGTCACCACTAACGTGGCATATACTTCTTCCGGCTTACTGATATTGGTGACCCTCACCTGAATTTCAGATACATTAAGCAGCAGCGGCGATTTGCGCAGCTTTAAAAGAAGTTCCTTTAATTCCCTCGTGTATGACGTAAATCCTATTTCAACCGGAATACCCAGATAGAACTGGGCATCAACAGGATTCAGCGTTCTTTCCAGTTTAATTTCGATCTGCAGAGAAGCTGCCGTATCCTTAAGAAATCTCTGCAGGGCTGCAGCTGCAACCGGAGGGGTATTCCCGCCCAGCAGTGTCTTTTCCTGTCTTTCGAGCTCCTGCGAAACGGCCTCCAACCGTTTTTGTATATTATCTTTCCCCGATATCTTCTCTATCTGCTTCTGGAGCATAAAAAGCCTGGCATCTGAAAAATCCTTTACGCTTTTTTTCGTATCACCGTACCAGGAAAATATGTAGAACGATATTATCAGGAGTGCAATAATTCCACCGATAATCAGAAACCTTTTTTCTCTCTCATTCACCTTGATCGGGAGGTTCATTTGGCCTCACTTTCAATGCCCGGTGGCAGGACAACTTTTGCACTGAGTTTAAACTGCTCATTATCCTTGGTCTTTTTAATGGGCCCCACAAATTCAACTTGTTCGAAATAGGGCGAATCTTCCAGAATTGATATTAAACTGGATGAAGAAACGGCATACCCACTGATAATCAATTCACCGTACGCCTTCTTTTTATCGGTTACATCAATCCCTTTATAATGAAGAATGGTGACCCATGAATCTTTCGGCATCAGCCTCGCAAGCTCAGACAGAATGCCAAGGGCGATTTCATTATCTTTCAACCTGTAGAGCAAGTCACTTTTTTCCTTAAGCGAAGCGATATTCGTCAGCATCGTTTCCAGCACCTTTACATCAGGCTCATTCTTCTTTATTTTTTCTTCAACTGTTTCCAGATATTTCTTCTGTCTGACCGCCTCGGTAGAGAAAATTCCCACCAGCAGGACCAGTATGGTAACAAGAAATATTTTCGTCGTTAAGGGCGCGATTCTCCTGATTTGATAATCCGCCTTATGCGGAAGCAGATTAATTTTATATGTTCCGAGTCCAAGTCCCGCGAAACAGGCACCGATGGAGGAAGATGCCCCATTTATATTCACGCCTTTCAGTGTGCCGGACAATATCTCTACCTGATTTACTGTGATCATGTCGCCCCTTATCTTTTCGTTCAGCTCATCCCTCAACGCCTCGAGGGAAGGCAGATCACCGGAAAGCAGCAGCTTGTTAAAATGCTCCAGTGACAGTGAAGACTGTATCTCGGCAAGATATTGTGAAATTTTATTTAGAACATTCTCCTGAGGCTCGGAAACATCGAATGTGAAAGATCTCATATGGCTACAGAGGCCGTCGCTGATAACCGCGATACTTGCATGATTCCTGTCTATGTACACGGAAATATTTGTTTCGTCTTTTTTCCCCAATATGGCCGATCTTCTCACAATCCCTATGATATCCTGCCACCCTCCGACTGAAACATCGCTTAACTCGATTGAGTTCAAAACCGCGAAAGACGATATCGTAATGGCATTTACCTGAAGGGACAGCTTCCCGAGATAGTCCATTATCATATTTATCTTTTCTTTCTGGACCGCGGCGAAAACCACCGAGTTTCTCTTGCCCCTCGGATCCATTACGAGAAAGTCATAGGCAACATCGTCTATTTCAAAGGGGATATGCCGTTCAATCTCAAACTTCATGAGATTTGCGAGCGCGCCCTTTCCCTTCCCTTTCATCGAAGGGATGTCAATAAACTTTGTGATCGCCCATCGCTCAGGAACACTGACAAAGACCTTGTTTACATTTGTCCCGTGCCGGCTGATGAAACCCATGACTTCATCAGGAACGGTTTCCTCAAATTTCAGCGGAAAGGTCGCGGTAGACAGGAGGGTAATTCCCGACAGCCTGTTCTTAAGATACGTGATAACGATAGAATCTTCTTTAAATTCTATGCCNNTCCCTGTCTTTCTTATGTACAACTGTTTTTATTGATCTTTTAATTGCTCCGTCCGCTACCGTTCCGGTAGATATAATCGTAATAATTTCAGATGATATCTTACCATTAAACATCGGCATAGAGATTGGTCCGGCATCTCTTTGACTCATTATATTGGTTGCCGCATCCACCCCGAATATTGCTTCAAGAACCGCCATTGGTGCAGTATTTATATTTATTCCGTTTGATTTGTATACAGTAAAGTACTTTTCAACTCCTTCGTAAGCCTGTTCCTCATCAGCATTTTCCTCTTCTTTTTTCGAGCCGTAGAGATATTCTTTTTTCATCCCTTTCACAAGCAGAAGCTCATCCAGTGAATCGAGAGGGCCGTCTTTGCAGCTATAGGGTTTGTCCAGAGAACGGTAATAGTCTTCCTCCGCTCCGTTAAGCATGTGCAGATCGTCCGGATCCCTCCAGTCAATTACGGAATCTGCTATTGTATCGACTTCCGTTATATCGATACCCGTTTCAAGGAAAATATATTTCAGCCGTTCGAGGGATTCCGTATTAATATTCAATTTCCCGTCCTCATCAGTTATGGTATATGTAAAACTGCCGTTGCCCAGGTCCTTCTTTCTTTCCAGCTTTTCCTTGTCTTCGCTGTCATTACCAAAAACCAGCTCATTATCTTCATCAAGGTAAACGACTGCATTGGTTTTGGCAGAGAGCAGCTCAAGCTTTGCCTGTTCAATACCAGCCAGGGCAAGCTGATACGCCTCTTCTTCTTCCTTGAAATTCCTCGCGATATTGATCTCTGTCCTCATTGAATACGAAAATTCTCCGACAATTGCTATGAGGACGACAATTATCCATATCACAATAACGAGGGCAACCCCTCCCCTTTCATCATGTAACACTTCCGGGTACCGTCCCGGAAATGGCGCAGGACTTTCCGCATGAATACTCCTCCCTGACGGGTGCATACGGTAAAAGCGCATAAAATTATAGTACCTCATTCTCTTTATCTTGCTCTTTTTCGGCTGAGCCCATTGGCATAGTGATGAGAAACGGCTCAAAATGAGAAATCTTGACCCGGACTGCTCCGGGCAGTTTCTTGCCCATATCCCATGATTCTTTCCATTCATTATCTTCAAGCGACAAATACGCAAATTTGATCTCTTCTATGTCCGTATCTACCACCTCTTCATCTCCCGTAATACTCTCATCCAGCTTTTTGTCAGGCAAAAGCCCTTCTTTCAGAAAAAGAGTCCCGTCCTTATGGGAATACCTTACCCATTTAAACCCTCCGTAGGCTGAATCAGTCAGCGCGGTGACAAACATCACAGAATCCTCTTTTCCCTCGAATACAGCAACCTTCTCATTATCCACATCAATCGTATAGGGATATGCTGATTTAATCTGCTGTGACAGCAGGCCCGACAGGACACGGAACCTCTGGGTCCATACGGTTTCCTGCTCGCCTCTCTCCCAGGCGTTCATTCCCAGCCGGAACCCATTGCCGATAATCAGGATAATAAGTGGCAATATGGTTATTGCAATAATAAGTTCAAGGAGGGTAAAACCTGAATCAAAAGGATGAATGAAGACGCATGAACGACAAATCTTTTCCTGTTCCGCCCTCTGCCCTCCGCCTTCTGGGATTTTCACAGTTTTTCTTCTCCCGTAAGCATCTTCAGACTGACCATCTCGATAGACTTCTGCTGTTTCAGGGCATCTGGCCATAATATTCTCACTATCAGCTTTTTCAGCATATAGCCTGATTCATCAATCTGTTTGTAATCCTCTACCTCGGTTTCCCATTTAAATCCGTCTTCAAATGTGCCGCTGTCATTGTCAACGGTCACCGACAGTTCCTCCATCTTATCCTTGGCATGGACAATAGCTATTGTGTAGTCACAGGAGGCCTTGGCGGATTTAAGGCCGGCAGAGAAAAGCTGCATGATGAGGACCAGGCTGATGCCTAAAATGGCCATTGCCACAACTACTTCAATAAGGGTAAACCCCTCTCCTTTTGTCATTCAGCTTTCTCCACATCCACCTTGCCGGTTATTCTGTTTATCCTGATGAAATACCCTGCACCATCTTCACGGACAATTTCAAGCACTCCTCCAGAGGAATTTCCTCTAGGGAAAAACTCCACATGGGGAGATTCCTCATCACTGCCCCGCAACGTCATTTGAAGTTCTTCGGGAATAGGTTTATCCGCGACAAGATCAATTTTTGTATAATCGGTATCCTCCGCGTACAGTCTGTATTTCTGTTCCCCTTTGTCAATTACAAGACAGTAAATCTTTTTTTCACTTACCGACCTGGTCCTTGCATATCTGAGAGTGGCTGATACATCTTTAGTAAACTTTCTTATCTCAAGATTGCCTGAACCCCTGTTTATCCAGACGCCGACAAGACCGGATGCAATCCCTATAATAACCAGCACGATAATGACCTCAACAAGAGTGAATCCAAAGGATGAAGGATGAAGGATGAATGATGAATAATTCTTTGATCCGTCTTGTACCTTCCGCCTCCCAACTTCCGACTTGCTCATAATTACTTCCAGCTTACAATATCTGCGTTTTCTCCTTCGCCGCCTTCCGCCTTGTCTGCCCCTAATGAATAAATATCATAATCACCGTTCTTCCCGGGTGATTCATAGATATATGGATTATTCCAGGGATCCAGCGGGATCTCTGTCTTTTTCAGATAGGGGCCGTTCCACTGATCAACGCCGGAAACCTGGGTAACCAGGGCCTGCAGACCCTCGGCGGTTGTCGGATAACGTCCGGTATCCAGACGAAAAGAATCGAGCGCAGTCCCTAAAAGCTCTATCTGTGCGCGGGCGGCATTGGTTTTCGCCTGCCCTATTCTTCCGAACATCCGGGGGACCACAAGCGCAGCCAGAAGCCCGAGGATGATCATGACGACCATCAGTTCAATCAACGTAAAGCCCCTTGTACATTTCAGTAAGCTTTTTCCCCTGTTTTTAATCATATTACCCTCCCTTTACGTAAGCTGCTATTTGTAATCNNACTCCTATAACGGCAATTCATTAATGCTGAATATTGCCAGAAGCATTGACACAACGATAAATCCCACCACAATTCCCATAATCAGAATCAATACCGGTTCCAGCAGTGAGAGCAGGCGTTTGACAGTGGTCCTTACCTCTATATCAAAACGGTCGGCAATCTTGATCAACATTTCGTCGAGTTTGCCTGTTTCCTCACCGACTGTCACCATATGAACAGCAAGGGGAGGAAAGATATCGCTGTTTTTTAACGGCTCAGAGATCCCCCTGCCTTTCCTTGTGGATTCCCTGACAGAGGCGATTATTTCTGATATTTTTTCACTTCCCAATGTGCCTTTTACTATCTGAAACGCATTCAATATAGGCACCCCGCTTGCGAGAAGCGTACCAAGTGTTCTGGCAAAACGCGACACCGCGGCTTCTTTGTATAGTTTGCCGAAGACAGGAAGCCTGAATTTCATCTGGTCCCAGTAGCGCCTGCCCTTTGGACTCCTGAGATATCGTCGCGCAAAGTAATAGACTGCCGCGAAGAACGCCAGGTACAACCACCAGTAATGAACCAGACTGTTGCTTATGGCTAATAAGATCACGGTCGGCAAAGGAAGTGCACCCCCCATATCAGCGAATATCTTGGTAAACTGGGGAACAACAAAGGTAAGCAGTAATATGACCGCAGTCCCGCCCACGAAACTAAGGAGGGCAGGATAGATAAGAGCAGAACGCACATCTTCTTTCAGGCCCTGAGAGTTTTCGAGGTATGTCGCCATTCTTGATATTGAATCTTCTATAAAACCGCCGGCTTCTCCTGCCTTTATCATATTTACGTAAAACATGGGGAAGACATCCGGGAACTTAGCCAGGGCATCAGAAAAAGACTTGCCGCTTCTGACCTGTGCATGAAGTTCATCCAGAAGTTCCTTGAGTTTCTTTTTCTCAGTCAGCTCAGAGAGGATTGAAAGGGACTTGTCAAGGGTAAACCCCGCATCAAGAAGCACGCCGATCTGATAGGTGAACGTCATTATGTCTTTCTCTTTTATGCCTCCATGCAGTGACGACATGACACGTTCTAACATGCCCTCCCGGTCAACTGCCTTAATAACCTTTAAAGGGAAATACCCCATTTCCTGGAGACGGTCAATGGCAGTACGTTCGCTCGGAACATCAATACTGCCCGTCACGATGTTTCCTTCTCTTGTCGTTGCCTCGTAATGGTACGTGTCCATAGTATTAATTCAGGTACAAATCAGGAAGCAGGAAGTTACGTGCATTGTCTTTACTTCTCACTTTTTTTTAAATTCCCTCTTGTGATACTCTCAGGACTTCCTCAATGGTGGTGACACCCTCTCTGACCTTTTGCCAGCCGTTGTCCCTTAATACCTGCATTCCCTTAGAGATTGCCATTTGCCTGATCACATCAGAGCTTGCGCTCTCAAGAATCAATTTTCTGATTTCGCTGTTTATTACCATTAATTCAAAAATGCCTGTCCTCCCCCGGTATCCCGTGCCCCTGCATGCGTCGCACCCCGTCCCGTGGTATGCCGTGAAGTTGTCGGGAAGATAATCAATTTTATCAATAATGTCCTGCGGAGGGGTATATACATCTTTGCATACCGGACATATGACCCTCACGAGTCTCTGGGCCATAACGCCTATTAATGATGACGAGACCAGAAAACCCTCAATGCCCATATCCAGCAGCCTTGTCACCGCCCCGGGTGCGTCATTTGTATGAAGTGTGCTGAACACCAGGTGTCCGGTAAGGGCTGAATGAATAGCTATTTCAGCCGTTTCAATATCCCTGATTTCACCCACCATGATAACATCCGGATCCTGACGCACAATATGCCTCAGACCATTGGCGAACGTAAGGCCTATCTGTGGTCTTATGGGTATCTGGTTTATGCCGTCAATCTGATATTCAATGGGGTCTTCCACGGTGATGATTTTTTTGTCGTCTGAATTTATATTGTTCAGCGATGCGTATAACGTTGTGGTCTTTCCGCTGCCTGTAGGCCCGGTGACCAGGAGCATTCCATAGGGAGTCGTGATCAGGTTCTTGTATTTTTCGAGTATGTCATCAGGAAAACCGAGATAGTCAAGAACAATAAGCGCCGTGCCCCGGTCCAGAATCCTCATCACAATACTTTCACCGTAAATAGTCGGTATCGAAGAAACCCTGAGGTCTATGTCCCTGCCTGACACCCTTAATTTGATCCTGCCGTCCTGGGGGAGCCTTCTCTCCGCAATGTTGAGGCGTGACATTATTTTTATTCTTGATATCACAGCGGGCTGTATCCGTTTGGGCAGAGATTCGACCTGTGTGAGTGCTCCGTCAATCCTGTACCGCACCTTGACGCTGTTTTCAAAAGGTTCGATGTGTATATCACTGGTCCTGCCCTCGACCGCCCTCGTGATGAGCATATTAACGAGCTTTACGATCGGCGCCTCAAAGGCCATGTCCCGCAGATGATGCACGTCCTCCTGCAGCTCATCGATTTCCTCGGTCTCGGCCTCTTCCTCTCTCATTCCCTCCATAATGCTTGTCATCTGTACATTGCTGCCGAAGTACTGTTCAATGGCCTCCATGATGTCATTCTCGCTGCTCAGATAAATCTCAACAGATTTTTTTGAAAAAAACTGCAGAGTATCGATGACATATTCATTAAGAGGATCGGAAACCGCAACCTTCAACACATTGTCTTCCGCTCCAATTGGGACAAACTTATACTGCTTCATGAACTTGACCGTCGGATAGGGCACATTGGGGATCGTCTTCGGGAATTCAGTAAACTTGAGATATGTGAGCCCGAGCTGGGAGCTGAGGGCATTTAGCATATCATCTTCGGAAACAAAGCCAAGGCCCACCAGTATGTCACCCAGACGGCGGTCGCCTGTCTTGTTCAAAGAGGCCTGTTCCTTTAACGCGATCTCAAGTTTTTCAGGGGTAATGAGCTTGAGATCCAGAAGGATAATGCCAAGCATACCTGATTTATTGAGCTTCTTTACTTCTTCACGGCTCATCGGTATTGGACGGGTTTGTCCCCTCCGTTTTGGAAGAGGATGGAACGGTTACTGCTGCGCGGGGATATCCCATATCTTTTTCATTCAGGTATTGCTTTACCTCTTTCAATTTGTCAAGGAATTCCGTTGTAAAAGTTTCACCTTCGGACTTGGTGGTTATTACATGCGGGGTTATAATAATAACCAGTTCTTTTTTTGTTATCGAGTCTGTCTGATAGCGGAAGAGATGGCCGAGTACGGGTATTGCACTCAAAAGAGGTATCCCGCTATAATTCTTTTTTGTTTCATCCTGCATTATACCTCCAATGACTATTCCCTGCCTGTCAGGTATCACAATGGAAGTTTTCGCCTTTGTCGCATTAAAAGAAGGGTATGTATTTCCTTTCTGTCCAACCGTTATATTTTCCCCCTGGGAAGATACTTCCTGTTCGATATCAAGGACCACCGTCCTGTCCTCGCTGATCGTAGGTTTTATTTTCAGTTTTATACCGACCGTTTTATATTGAATATTCTGGGTCAACTGATCTGTGGTAGTACTTGATGTTGTCGTGCTTGTGGCCGTCGGTATCTCAGACCCTACTTCAATGTTTGCCTCCTCCTGGTCCCTCACGAGGAGCCGGGGGCTGGAGAGTATGTCTACTTTCCCCCTCGTTGCAATGGCATTAAGCAGGGCAGTGAACCTATCAGGCTGAAACACAATATACGATAATCCTGCGGCCCCTGCTCCCAAGGTAACATCTGCTGCCTCTGTGACAAGCCCGCCGGCAGTGACACTTCCAATAACTTCAGACACATCGCCCTTGAAAAATTTGTTGTCTCTGTATTGGGTATTGAGTACCGACCATTGAATGCCATGCTCGTCAGTATTGCCAAGGGTCACCTGCGCAACAATGGCCTCGATCAATACTTCCCTCGGATATGTATCTATTTTCTTGATGGTCTGCACCATCTCCCTGTATACCCCGGCAGGGGCAAAAATAATAAGTGAATTTGTGGGCTCAAAGGTAATAATTTCAATCCTGCTCCCGCTGTCTGATGTCTGCTGGGATCTCGGCGCAACCGCAGTTCTTTGCTGCGTGGCGGATTTTGTATCTGTTTTTTGAGTAATGGTCCTCGATTTGGATCCATCTCCTGTTTCGTAAAGGGTCCTTAAAATGTCCGCTATTTTCTCGGCCTTTACATTTTGCACGGGATATACAAAAATATTCTGCCCCGATACAACCTCTTCATCGAGTTTTATGATCCATCCCTCAATCGTCCTGAGAAGGGACGGACTTCCTGAAAAAACGACAAGGCTATTGATCCTTTCAATAGGCACCAGCGCAATGCCCTCACGCGTCAGGTTCAGCGCGTTGAGGACTTCAGTCAGTTCATTTGTAAGAGACTGCACATCGGAATATTTAGGTTTAATAATGGACATCCTGGTATTTTTAAATGCATTCACATCAATTTCATTCAGCACTTTTAAGAGGCGGATAATGTTGGATGAAAGTTCATTGATAATAAGCAGGTTGTTTCTCGGATTCGGGATAATACTGCCGAACTGGGTGAGCAGCGGGGTCAGTACCGTACTTATTTCAGTCACCGGAACATACTGAATAGGGATGATTTGCGTTACAGGTCTGTCCACATCAGAGAGGGTTTCGGTCTGATCACCTTTTCTGACCTCGATAGGTTTCTGCTTGGCAGTGGCGCCCGTGACTATCTTGAGAAATTCCCCTGACCTTACAACCGCCATTCCGTTTGCTTCAAGAACGGACTCAAAGACATTCATAACCTCGCTGACCGGAATCTTCTTGGAGGAATGTATAGTCACCCGTGCGTCTATTCCCGGGCTTATGATGAAGTTCTCATTTGTAATTGAACCGACAGTGTTTATTACGTCCTTTAAATCAGCATTATCAAAATTGAGAATTATGTAATTTTCCTCCCGGGGTCTAGACATAAAGGCCTTTATCTGTTCAGGAGTAATAGCGCCCGGAGGAATATTTCCCGGCACATCAGGGATAATGGTATCAGCCGCTCCCTGAGGCGCGTTGATATTTTGATTATTGACCGGCCGCTGTGTCCTGGCAGGAGGCTGCGTGAGCGGTAACTGGGGTTTCTGCCCCTCATTCTGCACATTCGCAGGCCGCTGTGTCCTGGGAGGGGGTTGCGGGACAGGANNAAAAAATGGCCCTTTATCTCGTTACCAAAAGAGATTAGGGAAAAGTTTGACTTCTCCCCCGCTTAGTCCTACTTTCCGTTCAATCTACACAATAAATCCTTAGAATTCCTAAAGAAAAAGTATAACAAATTAAAGGTACTATAGCAATTATCAGCAATGTTGAAAAAAATAATCAACAATACCTAATTTCTGGAAAGCTGTTGCTCTTTCCATCTTATAGGGAAAAGCATCTGAAAGGTCGTTCCCTGCCCCGGCACGCTCGAGACACTTACCTCGCCAAGATGCTCTGAAATTATCTGTTTCACCAGGGGAAGACCCATCCCGAAGCCACGCTCCTTTGTGCTGAAAAAGGGCCTGAACACATGTGCTATTTCGCCCTCCGGTATTCCATATCCTGTATCAGAAACGGTAAATCCTACATTGTCCCCGTCACTGAATGTTTCAACTGTTATCATACCGCCTTCAGGGGTCGCCTCCACTGCATTTTTCATTACATGAAACAGGGCCACTCTCAGCAGATCTTTCTGCATATTTATCCTTAGCGGTTCAACAGAAATATTCAAAGATATCTTCACGCCCTTGAATAAGGCATCCTTTTCTATAATCGATGCGACACGCTCGACAATCCTGTTGAAATCATCATTTTGAAACTTTGACTGCCTCTTCTTAAGGAGGGCCTCAAAGTCCTTCACTATATCGTCCAGCCTTTGAGCTCCTTCCATTATATACTGGATACCCTGCCGCGTACTTTCCCGCATCTCTTCTTTGTCAAGGAGCCTTCTGCACCTTCCCCCTATCATCGCCGCGGGATTTCTCACCCTGTCAGCCAAAGTCAGGGCCATCAGGCTCATTGTCCTCTCTGCTCCAATAGTCTCCAGCTGCCGGTTCAGTTCAGTCAGGTCCTCGTTGACTGCTTCTATCTCTTTTATAAGCTGTTCTCTTTCCTCTTCCGCCTGTTTCCTCTCTGTTATGTCCCTCTGCACAGAAACCCAGTGAATAAATGAGCCCTTCCTGTCAGAGAAAGGCACTATGTTGCACTCAACCCAGAACTCAGAGCCGTCTTTCCGGTAATTAATAATTTCTACTCTCACGGGTCTCACCTGCTCCAGTGCAAGCCGGATTGTATTTAATGCGGCAAGACTGGTCTTGGGACCTCTCAGCATTCGCAGGGTCCTGCTCGTGGCCTCTTCATAAGAATATCCGGTCATTCTGGTGAAGGCTTCATTTACATACAGGATGCGCCTTCCCAGCATTTGTCCCGGCTCCGCTTCCAGGATGATTATGGCATCATTGGCATTCATGACGGCTGATTCGAGCAGGCGCAGTCTTCGTTCCGCCTCGCTGTGTCTCACGGCATTCTCTATCGCAACCGTCAATATATTGAAATAATTATGCTCAGGGTCCTTTATGATAAAATCGTAGGCGCCCGCCTTCATGGCCTTTACTGCCACGCCTGCGTCACTGCCTCCCGTAACGACTATGACCGGTACATCCTCTGCCAGATTCAAAAGATCATTCATGGTATTCTCAGGAGAATAATCAATTATGACGACACCAAATTTTCCGCATAACAGGTCCTTTGCAACTTCAGTAACAGATGCTGCCAGGACATAGTCATTTTGAATATTTTCCTGCTCTGTAAAGCGCTTAAAGGAATTTCCGCCGGATTCGTCGTTTCCGACAAATAATATTTTATTCCTGCTCTGTTTCATATCCCTGCAGTTAAATAATACATATCATGTAAGGACTCATACTGCTTACTGTCTTTATCGTCACAAGAGCGTAAAAACTTCAATAAACCTCATCCAATAGGGAATCCACAGAATATATCGGGCCGGTCAAGTTTTGCACTCATGCATGACCTGTAATTATTGACAGGTTATTTTTTATGCGGGAATGTTTCATAATGAACGCACCTGTTGCGGAAATGATTTTACCGCGTGTTCAGCACAGCAGGAATCTCAGGAGAAATTGAGCCTGATATCTCATGTTAGGGGACATGACTGAAAGCTTTTCTTGCCCGGCTCTTGTGATTGATGAAAAATCGAAAAAACATCTTTTATTGCATTTGGCTGATTATGTTTGGCCTGGTACTTAATGCAACAGCATGGGCACAATCTCTTTCCGCGGTGTTTGAAGAAGGCCAGGTATTAGTTGAAGGTTCGTCACCAACATTTGAATGCGTACCCGACATTGCCCCACACGGAGCATGGGCCGGCATAGTCCGTTTATATTCGCCTTTTTCCGTAACGTCAACCTCAGCTGGGACATCTGTTTCAGTCAGCGTAGTAGATGACTATATTTCATGTGCCCTTCCCGGTACGATATTCAGATATATCGCAGATTATTGCGGCTATATATATAGTTATTTAAATAATCCTGAGGGGGCTTGTGCTTCACACTGTGCGCCCAGACAGTATGCCAGTGTCGTAGTCCCTTCCTGGCCTGAGATAGCGGTGCACGAACCGCAGGATATAGTATCAGGGCTGACAACTATAATATTTAGTTATGAATACTTTCACCATTACATTGGCGACAGGCGAATACTGATTTATTTAAATAATAATGAAAAAATATATGACGCGCAGGGTCTGCCTGTAGGCGGCACGATTCAAACTACTTATGATTTCTCGGGCAAAAAAGGATTTGTACTGTTAACGATTACAGAAATGTGCTCCGGACAGGCAGTATTATTTGAAAAACTCATCTATGTCGAACCCGAAGACGGTTGTGAAGCCAAGGTCGGCAAACCGGTCAGCGTTTCAAGCGGGACGGTATACGCAAGTGAAACAGATTTTTCCATCAAGGGAATAATGCCTTTGACTTTGACCCGTTACTATGACAGCGCTGAAACTAAGACGAGAGATTTCGGCGTTTCGTGGAGTCATGGTTATGATACGAGAGTTGTCCTATTAGGAAGCAATACCTATAAAATTATCAATCCTGACGGCTCTGATGTGTACTACATGGACTATGACAAAGATAAAATTTACGACGTTGCGTTTCCTAAAGGAGAACAGAGCAGGCTTATCAAGAACACCACCGGTTCTTTTACAAGGGACTTCTTTGACGGATCAAAGGAAGAATTCAATCAAGGGGGCTATCTCACTGCCGTCGAGGACAGCAACGGTAACAGGATAACGCTTACACGGGACATCAGCAACAAATTAACAACGGTCATAGAACCTTACGGCAGAGAGATAAATATAACGCATAACGCGGGCAATAAAATAAGCTCGATCAGTGTGCCTGATGGGAGCCAGGGAGGACGGGTATACAGATATTCCTACCTGTCATCAGGATATCTTGGCAAAGTGACCTATCCAGATTCAGGCGAAAGAAATTACGAATATGTCTACGTATCAGGTGTCGGCTACCGCTTGTCCGGCATTAAAGATGAAAAAGGGAATTATATTGAAAAGCACACATATGACGCGAAAGGCCGGGCGGTCACTTCCTCAGCCGATGGAACGAATGAACTGCTGACAATAGATTATATTGATGACACGCACACGACTGTCATAGATTCATTGGGCAATGTCACGACATACACAATTGATAAGACCCTGGGGAAAAGCCATGTGAAAGAGATATCCGGCCCGGGGTGCAGGGAATGCGGACACGGCAATATTTCAAAAATATATGACAATAATCTGAATGTCACCTCTAAGACTGACGCCAACGGGAATGTCACTGTAATGACCTATGACACCGATAACAACATGCTTACAAAGACGGAGGCCGTTGGACGCCTCGAAGAGAGGACAACTACTTATACTTACAATTTATTCGGACAGATACTTACTTCCACAGACAATGACGGGAATAGAACATCATACGCGTATGATGCAAACGGTAATTTAATAGAGGAGATTGATGCTCATGGCCATATAACAGCACATACTTACAGCCCCTACAATGAGAAGCTCACATCCACAGACAGAAACGGCAACATAACCTCATATACATATGACCAGTACGGAAACATTGCCACTGTGACTAATGACCTGGGGCAGACATCATCCTATATATATGACATCATGGGCAGAATGAAATCAATGACAGACGCAGATGGAAATACTACAACTTACCAATATGATGTAAGAGACAGGGTTGTAAAAGAAACAAGACCTGATGGTGGTGAAGTTATGTATGAATACGATGCAGCAGGCAATAAAACAGCGGTGACCGATGCAATGGGTAACAGGACAGCATTTATGTATAATTCTGTTAACCGCTTAGTCAGGACAACCGGTCCCGAAGGGAATACACTTAATTACACATTTGATTCTGAGGATAATATGACGTCAATGATCACCCGAGACAGTTCCGGCAGCATACTCACATCCGTGAGCTATACATACGATGATCATAACCGTCTCCTCAGAACAACACATCCAGACGGCACCTACACTGAACTGGGTTACGATACCCTTGGTAATATCCTCACAAGAATGGATGAAAAGGGAAATACCACGACTAATACCTTTGATGCACTGAACAGACTTACCTCGGTAACGGACGCTGCAGGAGGAGCTACTTTATACACATATGACAGCAGAGACAATCTGACATCAATTACAGATGCTGTCGGGAATACAACCTTATATGTATATGACAGCCTTAACCGCCTTACTTCAACAACGAACCCCGACACGGGCACGACAAGTTACACATATGACGCAAATGGCAATATGCTGACAAAGACTGACGCGAACGGGATCACCACAATTTATTCATACGATGCGTTAAACCGACAAACCACAATTGAGTTCCCTGATCCGGCACAGAATATTCACTTATTCCATGACAATCCCCAAATAGTTAACAGCACGGGAAAGCTGGCTTCAATGACAGACACGTCAGGAACAACGTGGTATGACTATGATACAATGGGACGGGTGACAATGCAGACACGGCAAATACATGATCTGAATTACCGGACTGGATACACATATGACTTAGTCGGAAATCTTTCAATGATTACCTATCCGGGCGGACGACAAATAACGTACCGCTATAATCAGCTAAATAAAGTCACATCAGTTACAGACACATATCTCGGAGTGACAAGGACACTTGCTGAAAATATTACATATCTCCCGTATGGAGACATTACTTCAATGACATATGGGAATGGAATAACTGCAACAAAGACCTATGACAACCGTAATCACCA
>DKBK01000042.1 GCA_002451135.1 Nitrospiraceae bacterium UBA6902
TGCGCATAATCGGCATTGACCCCGGAACTGTAATCTGCGGCTATGGCCTTGTTGAAGTGCCTGACGGGAAGCGTGACACTAAATATTTAACTGCAGGAGACGTTAAACTAAACCCGAAGGAAAGTCTCCCTGATCGTCTGAAATTGCTGTATGGCTCACTCGGCCTGATCATTGATGAGTATAGGCCTGACCTTCTGTGCCTGGAAAAAATTTTCTACCACAAAAGCATTCGTTCGGCCTTTGCCCTGGGGTCAACACGCGGCGTGGTCCTGCTTTTGGCTGCACAGCATAATCTTCCTGTATCAGAATACAATCCTACCGAAGTGAAAATGGCCCTGACAGGCTATGGAAGGGCTGAGAAAAGACAGGTGCAGGATATGGTGAAGATAATCCTCAATCTCAAATCATCAGCCCAACGATTCAGTGAGGACAGCACGGACGCCCTTGCACTATGCATCTGCCACATACATTCATCGACGTTTAAAAACAGGTAGCCACTGACATACACGGACCCGTATTAATAATTAAGTGCGTCATCATAAATGCTTTTTCCCCCTTCTGGAGAAACACGCGACATTCATCCTGTTTTAATTCATTGCTTTTCATCTGTGTTAGTCTGTCGCTCATGTTTTTACTGGTATAACCGGACCCTGATTATTCAAGGGGACTCTGTTCCAATAGTTACCGGCCGTACAGTAACACAGGGGCTTTATTTTCTGCTCGTTCTCTCCATCCATTCCTTCATCATCCTGTCCAGTATATATAATGGCAGGGCGCCGTGTTCGAGGAGCCGGTCGTGAAATTCCTTTATGTCGAAGTCCGGACCAAGGGACTTCTCTGCTTCTTCCCTCAGCTGAATTATTTTCAGCTCACCTGTCTTATACGCAAGGGCCTGTCCGGGCATGGCAATGTACCGGTCTACCTCGACTCCTATCTCATGCTCTTCAAGCCCTGTGTTTTCTCTACAGTACTGTATGGTCTCATCCCTGCCCCACTTATAAAAGTGCAGGCCCGTATCAACCACCAGCCTTGCGGCCCGCCATATTTCGTTATTCAGTCTCCCGTATTCAGAGAACACATCCTGATAAAACCCCATTTCCTTTGAAAGCTTTTCCGCGTAGAGGGCCCAGCCCTCAATAAAGGCCGTGGAGCCCCCGTATCTGCGAAAATCCGGGATGTCTTTAAGCTCCTGCATGATCGCGATCTGCAGGTGGTGTCCCGGCACAGCCTCATGACAGGCAAGTGCCTCCATGTCAAACGTGGGCCTCTGCTCGGGGTTATAGGTATTCACGTAAAAATATCCCGGCCTCGAAAAATCTCCGGGCGGCGGATAGTAGTAGGCGGCGGGCGCCGCCTGTTCCCTGTAGGTTTCGATCTCCCTGAGATCATATGTTGCCCTTGGCAGTCTTCCAAAATAATCCGGGAGCATCGTATCCATGCGGGCAAGGATGTCCCTGTAGCCCTGCATGATCTCCTCCGCTGACCGGGGGTATAGTTCCCTCTTCCCTTTGACATNNCGCTCCACTTCACGTCTGCCTGTTTCGTGTATCTCTTCCGGAGACAGGTCTGTGGTGGTGTGGTACTTCACATAAAAGCGGTACATGTCACTGCCATCAGGCAAAGACCAGATGCCTTCTTTTTCTCTGCAGTGTCGTATATATTCGTTTCTCAGATACTCCTGCAGTTTTTTATACGCAGGGGTCACCGCCGAGGAAATCGCCTGCTTCACCCGGCTTCCGGTATCTTCAATATCCTGCGCCGGAAACCCGTCTTTCATTTTCCGCACAGGAGAGAACAACGGGCTGTCCTCAGGCGCATAATTTGTAAACGTCTCCACCTGCATCAGGACATGCTCAATTATTTTTTTAAAGGCTGTAATGTGATGTGCACTCCCTTTCTGAAGGAGCCCGATGAGCTGGTCTATCCGGGAGGGAAAGGCCGTTAACCGCGAAAGGTAATCATCAATATCCTTTTGTATGTTGAAGGGATGAAACTCAATGATCTGCGGGAAGTCAATATGGAGGCCCTGCATATGGTCCAGGGGAAGATAGTGCGTCCTGTGCCGGAACATCTCGATATTATTTGTAAGGGTATTGACGAGAAGTGTACGGTTCAGGCTGTTCCCATCAGTCAACATATCTTCATCGACCTTTTCCGTTTTCACAAGAAGGTCCTTAAAATATCCATTCTGTGCGGAAAGCGCCCCTTCAGACAGGTCCTCGAGTGCATCATTATAGCGGTGGTCCCCGATATATGTGGCAAAGGTCGGATTGTGTTGTAACACATATTCCCAGTACTCCTTCAGGTAAGCCTCAAGCTGAATGTTTGCATCGTTCATTGTAGCCCCGCCTCCATTTTCCTGAGTCTTGCAAAACGCGAAAACATATTCTTATGTTCCGTCTCCTTTTCAAACCCGGCGTCCGTAAACATCCGGACCGTCTTTCTCATGTCGTTTCCCCTGACTTCTATACTCGGTTCATAGAGGGAAAGATACCCGCCGCTCTTTAGGGCCCCCGCAATGTTCTTCACAGCAGCTGGTTTGTCGGCAACTTCATGAAAGCAGTAATAAAGGAGGCACACATCCGCAAAAGGGGCCTGAACGTGATAGGCTGCGATATCAGCGGTGACGATCTCGACCTTGCCCGCAAGCCCGGAAATCCTTTTTCTCAGCTTCCTTACCATCCCGTCCTGCAATTCCACAACTACCACCTTTGCTGCGTAATCAGCGATTGCTTCCGTCAGAAAGCCGTTGCCTGCCCCGATTTCCAGCACAATGCTCTCTCGGGTAATTCCGGATTCATGAATAATCCGGCGCCTGTCCGACAATTTTTTCCTCATCGGATTATAGAGTATGAATGAAAGCCATGATGGACAGACCATAGACATATAGTTCCTTTCCTTATGCCGCTTGATGCTACAGGTTATGATACCATGATTATGAAAAATCCCGGGGAGGGCGTATATGATAAAAGTCATACAAAACCAATTCTGTCTATCTTAAAATTTTAGACATTATTTGATAATCACTCAGACTGGAGGTCATGAATGCATAGAACTATCGTTATTACTCTGACGTTACTGGCTGTCGTATTTATTTATCCCTCGATGATTCCTGCGGGTGACCCACATAGGGATTCCTTAAAAAACAAGGGAGAAACTGAAATCCGCCTGTCCGGGCATATACAGAAGATACTTTCTGCGGAAATGAACGGGATTCAGAAGGGCATGACCCTGCTTGCCATCGCAATCCCTGCAGGACATTGGGACGACATTGCAGGGACCGCAGAAAAGATGAAGGAGAGTTACATCATGAACAGAAAGCTCTCACATGAAGAGAGGGAAGAATTGCATCACTCGCTGCCGCCGGGGTTCCAGGCCCTTGACCGTGAATTCCATGACACTGCCGGCCTCCTGAGACAGGCCGCAGGGGCACATAACAGAGAGCTGGTCACTGCATATTTCTGCAAGCTTAATGAGACCTGTGTTACCTGCCATTCACTATATGCAGCAAAAAGATTCCCTGACTTCAAATAGCACGAACCCGTACACGTGTGAAAGACCGGCATATCGGAAGTGGGACAGGGCATCCTCATTTGACAGCCATTTTTTATTATGCGGCTCCTTTGTGCTCCGGGACGCTGGCCCTGTGCTCTGCCCCCTGCTTTTTCCTTGAAAATAAGCATATACGTTGCTTATGATATCTGCAGCACATAATTACGAGCCGAACAGAAAATTTAACATCCGGCCCAGAAACACATTTCCGGCCCGGTAATCGTTTACACGGAGGAACAACCTTGGGGAAAAATCTTGGTATCGTAGTCGGTGGCGGTCCGGCTCCCGGCATCAACGGGGTAATAAGCGCCGCGACAGTGGAGGCCTTTAACAGGGGGATACATGTCATCGGGATACTGGACGGCTTTAAGTGGCTCTTCCGGGGGGATGCGAGCAAGGTCATAAAACTTAACCATAAAAACGCCTGGCCTGTGCACAGCAGGGGGGGGTCCATCCTGAGGATATCGCGAGACTTTCCGGATAATCCTGAAGAGAGTTTTCAGGCCATGATAAAGACATTAAAGAAACTGCAGATCCACTACCTCATTACCATAGGCGGCGACGGCACATCCTTTGTCGCAAGAGAGATAGAGAAAAGGACGGACGGGGCCATTTCCGTCGTTCACGTACCTAAGACCATTGATAATGATCTCCCCTTACCCGGGGGCGCGCAGACCTTCGGTTATGAGACCGCGAGACACTGGGGTACAAAAATCGTAAGAAATATTATCGAAGATGCACGCACCACAGGCAGATGGTATTTTATCACGACTATGGGAAGACATACGGGACACCTGGCCCTTGGCATAGGCAAGGCAGCGGGGGCAACGATCACTGTCATTCCTGAAGAGTTCAGGGAGAAGAAGGTGAAATTCTCCAAGGTGGCGGATATTCTTGAAGGCACGATCATCAAGCGGCTCTCCCAGGGTTATGGATACGGGGTTGCGATCCTGGCGGAAGGGGTCGCGGGCAAGATCGATGTACAGGAACTTGCCCAGTATGAGTTCCTCGAAAACGACGAAAGAGGGGCCCTGAGACTCTCTGAGATCCAGCTGGGAAGGATACTTCAGAACTTTGTGAATAAAGAGTTTGAAAGGCGCAAGGTGAAAATCAAGATCGTGCATAAGACCATAGGATATGAACTGAGGGCAGCTGACCCGATTCCCTTTGATGCCGAATACACAAGAAACCTCGGATACAGTGCGGTCAAGTTCCTTATGGAAGGGGGATCAGGGGCTCTTATATCTTTTTATGACGGCAGGGTAAAGCCTATCCCGCTCAGGGACATCATTGATCCTGCAACCAAAAAGAC
The DNA here is from genome assembly GCA_002451135.1 of Nitrospiraceae bacterium UBA6902. GTDB lineage: Bacteria > Nitrospirota > Thermodesulfovibrionia > UBA6902 > UBA6902 > UBA6902. Next base: position 4,865 of record DKBK01000042.1, read on the forward strand.
AAAGGTCAGGTTCGTTAATATCAAGGCGGACCCCTATATCGTCGGGNNACACCTGAAAACGAACGACGCGCGACTACCTCTCATTTCCTCGACCCCTTGAATCCTGTGCGTGAGGCTTACATCGACCTTTCGCTCCTGTGTTCTTCACGGAGCTCAGGTTTAAATTCAACAGGCCTGCGGCCGAAACAGGTGCCGAGGCTTTCAAAAAGGGCCAGTTCGTCAACGTCAACTTCCCTTCGTTTTATGGCTTCTGTGGTAGGCATGTATAAAATCTTGTGGCCTTCCACTCCGGTGATTGTATTGCCGGTCTTGCCCTCGCGCAGGAGGACCACCGCGCCCGCCCCTGTCTTATATCCGAAATTAACGTCATACGCTGATGAATGCCCGGAACGCACAAGATGCCCGGGAGTGACCTCTCTTACCTCCGGGATAACATATATACCGGGTACAAACATGCCCGTTCGCTTCATAAACGCCTGAACATCCGGATCAGCCTTTAATCTTTTTTCCAATTGCTGCCGGATATATTTCCCGGCGCCTGCAAGTTTTTTATGACCAAAGGCATCAACCCCGGCAGATTCGTCATAGAGCATCTCGCCGCTTGCGGTCTTCAGCCCTTCCGCTACAACGATGATATACGTACCCGCCCGCACATCGCTTCTTTCTATTCTTGCAAAATATGTGGTCTTCATATGTTCGTAAAGTATGTCAAAGTCAACCGGTACTTCAGGGATGAGGATCGCGTCAGCCTCGGCCCCGATGCCTCCACGAAATGCCGTATGGCCCACATATCTGCCGAAGACCTCAATCACAAGGATGCGGTTATGACTCATTCCCGTCGTCTTGAGGTCCCTCGCAAATATCGATATCCTGTTAATGGCAGAATCGCCGCCCACACTGTAGGGCTGGAGGTCCAGGTCCATGGTCTTTGGGACATGGACACAGGGAATACCCTGTGAGGTAAGATCAACGACAACACTTCCGGTATCATCTCCCCCGCTGATGATAAGACCGTCAATATTGAATTTCTTCAGCCCTTTCTTGATCCTCTCGTATTTGTCCGGGTCAGCGATCTTGCTGATCTTGACCCGTGAATGCCCGGCCTCAGACCCGGCAAGGGAGGCCTCTATTTTACTTACCCTCTCCGCATTCAGTAGCACTACGTTATCCAGATCAACAAGGTTATATAGTCCCGCATATCCATTGGGGATCACCACTGTTTCAATGCCAAGGGCATACGCCTTTCGGGCTATCCCCTTAATCACCGCATTAAGCCCCCCGCAGTCTCCACCGCTTGTAATGACGCCAATTCTCCTGATGTCCATAGAATAAACCTCCTTATAATGAATTCACTTGGGATAATGAACAATGAGACAAGGTGAATTTTAACACATTATCTTTCAGGCCGCCACAGTTTTTTGATTCATAGACACAGCGATCAGGATTCAGGAGTATGCCTTCTCCCCTGACGGGAAAGGGGCAGGTCGGAATCCACTCGTGATGGGGTAAGGAGATACATACGGCGCCGAATCCTCCCCCTGTAAGTATTGACAGGTTATTTTTTGCAGGGCAATGTTTCATAATGAGAGCGCCGGCTGAAAGAATAATCTGATTGCTCATTCATTACGGCAGGCAGTTCAGGAGAACACAGGCCTGATATTATCATGTGAGGGGACATGGCTGATTTATGCTGCACACATACACTATCAAAAAAATACTGCCGGATCTCATTGTGTGTCTTTTCGTGCTCAATCTCGCAGTGACCGCCGGGGCCGCGACCCTCACATGGTCAGGGGGAGGCGCTGACGATCTTGCCTCAACCCCTGGTAACTGGTTCGGGGCGGTATCCCCGCACCATGCAGATGCGGTTATATTTGACAGTACCTCATCAGGAAACTGCACCTGGGACCTGAACATTACGCTTTCTTCATTTAATATACATCCCGGCTATACCGGCACCGTGACCATAGACGCCGGTCTTATTATAAATAATGGTGTTACATGGACCGGAGAAGGCGGGGATACTCTTTCCTCAAATCCCGCGAACTGGTCCGGAGGCGCTGCGCCACAGGATGGAGATCATATAGATTTTGACGGAATAAAGGATTGTCTGTGGGATTTAGATATATCCCCTGCTTCGTTAACAATGGGCCCGGGATTTACAGGCTCGGTAACATTGATCACGGACCTGTCAATAGCAGGTGACCTGTCTGTCGAAGGCGGCTTGTTAAACGCACATGATAATGCACTTCGTACTAATGGTGATCTATTAATTGGTGTTGATGGGACACTGTATGCAACCTCTTCTCTTATTCAGGTCAACGGGGACTGGATAAATAAAGGGGCCTTTGACTCCGGCACCTCGACAGTCATGCTGGGCGGTTCACACCAGACAGTATACGGTGACAATACATTCTATAATTTCGTAAAGACCGCCGTCTCTGCAGCTACATTAAATGTAGAAGCCGCCAGGACGCAGAAAATTCTTAACAATCTTACATTACAGGGAACTGCCGGTCATCTCCTTGTGTTAAGAAGTACGGAGAGCGAAACATCCTGGTTCATTGATCCCGTCAGTACCAGAAATATTTCCTATGCAGATATCAGGGATATGAAGAATATCAATCAGATTGGCGTCGCAGCTGATAATTCTCATAATTCAGGAAATAACAGTAATGTCTCTTTTGATATCAATCAATGCATGTAATATGACCCATCAAGGGCGTACCGGCAACATAATAAATCCCCCGGACTTTCTGCAGAAAAGCGGGATAATGGAGTTCAGGCCCGTGAAAGGAGCACGTTATCTCATATGGGATCTGCCCCCTATGCTTTATATATAGCAGGCCACTTACCATCCTCCGGAATTAAAGAGTTCCTGTAATTATGACGAACATATAAGTGCGTTACCGCAAAAGAGCCTTTCGGCTATATGTTAAAGGAGATATAATGGAAAGCATTATTGAACAATTCAACAAAGTTCTTACCGAAGGGGTACAGATGGGGGCATCTGATGTTCATCTCTGCGTTGGTGCCTCATGGAAATACAGGGTCAACGGACACATAACCCCGCTTACTATAAAACCTCTTGACATGAAAGAGTGCCAGGCAATAGTCAGACATATCATGTTAACATCGCCCAGCTTCTCTGAAGAGAATATTGATAAGGCCCTCAATGGTCTCCAGGACCGTGATTGTTCCTACATGCTGCCGGGGGTTTCACGCTTCCGTGTAAATATCTGCCGGCAAAGGGGGTCTTTTTCCGTTGTATTGAGAGTCGTTCCCTTCGCAATCCCGACCCCGGAGTCACTGGGCCTGCCGGCCGTGATCAGGGACATCGCACTTGAAGAAAGAGGGCTTATCCTCGTCACGGGGATTACCGGCAGCGGCAAGTCTACCTCGCTGGCCGCGATGATCGACGTCATCAACCAGACAAAGCCCTGCAAGATGGTTACGATCGAGGACCCCATCGAATATCTCCATAAGGAAATTAAGGCCTCAATTATTCAGCGGGAGGTCGGACTTGATACGGAAAGTTTCTCGATCGCCCTGCGTGCTGCCCTGCGCCAGGACCCTGATGTCATCCTTGTAGGTGAGATGCGGGATACTGTCACCATAGAAATAGCATTGAAGGCCGCAGAAACCGGCCATCTCGTCCTGTCAACGGTTCACACCACGGATGCACCCAAGACGATCCACCGAATCATAAGCGCATTTGACCTTAGCGAACAGCAGGCAGTAAGACTCAGACTGGCAGATGCCATCCGGGCGGTAATCTCGCAGCGGCTTCTCCGCCGGAAAGATGACAAAGGGAGAGTGGCGGCGGTCGAAATTATGCGTAATACCCTGACCATCAAGGACTGCATCGAAAATCCGGAGAAGACCGATTTTATCAAGGATTACATGAAGTCAGGGAGGGACCAGTATGGGATGCAAACCTTTGACCAGCATTTGATGGATCTATTCAACCAGGACGTGATAGACCTTGAGACAGCCAAGGCTGCGGCTACCAGTGCGTCTGACTTCCAGCGTAACGTGCTGTTTACATAACATATCCTCCGGTAAAAAGCAGCTGGCACCGACTCATACAGATAACAGTTCGCGGAGTTGCTTTTTGAAATTAACAAAAACAGCAAAGTACCCCCTTCAAGCCGTTATGCCTTTACAAGTGAATTCACCAACAAGGTTTTCACACAGTCGTTATCAATTCCACATTTGAAACTTCGCTCCATCATAGCGTATTATTAATAGTCATGTTTAAGGCATTTCACACAACAGGCATAGGCAGTTTGCCCCATACGGATCCTATTGAGGCATGTAATATCGTTCTGGACTCGGTGGATATCCCCTTCTGGCCCCAGCTTCCCCACAGAAGCTTTCGCGAGTCTATGGGGCCTCAGTACTCGGAGGGGTTTCCCTTTATCCGGATTGACGGGGACAATCTGCATGTTGAACCAGCAGAGAACGCGGCATCGTCGGCATTTTATGAGGCTATTGCAGGCAGGACCGGCTTTCCTATCTCCGCGGAATATGCCGCAGGATTGCATGCGTTTATTGATATCCTGAAACAAAGGAATCAGCGTCTTGATGCGGTAAAAGGCCATATTACCGGCCCCCTGACCTTTTCCTTGTCCCTTACCGATAAAGAGAAACGTCCCATTTTCTTCGATGACGAGATGAGAGAGCTTTCCCTGGAACTCCTCAAAGGCAAGGCAAGCTGGCAGATTGATATACTAAAACCATTTGCGGAAAAGGTCTTGATCTTTGTAGATGAGCCCATCCTCACCGCCCTCGGGACCTCCACGTATATTGGGGTCAGTAACGAAGAAGCATCAAGGATGTTAAGAGAGATAGTAAATTATATCCATGAATGCGGGGGGCTCGCGGGTATTCATTGCTGCGGCAAGGCGGACTGGCCGCTTGTGCTTTCTTCCGGGATTGACGTGTTCAATTTCGACGCCTTTGATTACGGAGACACTCTGGGTATTTACCCGAAAGAGATACGTGCGTTTCTGGAGAATAAAGGCGTTATCGCATGGGGTATAGTTCCCACGACAGAGGCGATAAAGGAAGTAAGCTTCGGACTTTTAAGAGAACGGCTTGAGCACAGCCTCACCTCTCTTGAGAAGCTCGACATCCCGGGGGACATGCTCAGACAGCAGGCGCTTATCACTCCTTCCTGCGGAACAGGCTCCCTGGATACGAAGGACGCGTTAAAGGTGTTCTCACTCTTGAAGGAATTAAGAAACAGTTATGTCGAGGGTTAGGGGCTTTATATCCTTTGAAGGCATAGAGGGCTCAGGCAAAAGCACCCAGGTAAAACTCCTCGCTGAATATTTCCGGGCCAAAGGGCATCCGGTCATTGAAACACGAGAGCCAGGCGGCACGAGGATCGGCAATAAAATAAGGGCCCTGCTCCTTGAGCCCGAGAACCACATGGACCCGCTGGCCGAGCTCCTTCTTTATTATTCAGCTCGGGCGCAGCATGTCCGGGAGATTATTTATCCCGCTGTGGTGCGAAACTCTATTGTGATAACCGACCGCTTTACCGACTCCACCACAGCCTATCAGGGCCACGCGCGGGGGATCGATTTATCTCTTATTGAGACATTGAATGAAATGGTGGTCCCTGACATGAAGCCTTATCTCACCTTTCTCCTTGATCTGGACGTTGAAGAAGGTCTCAGAAGAAACAGGGAGGCCCGGAAGGTCGACAGGTTTGAACAGGAAACCGTGGATTTTCATAATCTCGTCAGACAGGGCTTTCATCAGATTGCCAGAGAAGAGCCGGAACGCGTAAAAGTGGTGGATGCATCAAAAAGCAGAGATGAGATCTCAAGGGAAATTATCAGGATTATAGAGGAAGTATGGCGCTGAAAGACATCATAGGACAGGACAGGCCTGTAAACATTCTGAGAGGGTGCATCGCCAAAGAACGCATCCCTCACGCCCTTTTATTCACAGGGGATAAGGGAATTGGCAAGAGGCTCACTGCAGTCAACTTCGCAAAGGCCCTGAACTGTCAAAGAGTACCGGGTGAAGAGTTCCCGATAACAGGCAGCTTCCTGTTTGAAGTCCCTGCGCCGGAACATCCCGGCCCTGAACTGGAGACTCAATCTGAAGCGTGCGATACATGTCCATCATGTAAAAAAATAGAACGGGGAAATCATCCCGACGTCTTTCTTATAGGCCCTGAAGGTGACGGCGGTCAGATCACGGTCCAGGCAATAAGGCAGCTTGAAGAGTCCCTTTCCTACAAACCATTTGAGGGCCGGTGGAAGATAGCAATTGTCGATGAAGCAGACAGGCTCAATCAGTCTGCGGCCAACGCCTTTTTGCAGACCCTTGAAGAACCGTCCGCGCAGAGTATGTTAATACTCATATCCTCAAGGCCGGACCTGCTTCTGCCCACGATCCGGTCAAGGTGTCAGAGAATAAGCTTCTCGCCTTTGCCTGTTGACACCATGAGCCGCCTGCTGAAGGAAAGGTTCGGAGATATGGACGATGAACGGGCCAGACTCCTGAGCGTGCTTTCCGGGGGGAGGCTTGGATATGCCCTGGGCGATAATCTGATAGATCAGAGAGAACGGTGTTTCAGCATGTTCGGACAGTTGCTGGAAAGCCTTGAAGAAGAACCCTGGGAAGATAAAGAAGCCATGGAGGAATGGTTCGAATGGAGCCAGCTGCTGCTTCGGGACATGGCGGTGTATTCCGCAACAGGGCGGGAGGATTTTCTTATGAACACGGACCGGGCAGAATATATAAAAGCCATTTCGCGCGGGGCCGGACTTAAAGATATACTAAAATTAGCGCGTGAGCTTTATAATATAAAGAGACGCCTGGCATTTAATTTAAACAAACAGCTTACATATAACTTTGTGAGTCTGCTGCTGAGAAATAATCTCGGACAGAGCGGACGGGAGTAATAAACCAGGATCGACAGGAAAGCGGTCCTGTGAGCGCCATTCCTTTTTTATCGGGAAGGGCATAACAATAAGGGGCATTATTTATGCCGCTTTCAATAAATTAAATAACACCATCGCGTTGAGGAAAAATAAATGAATGAAAATAATGCAGTAGAAATCCCCAGAGAGCCGGAATCCACGAACAGCTCTATTGTCGTTGGGATCAGGTTCAGGAACTGCGGCAAGGTGTATACATTTGATATGAATGAGATAGATGCGGTCCCGGGTTCCCGCGTAGTGGTTGATTCAGAACAGGGTTTAAGCATAGGGCATGTGGTAACAGGCAAGCGCATCATAGAGAAAACAAGGGAGCCGCTGAAAAAAGTTCTCAGGCTGGCCAATGACAGTGACTTTGAGACCATCCGGAACAACCGGGCGCTGGAGAATGAGGCAAGGCTGTTTTGTGCTGAAAAGGCAAAGGCCATGAATCTCCAGATGAAAATCGTGGCAACAGAAACCACCCTGGACAAAAAGAGGCTCACCTTTTATTTTACTGCCGACGGGAGAATTGATTTCAGGGAGCTTGTAAGGGACCTCGCGGCAAAGTTCAAGACCCGCATAGAAATGAGGCAGATAGGGGTGAGGGATGAGGTAAAACTCCTCGGGGGCTTCGGCTGCTGCGGCAGACAGACGTGCTGCAGCCTGTTCCTCACGTCATTTGCGCCCATTACAATAAGAATGGCCAAAGAGCAGGCGCTTTCAATAAATCAAAGCAAGCTTTCAGGTGTCTGCGGCAGACTGATGTGCTGCCTCGGGTATGAACACAGGGACACTCCCCAGGAAGCGGCGGTATCGCCCTCACCTGATCAAGCGATCATTACTGTTACCGTGGAACCTGCAGAGAATATCCTTACCATGGATTCAGCTGCGATTTCTGAAGAACCGGGCACAGGGCAGCCTGAAGATTCATCTCAGGGCACTACGGTCATTAAAGAGAAATCTCAAGACGCCCGGACCAAGCCTGTGGAGCCGCAGGAAAAGAAGACTTCCGAGGGACAGAGGCGCTTTAAGCGGGACCGCAGGTGGAAGAAGAAACACCGGACCGAGAAACCCGCTGCGGAAAGCACGCCCGCAAAGCCACCGCAGGCAGCTGTCCCCGACACGGCTGTTCAGCCCGAATCAAAAGGCAAGGGGAAGCCGTTTAACAGGCGCAGGAAATTCTGGAAAAAGAAACAAACTTAACATGGACCAGAAACCGTCGAATAAATTCTATGTCACCACCCCTATTTATTATGTGAATGATGTCCCCCACATCGGGCATGCGTACACAACAATTGCCGCGGATATCCTGGCGCGATATAACAGATTACAGGGGAAAGAGGTTTTCTTCCTTACCGGGACGGATGAACACGGACAGAAGGTTGAGAAGGCAGCACAGGAAAAGGGCAAGACCCCAAAAGAACATGCTGACATGCTGGTAGATAATTTCAGGTCTCTCTGGATTAAGCTCAATATCTCCAACGAAGCCTTCATCCGCACTACCGACGCAGAGCACATCAAAACAGTGCAGGGGCTCATCCAGCTCCTCTGGGACAATGGCGAGATAGAGAAACGTCAGTACTCCGGATGGTACTGCACGCCTGATGAGAGGTTCTGGACGGGAAAAGACCTTGTGAACGGAAACTGCCCTGACTGCGGACGCCCTGTTGAACAGATACAGGAGGAGAATTATTTTTTCCTGATGTCAAAATATCAGGACAGGCTGATTACCTACATCCAGGACAACCCCTCCTATATTTTACCGGAGACCCGCAGGAACGAGGTCCTCGGCTTTTTAAAGAACAACGCCCTCGGTGACCTTTGCATATCAAGGCCAAAATCACGACTTTCATGGGGCATCACCTTTCCCTTTGATGAAAATTTTGTGACGTATGTCTGGTTTGACGCGCTGGTAAATTATTTTTCCGCAACACGTTATCTTGCTCCGCATGCCGAGAGAGCGGCAGCCGGTGATTTCTGGTGGCCTGCGGATCATCACCTCGTGGGGAAGGACATCCTGACCACCCATGCAGTGTACTGGTCCACTATGCTCATGGCGCTTAAATTCCCCTTGCCGAACAACATCTTCGCCCATGGCTGGTGGACGGTTGACGGGAAGAAGATGTCAAAGTCCGTCGGCAATGTCGTTGACCCGAACGAGATGATAGAAAAATACGGGGCTGATGCCTTCAGGTATTTTTTATTCCGTGAGGTCACGTTCGGGCTGGATGGCGACTTTTCTGAAGACGCATTGATACGACGCATCAACACCGACCTTGCCAACGACCTCGGAAATTTATTGAGCAGGTTTCTGACCATGGCTGAGAAGTATGTGGGCGGCATAATCGAGATCCCTGCCGGCAATACAACAGCGCTCAATCCATTTTCCAGGGAATGTATAAATGAAATGGCCCCCATTGTTGATGATACACGTTATGGTAACTATGCCAATCTGAGATTCAATATAATCCTGGACCATATCTGGAACATTATCCGCTCCGGGAATAATCATATCGCCCAGAAAGAACCCTGGAAGCTTGCAAAAACAGATGTGGAAGAACTGAAACACGTAATGTTCAATATCTGGAATGTACTTAGACTCTCGGCAGTCGTGCTTTATCCTTTCATGCCTGATACGGCAGAGAAGATGTGGAAGCAATTGGGATTAACATCGTTAGTTGATGAGACAAAACAAAGCCTGCCGCTCGCATCATCTTCCGAACCGAATGAATCCCCGGGGATTTATGCATGGGACTGGAAGCCGGGCTATGGAATAACCGTAGCAAAAAGCGAACAATTATTCCCAAGGATAGAGATAAAAAAACATGTGGAACAAGCAAAGGGAGGCAAAGGGGCGATGACCGAACCAGGACCGCCTGTTACCGAACAGAAACCGGATGACATACATGTAATTGCCATAGAAGATTTCGCAAAGGTTACATTGAAAATCGGCAGGGTGCTTGAGGCAGAGCGCGTTCCGAAGTCGAACAAGTTGATTAAACTGCAGGTGGACACCGGCGAACCAAGACAGATCGTTGCCGGTATCGGTCATGCGTACGCCCCTGAAGACCTTGTCGGGAAACTCATCGCTGTGGTAGCGAACCTGAAGCCTGCCAAACTGATGGGAGTCGAATCACAGGGCATGCTGCTTGCCGCAACCGACAGTGAGGGGGTATTGTCAATCCTGGTTCCGGAAAAGAATGTAAAAGAAGGGGCAGGGATAAAATAAGGTACCAGGAGGGAAAAACATGTCTGCAAAAATCATATCCATTAATATTAGCCCGAAAAAGGGCATGAGAAAAAAAGCGGTCGATTCGGCTCTCCTGAAAGACAACCATGGAATAGAAAATGATGCGCACGCCTCGGGGAAATGGCACCGGCAGGTAAGCCTCCTCGCCATTGAGAGCATAAAGAAAATGCAGGACAAGGGGCTTAAGGTCGGGCCCGGGGATTTTGCGGAAAACATTACCACTGAGGGAGTCAACCTGCCCGTGCTTCCTGTGGGAACAAAGATGACTATCGGGGACGATATTGAAGTGGAAGTCAGCCAGATAGGCAAGCTGTGCCATGCCCGCTGTGCCATTTATGAGCAGGCCGGGGACTGCGTTATGCCGAGAGAAGGCATTTTTGTGAAGGTTATCAAAGGTGGCGTAATCAAAACAGGAGATGAGATTAAAGTAGCAAAGTAATCAGCAGTCGGATAGATATCAGCTATAGCACCACATTATGAAGAATAAGTGGGCTGAGTACTGACTGCTGATTTCTGAGAGCTCACGTATGATCAAAGTAGCCATTCTCACATTAAGTGATAAAGGCTCAAAAGGCCAGCGCAATGACACAAGCGGTCCTGCTATTGAGAAGCTTGTAAAAAAGATAGGCGCCCAGGCAGTCAGTTATGATATCCTGCCCGATGAGAAGGCCCTGATTAAAAAGAAACTTATATCGCTCTGTAAAAAGGCCGACCTGATTCTTACCACCGGCGGCACCGGCGTTTCCCCAAGGGATGTGACCCCTGACGCAACAAAAGAAGTGATCCAGTACGAAATCCCTGGTATTGCTGAAGCCATGCGCGCCGCAAGCCTGAAAAAAACTCCCTATGCCATGATCTCGCGGGCGGTTGCGGGCGTCAGGGGGCAGACCCTGATCATCAACCTGCCCGGCAGCACGAAGGCCGTGAAAGAAAACCTCGAGGNNATACATATAGCTAAATTATATCGTCATCCTGTAAAATCATTAAAGACGCTGACGGCTGATCGCTGAACGCACATAGCTAATTATCATGTCACAAATAGGTTACATAACAGCTTTTCTTGGGGGCCTCCTCTCTTTCCTTTCGCCGTGCGTGCTGCCTCTCATCCCCTCTTATGTCTCTTTTATCACTGGAATATCGTTTGATGACTTCAAGACCGGTGACAAGGCCAGGATAAGAAGGCTTACGCTGATAAATTCCTTTGCCTTTGTTGTCGGATTTTCCACCGTGTTTGTCCTGCTTGGGGTATCTTCGTCTTACGTGGGGAGATTATTCGCTGTCTATTATGATCATATAAGGATAATCGGCGGGATAATAATTATCGTGTTCGGACTTTATGTAATGGGTGTTTTAAAACTGAACTTTCTCGCGTCCGACAAGAGAGTCCACCTTCACGCAAAACCGAGGGGACATTTCGGTTCGTTCATCGTCGGCCTGACCTTCGGGGCAGGATGGACCCCCTGCATTGGCCCTATTCTCGGTTCAATCCTGCTTATAGCCAGCACAACCGGCTCTGCCCTGCAGGGATTTAAGCTCCTGCTTGTCTACTCCCTCGGGCTTGCGATCCCTTTTTTGGCCACTTCCCTTGCCATCAACTCTTTTCTCAGTCATTACAGCGCGATCCAGAAATACATGAGATTGATCATGGTCCTGAGCGGCCTTCTGCTCATTGCCTTTGGCGTAATTTTACTGACCAATAAAGTTCATCTGCTGTTGAGCATCGCCCCGGATTTAGGGGTGGAAGACCTGGTTACGCACTAAGTTCCATTTTCCAGTCGCCACACAACTACTAATTTCAAACATCAAATCCCGAACAATTGACGCGGACAATTTATAGATTCATTCACTAATAAATAAGCTATTTGCACACTAATGTTGATGATTCGCAGAAAAAAGTCATACATTATGGTTCTGCATTAACCCGGACCGCAAAATATCATGGTTTCTCTCTTTATCTATTGTACTGCCAAAGTCCCGCTCTGGATTGTCACAGTCCCAGCATTCGTTGTGATAGCACCATTGACAATTGTTACACCACCTGTATTTGCCGAATAGCTGCAGTCATATCCAGCATGTATGGTCACGGATATATTGTTCTGATGATTAAAGTCGATGCTTTCATCGAGCGTTTCAGCCTTGATCAGGATCATATCTGTATCTGATGCAGCATTATACCCAAGTTGAAGCCCTGTGTGATATGTTGCTGACACCGACCCGATAACTTTTACAGGAGGTCCGCCTGGATAAACCTCAGGATCCGTGTCATCACAGTCAATATTATCCGTTACATAACCGACTGGAGGAGAACATGTCTGGGTCATATCAAGTGCATTTCCGAATCCATCCCCGTCAGCATCCCTGTAATACGTAATTGTAACCCCTTCATCTACCTGTCCATTACAATTATTGTCTATCCCGTCACAAACTTCCTCGTCCGGTGCGTCTTCATCAATGATGTAGTCGCAGTCATCATCTATGCCGTTACATATCGTTTCAGATATCCCCGTTGGAATACACGCCGCACAATCTACTGCGCAGTCGACTTCTGTCTCCTGGCCTTCGCAGAGATTATCACCGCAGCATGCCGAGACCCGCATAGCCTTACGGCAAAAGAGGCCGCTACCTGATTCGATACATCGGTTGTCACTTATGTCCACACCACAGCCGATCGGATTGGTTGGATTACCGGCAGTTGTGTCACCACAACAGAATTGTTTGCTCGCAGCGCCAGATTGCTTGCCGGCACAGTCACCGGGACAGGTGATACAGTTCTCGCCGTCACCGGCCTCACAAAGACCGTTCCCGCAGAGTGCACCGCTGACTACAGCACAATCTGCAGGATTGCTGATGCAGTCTTCACGTTCACTGCAAACACCGTCAATAACCGCATTTGCCGGGTCATTTGTGGTCTGGAACTGGCGCATCATCTCATGGTCTTCGTGGTCGAGAATGTGGCAATGCTGGGGAAATCTCCCAAGATAGTCCTCGAAGTCCATAATGATTCGGGCCCTCGTGTTTGCCGGCACACGCACTGTGTCCTTCCATGTGTTCAACTCCCAGGGTTTCAGTGGAATCGGTAGACCCCCGATCTTCTCCTTGCTTACTATCTGGAACCTGACCAGGTGCACATGCATGGGATGCATGGAGTTGGTCGGATTTTCGAACTCCCAGATCTCCCGTGTACCAAGGATAGGGAAGTCGTTAAGATCATCCCATTTCTTGCCGAGCACGCTGCCGCCCGGGCCATCAAGTGATTCAACATGCCACTCATTAACTGTTCGGTTCTGATCGTTTGAACAGGGAACAGTTTCCTTTGAAAGACGGAAATAACGAATCGGCACACCCTGGGTATTAAGAGGTGTTACAGTCCGCAAGGCAGGAGATATCGATCCCGTGTATCCAATCTGATTTGTTACTATAAATTTCATAACATTCGGGAGCAATGGGGGAGTCTGTTCATCGTTGCGTAACACGATCTCAGTACCAGCTGGGTATCCGGCGAAATCTATAACAACGTCCATTCGTTCAGCTGGTGACAGGATGCTGATGGTGTTGCCAAGGTCGATTGGAGCGCTGATCAGGCCAAGATCAGTACCAACAAGCGTAAAGCCCGGATCGTTGCCCGGTTGACTTATGTTCTCCAGTCGCATTCTGTACTCTCGTGACTGGGAGCCGTTTAAAATCCGGAAACGGTACTTGCCCTGCTTCACGTTCAAATACGGCCAAACTTTTCCGTTTACTACGATCTTGTCGCCCTTGAAGGCATCTTCAAGCTGGGCGTTGTAAAAGAGCGAGCCGTCAGAATTGAATGTGCGGTCCTGGATTGCCAGACCAATCTCGAACTCTCCGCTCGGTAGCCCAAAGGCGTTGTTAGCATCCAACGTGTCCTGACTGTCCGCAATCAGGTAAAAACCGGCCATGCCACCATACACATTAAGACGAGTGATACCGAGTGCATGGTCGTGATACCAGGTAGTGCCCGCTTCCTGATTGTTGGGGTATTCGTAGATATCGATTTCACCCGGCAGAATGGTTAACTCGGGCTGACCATCAATGCGGGCTGGGACATGACCTCCGTGCAGGTGTGTAACGATCCGCTTACTGTCTCCATAGTAGTTGGGGCCGTGCGCACAGGTATCTATCTCCAAGAGGTTATTACCGCGTCTGCCCCCCCCACCGGCAGGCAAGTTGTTCTGGTAAGTAACCTCGATGGGCTGATCCTTTGTGGCCACTATAGTAGCTGCAGGCCATGTTCCATTGTATGTCCATAATTCAGTAGCTGGTAAATCAGGATGTACACTTTGCGTTGCTGGCTCAACAGATATCGTATATTGCAGCACTCCATCAGCCCTAGTCCCGGTCGGCTGGAGCACAGGTGGAATAGGCAGCGGTTCTACGAATGGCGTCAGGCCGCAATTGACGTTGCCCTGGCTACAGCTGCTGTTGTCACCCTGAAAGGTTCCACCGGCATTCTCACAAATAAGTCTGTCCACACTGTCCGAACATGTCTCATCCACATTACAACATGCGCCTGTGGGCTGCGGACATTGATTTGGTTCGCAGGAGTCGACTCCCAGTAGTGTTGTACCCGTGCAATCGCCGGAGCCTATGATTGTGAGTGAGCATACGCCATCGGTCTGGCAACAGGCTTCAACCTCTCCAGACGGCGTGAAGTCAACGACGAGCGCAGGCTTGACTGTGCCTTCAGTGCTGTCGAAGCGGCGAGCCGTCGTAGGATTGGCCTCGTCACCTATCAAAATCCAGCCGTAATTCGCTGCCGGGCTGTCCAGCCAGCTCTGTACATCACTGACCATTGCTCCGTTACCGGCAGCCGCACTGTCCCAAACAGGAGTTATGTTATTAACGATCGTGCTCCCACTGGCAGCAACACCAAAGTCACCGCCAGGACTCCCCCACAACGTTTGATTGTGCATGGCAGAGAGCCATGTAGAAGCGCCGGCTACTGCTGGTTCACCCTGACCTCCTCCTCGTGTACCACATCCGTTAGGGGTAACTCCTGTTGCTGCTTCAGCCCAAGCTAAAGTAACTGGATGTATTGTCATGACTGCATCGGGGTGATTACTACCCCGCGTAACGTTCATCGTCAGTGTAACTCTGTTGATAGTTGAGCCGGGCGGGATAGCAGTGGCTATGTCAAACTGTATAAGCGCACGCCGTGCTACGTTGTTATCCGTAGTTCCGGAAAAGATTGAATCGCAGTCTCCAGAGCTATTATTCGAAAAATCCTCAGCCATCGTGTTGTCTATGCTTGGATTTATAATAGTTGTTGCAGCAAAGGAATTAGATAAAGATAATTCAAATAGCAGGTATAAAATTGTAATAATGGTCTTTACTTTCACTGTTTCATCTCCCTTTTTTATGTTTAACCGCACATTAATAAAATAGAAATGAAAAAAAATGCCTCATTGTTAATAGAAAAATACAGGCTACTCTTTTGTTTGATTAGAAGGATTATCAAAAAAGATATATTTTAATTATATCAAATTAATATGTATTGTCAATATAAATTGTATATTCATTTTAATCGAAGTACTTATTTTCCATATACTCACAATAATAAACAGATCTGTTAGTGTTCAATTTTCAACAACAAATCCTCACTAATGATAATATTTTAGGACTGCGGACTCTGGCAGGTAATCTATTTTACTGTTAATGTCTGGATTCTGTTAACTGGTCACTATGAGCGATTGTAATATTCCATAAAAAGGAAAAATTCAAATTGTTGCTAACTGGAAGATATTCTGCTTTCTGGCGCATAATTGAGATCTTTGACTATAGTGAATTAGTTGCGAGATTTTGTCTCCACTAATTCTAAGGATATTTAACTGTAACCAATAAAACACAGAATTATTCCCCCATTACCTGCACAAATACCTTCCTTGCCCTTGGTCTGTTATCATGATCGATAACCACGATCTGCTGCCATGTGCCCAGGAGAACTTTGCCTTTTGAAACAGGAGCGGTCATGCCAGGCCCCATAAACGTTGCCCTAATGTGCGAAAAGCCGTTATCGTCTCCCCATGTCTGTGAATGGCGGCTCTGCATTGTGTGCGGAGCAAACTTCTCTAACTGGTCCCGCATGTCCTCAACCAGCGCAGGCTCATATTCAATTGTTGTCACAGACGCCGTAGAACCCATTACGAAAATATTGACGAGCCCGTTTCCTATTCCTGCATGAATGACAATGTCCTGCACCTTGCCGGTAATGTCTTTCATGTCAGAAAAACCCTGAGTCTGAATTGTGAACTCTTCACCAAAAACCATAGTACCCCTCCTTTTCAGTCGGATGCTATCAGCCGTCAGCCTAATTTTCTTGGCTGAGCGCTGACCGCTTTGCTAATTCAGAATTATATTAAATCCCCAGCCTTAATAATGTCTCATATTTTTTTTGTGGCTCTCTTTAGTTTCCCGCTGCTTGGCAGTTTTACCTTGTACCTGGCTATCAGTAGAGATACGACCCCCTGCCATTGATTTTGCTGATTACTGTTTGATAAAACCTTTTCAGATCCATTCTCTAAATTTTATATTCCTACACTTTGTGAATTGAAATTCTTTTTCTCTAAACGATATTCCAATCCATCCTTATCAAGAATCATGTAGCACGAAGCCTTTACTGAACTTTATCAATTCCTGTTGTATGAAAAAACATACAATTACGCACTTGAATTAGTCGTATCCCTGTTCTCTTTTTAGGGCAATGCCTTATAACTCGTTATATTATTGTGATTATTTTATCTGGTTTCAAACTTGCTTTAAGTCGATTTCAGTAAACGCATACTTGAACAGTTGAACTTGGAGTGAGGTGAATGCAAATAAGAGCAAACAAGAGAATACATGTACATCAAGAGGTAGTTATTTTTCACGGTGATGCAATAAGCGCAGCTACACTGAATAACTGCTCAGAAAAAGGTATGTATGTTGAAAGCAGGGGCGCATTCCCTTTAGACACTATCCTTAAAATAATCATCCCGTTAGATAAAGATGAGCTACTGGAAGTTCCGGCCAAAGTCGTACGTTTAACAAAGATAGGAGAGTATGAAGGAATGGGCGTCGCACTTTTGGCCGTCTCATTAAAATACAATGATTTTCTAATAAATCGGTGCCTTGGCTATTAATGATTAAATCTACTTTTACTTTTATAAGGAGAATATTGATGAGTTCGAGGGATAAAATATTTTTGGGATTAATGACAGGTTTAGTCTGTATTCTATTCAGCTCTTCTCTTTTTGCAAGCAGTGCAACTCTTTCGTGGCTTGAACCATCGACAAATGAGGACGGAACAGCTATTAGTGATCTGGCAGGCTATAAGATTTATTATGGTACTGATTCAACCTCATTTACAAAAAGCATTGATGTTAAGAATGTAACAACATATCAGATTACCAATTTAATCTCTGATCTTACTTATTATTTTGCTATTACCGCGTATGATTTTTATGGAAATGAAAGTGGCTATTCCAATACGGTCAGTTTCGTGGCTTTGAATGTTCCACCTTCTGACCCTGTGTTACTTAATCCAGAAAAAAACGGGAAAGGGAAAGGGAANNCGGTGATATACCAGTTAACTGTATGTGAAGATCCTGATCTTACGACTGGCTGCATAACAGGGGAAAATGTAGCATCTGCAGCGAGTCAAGATATATACCACGCAGGCATGGTTAGTACTGGTATCGGATTTTTATTTTCCGGAATGGTCTTCATGCCATTTATTAAATCGCTCAGAAGGAGGACCCCTCCTTTAGTTGTTGCAGCAATAATGCTTTTCCTTATCTCCTGTGGAGGAGGTGGAAGCGGCGCATCATCTAATAATAGCGATTCCATAAATGGAGTCAGCCAAACTCTATCCGGATTTAAAAGTAACACTACATACTTTTGGCAAGTAACGGCAAAAGATGGCAGCGGAGGCAGATCATCCAGTGAAATATGGAATTTTCAAACACCTTGAGAAATACCATGTTCAACAATATCAAGAAATTCTCTGAAAATTTGTTGCTCTTGTAATTGTGCGGGAAAGACTCTGACAGTGATCCGGCCTGCCAAAAAGCTAATAGAAACTTAACCGTGTTACATTTCAGGGGTTGCGATTCGCTCCTCTTTTTTATTTTATCTTCCTATTTCTAATCATTAATTTTCAAACCTTCACAGGTTATTAATGAGTCCCCTTCAGGGTGCAAACGTACAGTAGAATGCACGGCCCTTGTTCCTGCCCGGCCATACCAGCCGGATTCCAAACCCATACCCCATCCTGTTAAAATACTCAGATGTCCGCTGATGAACTCATAATTGAAGGGGCGAAACAGAATAACCTCAAGAATATAAGCCTGAGGCTTCCGCACAATACCTTTATTACTATCACCGGGGTATCCGGTTCAGGCAAGTCGTCTCTGGCCTTTGACACGATCTTTGCCGAGGGGCAATGGAGGTTTATCGAATCCCTTTCCACCTACGTAAGACTTTTTCTTGAAAAGCTCGACCGCCCTGATGTCGAATCCATCCGCAATATCAGACCCGCTATCGCTTTGGAGCAGCGGAACCCTGTTAAGACGTCCCGATCAACCGTCGGGACCACAACGGAAATTTATGATTACCTCAGGCTCCTCTATGCAAAAATTGGTACGCCTCACTGTCCAAAGTGTGACCACCCTCTGAGGTCATGGACCCCCTCTGACGTAGCCAGGGAGCTTGTTGAACATTACCAGGGCGCAAAGGCGCTCATCCTCTTTGATTCGAACGATTCAGTTGAAGGGCTTCAGCAAAAAGGCTTCCACAGAGCGCTGATTGACGGAAAGACAGAAAACCTCTCGGCACTCGTTACCCGTCACCCGTCACTCACTATTGTCCTCGACAGGCTAATCGTGAAAGACGAGCCCCGCCTGTCAGACTCAATAGAAACCGCGTGGGAACATGGTCATCAAAAATTAAAGGTCGAGATCCTCGCAGACCCGCCTGAAAATAGCAGGTCTCTCAGCTTTCAATCGGACCTGAGATGCCCTGAGTGCAACATGGTAATATCTAAACCGCAGCCGCTTCTCTTTTCCTTTAACCATCCACTCGGGGCCTGCCCTGAATGCAAGGGATTCGGCAATACACTCACCTACTCGGAAGACAGCATCGTCCCTGATAAGGATCTTTCCCTTGAGGAAGGCGCCATTGAACCATGGAGCAAACCCGCTGCCCGATGGTGGTACAGACAGTTTAAAAAGGCCGCAAAATCCCTTGGGATAGATCTCAAAGTTCCCTATAAAAATCTTCCCGGTGAAACAAAGAGGCTCATCTTCACAGGCGCGCCCGAATTTTACGGTGTGGACGATTTCTTTAAGGAGCTTGAAGGGAAACGATACAAACTTCATGTGAGGGTATTTTTGAGCAGGTACAGGAAGGCTGAGACATGCAAATATTGCAATGGGGACAGATTGAGAGGAGAGGCACTCGCATTTAAACTTGGGGGGTTAAATATTGCCCGGCTTTCAGATATGTCTGTCTCTCGCTTACGCGGGTTCTTCGCAGGCGTGGGACTCACGGCGCATGAAAAAGAGGTGTCCTCCGAAATCCTCCGACAGATTAAGCTTAAACTGGATTTTCTGATACGGGTGGGGATCGATTATCTCACGATGAACAGGGAGGCAAAGACCCTCTCTGGAGGGGAGTCGCAGAGGATAAACCTTTCAAATCAGCTTGCGTCAAAACTCACCGGGACACTCTATGTGCTGGACGAGCCGACAGTCGGTCTGCACGCCAGAGATGTAAGCAGGATAGCGGAGATATTACAGGAGCTTGCCGCCGCAGGAAATACTGTTATCGCGGTTGAACATGACAGGGCCATTATCGATGCTTCCGACTGGGTCGTTGAACTCGGCCCCGGCGGAGGAGAAAAGGGCGGGAGTCTGGTATATTCCGGCCCGAAAGGGAATTTTCTCAAATCCTCCACCCTCACCGCAAGGTACCTTAATAATACGGAATTGATACCTGTCCCTTACGTCAGAAAAAAGGGTAACGGGAAGGCCCTCATTATTAAAGGCGCCAGCGGCAACAATCTTAAACAGATAAATATTGCCGTTCCGCTTCAGACACTGACATGCGTGACAGGTGTATCAGGCTCGGGCAAGAGCACAATTGTCAAAGACACCATCTATAATGCCCTAGCCAGGCATTTCAAGGTGGATTTCACCGCCCCTCAACCCTTTGAAGCCATTGAGGGGCTTGAATATCTTAAGGGGGTGAAAATTATTGACCAGAATCCTATCGGCAAGAGCCCCCGGTCAAATCCAGTCACCTATATTAAGGCCTTTGATCCTGTGAGAAAGATCTTTGCAGAGCAGCCTGAGGCACGTATGCTCGGGTATACCCCGGGCCACTTCTCATTCAATACAGAGGGGGGCAGGTGCAGCGCATGTGCAGGGGCGGGATACCAGCAGCTTGAGATGTATTTCTTTGAAGATCTGTACGTAAAATGCGGGGAATGCGGGGGGAAAAGATACAAGCCGGAAATTTTGAATGTTACCTATAACGGGAAAAACATTTATGAAGTCCTTGATCTTACCATTGATGCGGCAGCGGATTTTTTCGGGCGAGTCCCCTCACTGGTCCATAAATTAAAACTGATGTCTTCGGTTGGGATCGGGTATTTAAGACTGGGGCAGCCGGCTACGACACTGTCAGGGGGTGAAGCTCAGAGACTCAAGATATGCGCTGAACTCGGGGTCTCGAAAAAAAGGGACTGTCTCTATATCCTCGATGAACCTACCGTGGGGCTGCATCCGGATGATATAAGCAGGCTTCTCAAGGTCCTCAATCATCTTGTCGATGCCGGGAACACGGTCTTGCTGGTTGAGCATAACCCGGATGTCATAAAGAGCGCGGACTGGATCATAGATATCGGCCCTGAAGGCGGAGACCGCGGAGGTCACCTCGTTGCGGAAGGCACCCCGGAGGAGATAGCAGGACATGCGCAATCCTCTACCGGACAGTATCTGCGTCCATATCTGCGGTCGCTCAGTCACCCATCACAAACTGACAATCATTAATTTAATTACCCTGTAATAACTGACAGTATACATTTTATTCTCTATCTGCTAATTTATAGCGGGCTTTATCATACTACGTTAATTTTGCCTGCCCAGCGTCGTTATTAACCTATTCTCGGGGACAGAAGTTTTAGGGAGGAAAGTAATAATGATGAGAATATGCGTCCTGCGGGTATGTATCATAGTGGTCTGTTTTTTTGCAGCTTCTCCCGGTCACTCCGAGATGGAGGGGTGGGAATGGAAATATGTGAGCAGTGGTATGGGGAATGCGGACCTGCATTCAATTGCGGTCTGTCCTTCTGACTCCTCGGTGGTTTATGCGGGCTCGTATAAAGTTGTGTACAAAACCACGGACCGCGGAAATACATGGACCGAGATACTGTCCCTAAGAGGGACTGATAACGGCATCAATACCCTTGCTGCGGACCCTTTGCATAGAGAGGTAATTTATGCGGGCACTGCGAAGGGACTTTACAGAAGCAGGGATCAGGGAGTGCACTGGGAAAGGATCTTTCAAGGGGTGGGTGGGCCGGAGAACATGATTTTTGCCGTATTTGTCAATTCACATACATCAGAGAATATATACATAGGAACATTGGCAGGCATTTTCTTTACAGAAGACGGTGGACGAAACTGGGTAAGAGGACAGTATCTCCCTGCGCACAGCATCGTGACTTCTATCAGCGGAGACGCATACGACCAGCATATTCTTTATGCCGCTTCCGCCAGGGGAATCTATAAAACTCTTGACAGCGGCATCGGATGGAACAGGATACACGAGTCTGCCGTTGATGAAAGCTCCCTCTATAATTTAATCGCTGATGAGGAAGAAGGGATGGAGGAGGTGGACATAACCGATATGAGGGACGGCTCTCATATAAGAAAAATAATCACTGCCCCAGGAAACAGAGGAATAATATATGCTGCCACACCCAGGGGTCTCCTGGTAACAAAGAACAGCGGAATCACGTGGACCACGGCCGGCAGCATAGGCCTTGTCAGTCATAATATCCGGGACATCGCCATCAGTACCGGAGATCCTGAATATGTTTATGCCGCCACGGACAGAGGGATTTTCAGATATTCAAGGGATTCAGACAGCTGGGACGAGCTGTATAAAGGCATTACGTCTTCGGATATTCGCTGTCTTGCGTTTGCCCGGGCTGAACAGAATAGCCCCCCTGTTCTCTGGGCAATCACACGGAGCGGGGTGTATAAATCAGCGCCTTCCTTCCCCTCTGCAGTTCCTCAAAATGCCGGTCAGGGATATGGGAGACCTGAGGCCCGTGATATCCTCAGCATGTTTGATGATGAACCGTCCATAGAGGAGATAAAGGAAGCTGCCATAGCATATGCAGAGGTCTCACCGGATAAAATTCGTGAATGGAGAAGGGCCGCGGCAAAGAGGGCATGGCTTCCCAATGTAAGCATGAAATACGGAAGTGCTAAGGACTGGCAGAGCAGTTCTTATTTCTACAGCACCAGGGATGAAAAATATAAAGATGATGACATCACGGATGGAAAAGACAGCGACTGGTATATTTCTCTTACATGGAACCTGGGAGATCTTATCTGGGATGACGCCCAGACCTCTATCGATAACAGGTCCAAGCTCATGGTCCAGCTAAGGAATGACGTGCTGAACGAAGTGACCAGGCTGTATTTTGAGAGAAGGAGATTTCAGATCGATCTGCTCATGTCTTCTCCCGGCAATGATAAGGAAGATATAGACAACGACCTGAGATTACAGGAGCTGACAGCAAGTATTGATGCCTTGACAGATTCTCTTCTTTCAAGAAGGATTGCACAAAAAGGGATCGGGGCTCAACGCCAGGAGTGAACAGTTAATTAACTGGTCCCCGAGACATAACCTCTGGCGCCCGGTGCTTCGACATCGGGCCCTGATCCCTGATAGTTAATCTTTTAAGGCCTCTGCCTCATCAATCAGCATAATGGGGATCCCGTCCTTGATGTGATATAAGAGTCTGCAGTTTTCACAGATGAGGCCGTTTTCAGGTTCGTTTAATCTTATATCGCCTTTGCATTTGGGGCATGCAAGGATATCAAGCAGTTCCTTTTTGATAGTCATGGTCACCTCCGATATATAATAATCTGAATTACATGCTGACTACTTATACCTCATAGCTTAATCCCAGTGTATCAGAAGATATAGAAATTTTGCGCATTTTCCATTAAATTAATTGTAATATAAACAGATATCTTTAGGTAATGTGCTCTATTACGATATTGAATGACGCCCAAATATCATACAACCATAAATTAACACCATTCTGCATGTTCACGCAGGGATTTAGCATAATTCCTGTTGAAATTTCGCACATCAACGCCAGAATGCGACATGACTAAGAAAAACGCATTGATCACATTTGTAAAAGCCCCGGTGCCCGGTACGGTAAAGACCAGGCTGCAGGTGGATATCGGGGCTGAAAAAACCGTGAAGATCTATAAGTCTTTTGTGACCGCACTGACATCTCAAGGCGCCGGTCTGAAGGGAGTGGATAAGTTCCTGGGCTGTGCGCCATCAGATGACCACCCTTTTCTCCGGAAAATTGCCAGTACAAACGGGATGAAGACATTCAATCAACAGGGGAAAACCCTGGGGGAACGCATCTTTAATGCCTTCAGGCACTGCGCTCAAAAGGGGTATTCGCATATCGTCTTAATCGGAAGCGACAGCCCGTCTATGCCGGGCACTTTTATTAAAACGGCCTTTTCTGAATTAAGAAAAAATGATTTTGTTATCGGCCCCTGTTTCGACCAGGGATTATACTTAATTGGGATAACTGATAATAAAATAAACAGGCTCGCCCGCATTATTCAATTGGATACCGGAAAGGATGTGAGCATGATACTGAAAAGATTATCTCAAACGAATATCAATTTTACCCTCCTTCCGTTCTGGTATGATGTAGATAATATAGATGATTATCAATTCTTGAAACTGCATCTCAACTATCTGAATAAAAATTCACATATTAAATAAGCATACCTCTGTCTTCATCCTCTCCTCTCGTCCAGGACACGACAACTACTCAAGACCACTTTCATATTGACTGGGTAATTTCCTGTGGTACAATTACGTTATAAGCCCCATTGCATTTTAATATATTAAGTGACTTGACATGATTCATATCAAGTGTTATCATGAAATTATTAAATGCCACGAATCGTGAACTAAGATAAGGAAAACAATATGTCAACTACTACACAGGACTACTATGAGACACTCGGCGTCAAGAGAGATGCCTCTGCAGATGAAATAAAAAAGGCGTATAGAAGGCTTGCACGCAAGTATCATCCCGACCTGAATCCCGGAGACAATACTGCTGAAAAGAAATTCAAAGAGATAAACGAGGCNNCATGACTTCGGCTTTGGCACTGGTAGTGGTAGCGCTGAAGATATTTTTTCTAATCTTTTCCGCAGCTTCAGGCAAGAAGACGTCCCTCAGAGGGGAGCGGACCTGGTAACAAGTTTTGCTATTTCCCTTGAAGAGGCATACCAAGGGGTAACAAAACCGATAACTCTGACACGAGAAATCCAGTGTAAAAGGTGCGGAGGGTCAGGGGCCGAGGCGTCGCACCCCTGTC
This sequence comes from Nitrospiraceae bacterium UBA6902, assembly GCA_002451135.1. GTDB lineage: Bacteria > Nitrospirota > Thermodesulfovibrionia > UBA6902 > UBA6902 > UBA6902. The sequence goes on from DKBK01000042.1 coordinate 29,716, forward strand.
CTCAGTGCAAGGGCTCTGGATCAGTCAAGCAGAGCAGAGGGGCATTCAGACTGAGCCAGCCGTGCCCTTCCTGCAGAGGAAGAGGGAAGGTAGTATCTAAGGTATGTACGGCCTGCCGGGGCAGCGGAAGCGCTTCCGTAAATGAAACAATTAAAGTCAAGATTCCTCCTGGAGCCGACACCGGGAGCAGGGTGAGGCTCAGGGGCATAGGAAGTGCGGGCGTCATGGGCGGACCAGCGGGTGATTTATATATAGAGCTGGAAGTGAAGCCACACCCCACGTTTAAACGAGATGCAAACAACATTTACGTAGATATCCCGGTTACTATAAGCGAGGCAACACTCGGCGGGAAGATAAAGGTCCCGACGCTTGATGGTACGGTTACAATGACTCTCCCTCCGGGCACAGATAGCGGAAAAAAATTCAAGCTGAAAGGCAAAGGCATCCCGCATAGAAAAACCGGGGTGAGAGGAGATGAGTTCGCAATAATAAATATAGTTGTACCGAAAAAGGTTACCAATAAGACAAAAGAGGCGTTAGAGGAGATAGAGAAGGCATATCACTAGAGACACGTGAGAGAGTAGCCGGCCGGTTGCTTCCCGTTGCTGCTAACTCCTCACTGCTTACGAGAATGAGAGATTTATCATGAACGAGAAGAAAAGGCCATTATTCATGATCGGCGTCGTATGCGAGATGTTTCATATCCATCCGCAGACCCTGCGATTATATGAGCGGGAAGGACTCCTGCACCCCCAGAGGGTTGGAGGGGCAAGGCTCTATTCGCAGGAGGATGTTGAACGGATCAGGATGATACTGAACCTTACAAAAGAACTGGGGGTCAACAGGGCAGGCGTTGATATCATTCTCAGAATGAGAAGGAGATTTGAGGCCCTGCAGATCGAAATGGAACAAATGATGGATCATCTTGAAAATGATTTAAGGAAGGAATTCCGGAAAAGAATAAAAGAAGCGTTTGAAGAAGAGTAACTGTTGGGACGGGTTAATCCGAATAATGCAGATATTGAACGGTTAAACAGCTATAACCGTTCAAGCCGTTATCGTACTGGAGGAAGTTATGAGAACAGATAAATTTACCATGAAAAGCCAGGAGGCCGTGCAGAAAGCACAGGACCTTGCCCAGAAGAAGGGAAATCAGCAGGTTGACGTAGAACACCTGTTTTATGTCCTGCTTGAAGAAGGAATTGCCCTGGACATTTTAAAATCACTGAGGGTAGACACCGCAACGCTGAAGATGGAAATTGAGGCGGTCATAGAAAAGATGCCCAAAGTCCTGGGACCCTCCCCTGTCGGGCAGCTTTATGTAACACAGGAGCTTAAGAATGTCTTTGAAGCAGCCTTCCGTGAGGCCGAGCATCTCAAAGATGATTATGTAAGCGTAGAGCATCTGCTCCTGGGAATTATCAAGACGAAAAACAAATCCGCAAATATCCTGAAGAGCCTTGGCGTCACGAACGATACGGTCCTTGAGGCAATGCGTGAGATACGGGGAACGCAGCGGGTCACCGACCCGTCACCCGAGGAGAAGTATCAGGCCCTTAAACGATATGCAAAAGATTTAACAGACCTGGCAAGAAAAGGCAGGCTCGACCCGGTAATCGGCAGAGATGAAGAAATAAGGAGGGTCATTCAGGTCCTGTCACGCAGGACGAAAAACAATCCCGTCATCATCGGCGAACCCGGAGTCGGCAAGACCGCTATCGCTGAAGGCCTTGCACAGAGAATTACCTCGGGCGATGTGCCTCAGGGCCTCAAAGACAAACGGGTGGTCGCTCTTGACATGGGAGCTCTTGTTGCGGGCGCTAAGTTCAGGGGGGAATTTGAGGAAAGGCTGAAGGCCGTCCTCAAGGAAATCGAAGACGCGCAGGGCAAGGTGATCCTTTTCATTGATGAGCTTCATACGGTTGTAGGCGCGGGCGCTGCAGAGGGGGCCATCGACGCATCAAATATGCTCAAACCCGCACTTGCGAGGGGAGATCTCAGGTGTGTCGGCGCAACCACTTTGGCAGAATACCGGAAATATATTGAAAAAGACCCTGCCCTTGAACGGAGGTTCCAGCCCGTCCATGTGCAGGAACCGAATGTAGAAGACACGATATCCATCCTGCGCGGTCTGAAAGAACGTTATGAGGTGCATCATGGAGTGAGGATAAAAGACACCGCGATTGTGGCCGCAGCCGTATTAAGCAACAGGTATATTACAGACAGGTTCCTGCCTGACAAGGCCATTGACCTTATTGATGAAGCTGCGTCCAAGCTGAAAATGGAAATCGACAGTATGCCTGTGGAGCTTGATGAACTGGAAAGAAAGCTCAGACAGTACGAAATCGAGAGACAGGCTGTCATGAAGGAAAAGGACGAGGCATCACAGGCCAGGCTTGATCATATTAACGGGGAAATTACCAAACTCACGGGAAGCAGAGACATATTGAAGGCACAATGGCTGAGGGAAAAAGAATCGATAGGCAAGGCAAGCTCCATTAAAGTAGATATCGAGAACACCCGTCAGGAGGCGGAAAAAGCGGAACGGGAAGGAGACCTGAATAAAGCTGCCGAACTGAAATACGGCAGGCTCCCCGCGCTTCAAAAGCAGTTCGAAGAAGAAAATGAAATGCTGGTGCAGGAAAAAACCGTGGGCAGACTGCTGAAAGAAGAAGTCGATGAAGATGACATTGCAGAGATAGTCTCGAAATGGACGGGCATCCCTGTCAGCAAAATGCTTGAAGGGGAGGTCGAAAAACTTCTGAAAATGGAGGACCGCCTCGGTCTCCGTGTTGTCGGACAGGGTGAGGCCATAACCGCTGTATCGGATGCGGTCAGAAGGGCGCGCGCCGGGATACAGGATCCGAACAGGCCCACGGGCTCATTTATTTTCCTCGGACCGACGGGTGTCGGAAAGACCGAGCTCGCGCGGGCGCTCGCGGAATTTATGTTTGATGAAGAAGATGCAATGATACGGATTGATATGTCCGAATATCAGGAGCGGCACACCGTATCAAGGCTCATCGGCGCGCCTCCGGGGTATGTCGGCTATGACGAGGGCGGGCAGTTGACAGAAGCCATACGAAGAAGACCCTATGCGGTAATCTTGTTTGATGAAATAGAAAAGGCCCATCCGGAAGTCTTTAACGTGCTGCTGCAGGTCCTTGACGACGGCAGGCTCACTGACGGCCACGGGAGAACCGTTGATTTCAGGAATACGGTAGTCATTATGACTTCCAATATCGGAAGCCAGCATATCCAGGAAATGCTCACCGAATGGACAGAAGAGGAACAGATCCGCAAGTGTGTGATGGACGACTTGAAAAAATTCTTCAAGCCCGAGTTCTTAAACAGGGTGGATGAGATCATCATCTTTCATGCCCTTAGCAAAGAACTGCTCATCAGGATCGTTGATATCCAGATTGACCGCATGAAGAAATATCTGAAGGATAAGAATGTTGATCTCGTATTGACCGACCGGACAAAAGCCTTCCTGGCCGAGATAGGATATGATTCTCTTTATGGTGCAAGACCGCTGAAGAGGGCGATCCAGAAAGAAATCCTCAACCCGCTTGCCACCAGACTCCTGGACGGGACGTTCAAGAGCGGAGATGTCATTGAGGTGGATACCACGGACGGCAACGTCATTTTCAGCAGTAAAGGGGCAAAGACCAAAGAGAAGGTAACAGCCAGCTGATACGAAATTCCGCATGCATTTGATATTGTTACAAAAAATGAGGGGGGAGGAAATTCCTTCCCTCATTTTCCTTGTTACCCCTTTATCCATCCCGACCCTGTAGTGACTTATCTTCGTGCCCTACGATGCTGATAATTATAAGAAAGAATGACGATTTTTATAGGTTTTTAGTTCCCGGACACTGCGTTCATCTCTTCCCTCCTGATATTTTTTTAAATTTTCTTGTCCACGGACTTAATAAGTCACTCAATTATACCGATATATATGTGACCCTGGTCATAATTGACTTTGAGTAGATAAGCCTATAAGATAATTTTTTAAGGTACGCATATGATTGATAAGACAGCCATAATCAATGCCGCACAGAAGTTTGCTGCCAAGGGCCTTATCGACAAGGCCATTTCAGAATGGGAAAAACTCCTGAAAGAGCGCAATGATGGAAATGTTCATAATACGATCGGAGACCTTTACTTAAAAAAAGGGGCTGATCGGGAGGCCATCAAATCCTTTAATACGGCAGCTGACATATTCAGGAAAGACGGTTTTTACCCCAAGGCAATAGCACTCTATAAAAAAGTCCTCAATATTGCACCAAATGATGTGGAAACTCTCATTTCGTTGGCCAAGCTTAACGCTGACCGTGGATTAACAGGCAATGCAGTCGAGAATTATTACAAAGCTGCGGAAATATACAACAAGGAAGGCTCGACAGAGAAAGCCATTATGGTTGTCGATAAAATGCTCAATTTATCTTCGGTTGATATAAGTACACGATCCAAAATAGCATACCTGTATTTCAGACTCGGACTCAGAGAACGGGCAGCCAATGAATATGCTTCAATTGCCTCATGTTGTATGGAAGAGAATGATCTTGAAAAGGCAAAAGAATTTTTTGATAAGTCTATTGATTACGATCCGGGCAACATTTCTGCATTAATCGGGCTCAGTACATTAGCGTTAAAAAATAACAATCACACCCAGGCATTCGAGGCCCTGGACCATGCCCTTTCCAAGGCCCCCGACAACAAAGAGGTGCTCACCGCGTATGCAAAACTTGCACTTGACATGAAGAGAACGGATGATGCAAAAAAGGCCATCACCATGCTCAGGCAGCAAGATCCTTCACGTAATGAGACCAAAAAGCTTCTCGGCGCCTTGTATCTTCAGGAAGGGCTCCTGCAGAACGCCTGTGATGAGCTATTGCCTGTTATTGATGACGCACTTGATGCGGATAAGCGGTCTGAAGCACATGAACTTCTGGATCCCTTCAGGGATCTCCAGACAGTCCCGGTAAAGAAGCGATTATTGCGACTCTGTAAGGCCCAGGGCGATGACTCAGCCATCAGGAGTGAATTAAAAGAACTGGCGGCCCTCCATGAGAATGAAGGGGCCAAGGAAGAGGCCCTTCAATTATATCAGGAGGCCCTGAATCTAAGTCCTGATGACAGTGCGGCTTCAGAAAAAATTAATGAACTTGAAATCACGCTTGGCCTCGCGCAGCCTTCTATAAACATCTCATGTGAGCCTGAAGCGCACATACCAGTTGTAGAAAATTACATAAATGATGACATTCCCTCTGAAGAAAACACAGTGACAGCGACTGCACCTGAAACAGAAGAGCTGGTTTCTTGTGGAGAAGCATCCACTGAACAGCCCATCCCCTTTGAAATAAATATTATGTCTGAAGAAACGGATGATGAAATCAATCACGCACAGGCCCATCAGACAATGTCGGCTGAGGAGTATGCCGCCAAAAAGTCTGAAGCTGATTTCTATCTCCAGCAGGGCCTTGAAGATGCCGCTGTTCAAATTTATGAAAGCCTCGTCTCGGCTTTTCCTGATAATAAAGAAATTGCCGCAAAGCTTGCATCCTTAAAATCTGCTGATCAACGGCCAGATGATGTCCACATTGAAAAAACAGGGGAAGGCCCTTCGCTCCGGACCACTGCAGATGATGAACTGCAGGAATTATTTGCCCAGTTCGAAAAACCAGAGGAGAAGACAGTTGATTACGAGGCCCATTATGTGGCAGGGCTTGAACTCAAGCGAAAAGGGCTTCTGGACGATGCGATAAAGGAACTTCAGATCGCGGTCAAAGACCCGGATAAATTTCAGCGAAATACAACAATGCTCGCATTATGTTATATGGGGAAAAAATCTTATCCCCTGGCCATTGCAGAGTTCACCAAAATACTCGACACCATGACTCCTGATGATTCAACCTATCTCCATGTAAAGTATGAACTGGCCAATGCCCATATAAATAATAAGGAAGTGAACCGGGCACTTGAGCTTTATTTTGAAATACATGCATTGGCCCCTGATTTCAAAGACGTCTCCGACAAGATGACTGCGCTCAACGGACAAAAGGCCCCTGATTCGGCTGCGGAAGACATGCCAAGACTAAAGAGAGACAGGGTATCGTATATATAACAGAACTAATGATAGAACACAAATCATGTGATGAAAATAAGTCAGTATAAGACTGTTTTGTTGATTTAACATTTATTCAAATGGATCATCTGGAATTCTACAATTTAAAAGAACATCCTTTTTCCAATGCAGTGGATACGAGATACTATTACAACAGCAGGCAGCATGCTGAAGCGCTTATCCGCTTGAAATATGCGGTTGATACTATGAAAGGGCTTGCCGTAGTGGTCGGAGGCGTTGGTACAGGCAAAACAACGCTTGCCCGGAGGATGCTGAACGAATTGGGTGAAGACAAGTACGAGGCCGCGTTACTTGTTGTGATCCATACCTCGGTTACTACAGACTGGCTCATGAAAAAGATTGCCATGCAGCTTGGGATTGAAAATGCCAGTGATAATAAATTGGAGATATTAGGTCAGCTGTACAGAAAATTTATTGAAATATATGAATCTGGGCGTAAATCTGTCATTATCATGGACGAAGTCCAAATGCTCCAGTCCCGGGAGATAATGGAAGAGTTTCGGGGCCTGCTCAATATGGAAGGGCCCGAAGGGAAACTCATCACGCTTGTCTTTTTCGGCCTTAACGAACTTGAGGATGTGCTGGCCCTGGATGAGCCCTTAAAGCAGAGAGTGGCCGTCAAGTATAAATTATCAGGCCTTGATGAAAACGTTACACGTGAATACATCAAACACAGACTGAGTGTAGCCGGCTGCACTGAAGAGATATTTTCACCTGAGGCCATCAGTGCCATTCATCATTATACAACCGGTGTTCCCCGGTTAATCAATACCGTGTGCGACAATGCTATTTTTGAAGGGTTTCTACTCAAACAGAAACCTGTGAGTAAAGAAATTATAGATCAAATCGGCTCCACCCTCGATTTAAAATCTGCACAGTAAGACAATCCCGGTTGGTCCCTGTGATGTCCCCATAAAGCCCTTTATCGGGACGCGGGAGAAGACTCCTCCTCTTTATTTTTAACACTGCTTCCAGAGGGCTTGACGTGCTTCCTGAATTTTTCTGCTGTGATATCAGGAGACGAAGCGCAATCGTGGAGCTCAGGAACAAAACTTGTAACAAGTGGCTCACGATCTTCAAAATGCTCGCGGTACCATTTCCCGTAGTGATGCTTGGCCCACTGCCTGTCCACAACCCCGGAGATCATGCCGCGGAGGCCTTTCCGGCTTTCCGGATTGATCATGGCCATATAGAGATGCCCTATGACGAGAGGGGTGGCAATAAGAGCCATAATAAAATGAACGGCCCATGAAAGAAAAGCCGCGTTTGTCATCCATATAATTAGTCCGGTCAGAATATAGAGGGGATATGTGGACATAAGCTTCATAAAATTCAATTTCTCTGCGGCGTTGAATTTCCCCTGCTCAGGCAGTTTGATTTTCTTGTTGACCGCAGCGAGGCCCATTAAAAAGAGCCATTTCAGATCGTCATACGACCACACCCATGCCTGTCTGATGTTATAGAAATAAATCCTGAAATCCCCCCGACTTTTAATAATGGCAATCATGGGGAGAATGATCAGGCAGATCCCTGATACCCGGTGTATCCAGGAAAACGCTACTCGATATGGGCGGAGAGGGTCGGGGTTATAGTAGAACACAAGCACCAGGGCTGTTCCAAAACAAACGAGAAAGGGAATTGCTAACGCCCAGTGAACCAATCTCTCAGCTTTTCGGAAACGCAGGATTTTAGAAGGGGAAGAAGGTTCATCCCCCCTGATTCTTGTTTTATATGATTTACCGGGTCTCATTTGACCTCCTTTTCATGTTCGCCTATCTCCTCCCGTACTCCATAAGAATGACAGAATCTTTAAATGAGGGAAGTGATTCAGGTCATATTATTAAAATCTGTATCCAGCCTGTGTAAAAACCGATGTATTGTAATAATCATCCCCGTCATAACGCTCCACAAACATAGAGACAAAATAGTTTTTGTTAAGTTGCCAGTAAACAGACGTCCCATATGTTAGAGTGCCTGCGGTAAAGCCCCCTTCGATATCAAGCTTCTCCTTCTCCTTGCTCGCATAAACGGATACGTCGACTTTATTAAAGAAGTTACGGGCGAGTTCCACATTGAACTCATCATTTTCCGAGTTAAAGTTATCTATATGCGTATACCTGCCTGACAGGTTAAATCCACCAAGGTCATACGTTCTGAACCCCCCCGTATATCTGACGGCATGATCATTATCAATCTTTCTGGTCTGATATGCAGCAGATGCGTACACATTAAGCTTTTTTGCTAACTTGTAATCAACCCTGCCCCCGGCCCTAGACTGAGAATTAGTATCCAGGAAATAGTTGTCTATGTAGTCATAATCGGCAAAGATATTTTTTGAGGACTCAAAGTATTTAATAGCCCTGTAGTAATCATAGAAAAGCTGGAAACGAAGATCCCTTGTAGCGGCATATGACACATTCGCACTGGCATTTTCAAGTTCGAATTTATTTGTTGCCTGATTAATGCTGACTGACGAGAAGCCGTCTAACCTTACTTTTTTGCTTAACGCGGAATTGAGTCTTGCAGAACAGTACTGCCTGTCGGTTGCCCCCTCGTACATAAGATCTTCACATCCGATATAAAATTGATATGTGTCCTGATCTAAAAAGCCATATGCACCAAAGGACTTGAATTTCCCATCGATTGAATTATCGTACAGGTCCGGCGCGAGTCCGCCAAAGACTCCAAACCCTGCGCCCTTTTTTATCTCATACTTTAAATTCAGACCGTCAATATACGTATTAAATAATTGATATATATATTGCCTGCCGACAATGACATGTAAATTCTGTGGAAATTTGTAACCCACCCATAATTCATTGAGTCTCTTCTTCAGGGGATCTTCTCCCTCGGATATTTTCTTCCTGATCTCCCCGTCAAGGTTAAAATAAAAACCTGGCTTCTCATCCTCCTGTTTATATAACCTGAGTTTAGACGACACGATCTGAAGGTCGTTGTGGCTGCTGTCATTTGAATAATAGTCACTGACATAAAACCGGCCTTTAATGTCGCTGGCTTGAATTATGAGCGGCATGGGTATTAAAAAGGCAAACAACAACAGGGCCTTCTTCCACTGTAGGGATGACCTGCTCTTTTTTATCCTCTTCCTCCAGTGATGACGGGAAATCTTCATATTGGATTTTGTTCTGTTCTGTTTATTTTTATTATCCATGCTCATGCTCAATAGCAATCATTTCATTAGTTACAGCCATTTTTAGACTTCGGGTTACTCCAGTTATTGCCGTTATGACACAGGGTGCATTCGTGTGAGCATGTTGAATGTTCTTTCCTGTAATCATTTGCATGACATGTATAACAGTCAGTCTCAGAGACTCCCGCATATTGCCCGGGATACCCGCTCTGGTGACACGCGGTGCAGGAAAGGGTCCCGTGTCTATAAATAAACTGGAACGTCTGATGAACTTGTGCCCCTGCCCAGGTAGTTGTTGAGTGACACGCGGTGCAGTCA
>DKBK01000016.1 GCA_002451135.1 Nitrospiraceae bacterium UBA6902
AGTCCCATTGAATGAGAGGAAAAGTGCTGAACACTTTGTGTGTACTATAGAAGGGGGTATTCATACTGTATGACTAGTCATACCATGCTTTCCTTGATTTTCTGTATGGTGAGCTGCATTCTGCTACAATTTTACTACAGCAAATAATCAAGAGTTTCACAGCATAAGTTTTTATTGCCGAGTACAGCAGAGGCAAAAAGCAAAAAATATTTGCTACACGTTTCTTGAAGATATCAAGATAAGTATTCGTTGCCTGTGATTAATTGACATTGATGTGAAATTGTATTACACATTTACATCATAATAAATAGAACCCTAAAGCTCCCAAATAACAAATCAATTTTTCTTTTGGTCCCAGACAAACAGGGAAGACCACGCTCATCAATAGCATTTTTGAGGACAGGGTTTATAAGATCAATCTGCTGCTTAGTGATCAGTTCTTCAAATATCCAAAAGACCCGTCGCTTCTAAAAAAGAAGTCATGGAGAAAGAGAAAAACATAAAGCATGTCTTTATCGACGAGATACAGCGTGTGCCCGAACTTTTAAATGAAGTCCAGCATCTTATTGAAAGCACCTCGCTGCGTTTTATCATGTCTGGTTCAAGCGCAAGAAAACTCAAGCGTGGTTATGCAAATCTTCTTGGTGGAAGGGCTGTATGACGTTTTTTTTCCTTTTATGTGGCAGGAAGTATTTAAGAAGGCACAGCTTATGCATTTCTTGCGTTTTGNNGTTGACACTCATATCGGTTTTCGTCTGAAGCCGTGGAGAAAGCGCTTACGGAAACGCCTTTCAGGACATCCGAAATTTTACCTGTTCGACAATGGCGTTACGAACATCGTTAACCGTTATGACCATGCTATTTCCGATCCAAATCTCCTCGGTAGATTATTCGAGCAGTTTATCATCATAGAAACAATAAAATGGATAAGGACATCACAGAAGATGATCAATCTTTACTGCTGGCGGATAAACACCGGAACAGAAGTAGACCTGCTGATAGAACGATCAGGAAAGCTTACTTGCGCTTATGAAATAAAATGGTCTAAGACATTTACTCCAGCGCAGCTTACTGGACTGAAATCATTTCAGCAAGACTATCCGGATGTACCGTGTTATGTCATTTGCAATACCGATCAGCCTTACCGGCTTGGAAATATTATTATAATGAACTGGAATCAATTTCTGCTGGAACTGGTTAAAAGCTAGTTTCGATGTCAGGGATTTGAGAATTTCCGCATGCACGTGTTTTGAATTTGTACTCTGCAATTTGTAAATATTGCTTGTTCTTCTAATAAGTTCACACCGGATTTTTAAAAATTGTAAAGAAATTGTGACAATGTATTTGTAAGCTTATGCAAGGGACTTTTTATCCCGTGCTGATTTTTCACCATAAGTTGTGATAAGATTGCAATTTCAAAACAATTAAATATTTCTTAAGAAGAAATCTCATTTGTTTTTTGTTCCCATATTTTCCTATATCTTCTATATAGTGAGTTTTTTCTGCTACAGTTGTGTATAATAGATTTGCTTAAAACGAGGAAAACCCTTTAAAATCAATAAGCCGGAGTGGCGGAATTGGCAGACGCAAGGGACTTAAAATCCCTCGGAAAGTAATTTCCGTACCGGTTCGAGTCCGGTCTTCGGCACCATTTTTTACCTGCCACCTGATTCATACAATCCCGCCTTCAGGCTTGCCTGTGCAAGGACGATACCTGCTGTGTTCGCCAGGTTATAACTCCGTATCCTGCCCAGTATGGGGACATATACTGTACGTGCAGACCATTTCTGTAACCACTCCTGAGGGAGTCCCCGTGTTTCGCTGCCTAATACAATTATGTCTTCATCTGCATATTCCGGGATGTCGAAGCGTACTGTGCCGTGTTTGGTGACCAGCCAGGGTGTACGGTCACCGAGCCATTGCAGGAAATCATCAGGGGCCTTGTGGACGGTAAGACTCAGTTCGTTCCAGTGGTCAAGCCCGGCCCGCCTTGCTGCACTATGGCTTATGTCAAATCCTGTAGGTCCGATCAGGTGAAGACAGGCGTTCATGCCTACACACTGCCTTGCTATATTGCCAGTATTCGGGGGGATCTCGGGCTGGTATAGCACAACGTGTAACATAATGTAAGATTTCAGGATACTTCCATGCAACACCACGTCAGATTTTCCTGCTGCGCTTAGGATCTGTGGAGCAGTTATTTTGAGCTTTCTTCCTTAAAGGCAGCTATATAAGGAAGGTTTCTGTATTTGTTATCATAATCGAGGCCATACCCAACCACAAATTCATCAGGTATTTTGTATCCCGTATAGTCCGGCTCCAGGTCGACCTGTCTGTGTGCATTTTTATCAAGAAAGGCGCATATCTTTAATGAGGCGGGTTGCCTGCTGAGGAGGGTGTCTTTTATATATTTCAGAGTCAGTCCGGTATCAACAATGTCTTCAAAAAGAATCACATGTTTTCCTTTTATGTTTTCTCTCAGGTCAGCATGGATCTTTACTTTACCGGTTGTTTCGGTTTTTATGTAACTTGATACAACCAGAAAATCAACGTCCATCGGTACCTGAATCTGCTTGACAATATCAGCGAAAAACATAAAGGCGCCTTTCAATATGCCTACTGCCAGAATTTCCTTGCCCTCATAGTCTTGAGATATCTTTCTTGCAAGCTCCCTTACCCTTCTTTGAATCTGCTCGGATGTGAGAAATGGTTTACCGATTAGCATGTTATACCTCTTGTCTGTAGTGACATAAGAACATATTATATAGAGTGAGATGCCATTTTGCTACAAAAATTAAAAAAATTTCTAAAATGAACAGAATTTCCCTCTACTGATCTGTAAAGTTCTCTTATCAGCAATATGCTACCCTAAGTTCTTTCATTATTTCAAAAATATATTATAACAATTGGTTTGCCATTTTGGCATGGCTTTCATTAGAATAGAGGTAGTATTTTCTCATAATCAAAATATTCATCCCGTGGTATACGAATTGTTTAATTACCATAAAAAAACCGGGAGCTTTCCCCTGCATATCACGATAAACAGAATAAGTTCATCGTTTCTCCTGCTTCAAGGGCTCTATAATTGTCATGCTTAAGAAACTTGGAAAAAGTATAACTGTAGTAAATGCTATTGCATTTACCGCCGTTATTTTAGTTGGCGGGGTAAGTATTTACCTTACGAAAGATATCCTTCATAATGCACACAAAATTGAAGAATTGAGTAAGGATATTGTGGAAGTTGACAGTATGCATTCAGACGCCTACCGGCTGATACTTTCCATGCATCACATGCTGATTGAACAGGATGCTCTATACTCAAGAGAGGCGATAGATGTAATTTCAGAACTGAAGAAGAAGGTAGAACAATATAAGAGTCATGAACTCAAGGATCTGTCACGGGGCAAGAATTCGGAGATTGAGGATTTGGACAGGATATTGGATGATGTGACAGGCCTCGAAATCATCAGTGGATTTATGAATGACTTTATCAAGACAGGACATTTTGACAGAGATTCTCTCATTGAACTTGAGGAGTATGCGTATGGGATTGAAGAAAGCACAGGCAGGATTAATAAGGTGCACCAGTCAAGGATAAATAAGCTCATCGAAGAATCATTGACAAATATGTGGGTCATTCTCTTTATCTATCTTGTCTTTATTACCATAGGCGGATTGTCCATTTACGCTGGCCATATAATGCTCCTGAAAAATGTTGTACGTCCGATTAAGACGCTGGTTTTGGCGACCACAGAGTTTGCAGAGGGTAAACTCCATAAAAGGGTTTATACAGATTCCAAAAATGAAATAGGTCAGCTGTATAATTCTTTCAACCTGATGGCAGAGAAACTGCAGGGTAACGATGAATTTCTCAGAAAGTTCAATGAGGAGCTTGAAAAGAAGGTAAGAGAGAGGACCATAGAATTGCAGAGCGCCAATGAACAACTCCAAAAGACCCAAAATGCGCTTATACGGACTGAAAAAATAGCTGCAGTAGGTCAGATAGCGGCCGGGGTTACCCATGAGATAAAGAACCCGCTGAATTCATTATCCATCAATGCACAAATGCTTATCAGAGAACTTGCCGATAAATTCGGACCTGATTCTTCAGCCCATGAATCTGCGACGTTAATTAAATCTGAGATAAACAGGATCAACAATATCCTTGAAGAGTTTGTGAAGTTTGCGAAATTTCCTGAGCCCCGCCTGGTGGATAACGATATCAACCAGATTGTCAGGGAAGTGGCAGATTTGATTTCTGAAAGTGTGAAAGATTCCGGTATTGCCCTGAGAGTATCTCTCCAGGAAAATATTCCGGGTATCAAGCTTGATAACTGGCAATTCAGAGAAGTATTGATAAACCTTACCCAGAATGCCATCTCGGCGATGAAGGATGGCGGCGAGCTGGAATTGCAGACCGTACTCGCTGATAATAATGTTGTAGTACGTGTCAAAGATACGGGAGAAGGAATTCCTGAATCAAATCTGGAGCGGATATTCACTCCTTTTTTCAGCACGCGGGAAGGTGGACTCGGACTGGGGCTTTCAATCGTTCAGCGGATTGTCGAGAGTCACGGAGGAAGAATAAACTGTACGAGTAGTACGGGGGTGGGGACCGTTTTTGAGGTAGTTCTCCCACTGGAAAGAGGGTAGTGTATCGCAATGAAACCGTCAATTCTGATAGTAGATGATGAAAAGTCAATTCGTGATAATCTGGCGAAATACCTGTCTGAGGATTATACGGTCTACACCGCGGCAAACGGCAGGGATGCTGTCAGAGTTCTGGCGGAAAACACTCATATAGAGGTGGTCCTGAGTGACATGAAAATGCCTGGTATGGACGGCCTTGAATTACTCGATAAGGTCCGGGAGGACAATAAGGATGCGGTTGTGATCCTCGTAACGGGTTTCTCAACAATTGAGTCAGCGGTTGATGCAATGCGAAGGGGGGCATATGATTATCTGACTAAACCTATCGACCTTAATAAGCTTGAGATAACCATAAAAAATGCCATTGAGAACAAGAAGCTGAGGTCAGAGAATATCATATTAAAGCATAAGATAAGAGAGAAAATTGACTCTGCATCTCTTGTCGGCAAATCAGAGACGATACAAGAGATCCTGGGTTTAATTGATCGCGTCTCATCTACAAAGGCGACGGTGTTAATCCAGGGGGAGAGCGGGACAGGCAAGGAGCTTGTTGCGAATGTGATTCATTATAACAGCCGTGTTGCTGAAGGCCCCTTTATAAAAGTGAACTGCTCTGCGTTTGCCGAAGGTGTGCTGGAAAGCGAACTGTTCGGGCATGAGAAAGGGGCCTTTACGGGCGCGATGTACATGAAAAAAGGGAGGTTTGAGCTCGCGGACAGCGGGACGCTGTTTCTTGACGAAGTTGGGGATCTTCCTCTGTCCATTCAGATCAAACTCCTGAGGTTTTTGCAGGAATCAGAGTTTGAGAGGGTAGGGGGTACCAGGACAATTAAAGTCGATGTCAGGATTATCTCAGCCACGAACAAGAACCTTGAGCAGCTTGTAAAGGTAGGAAGATTCAGAGACGATCTGTTCTACAGATTAAAAGTCGTCACCATTGAAGTGCCTCCACTAAGGGAGAGGAAGGAAGACATCCCTTTGCTTATAGACTATCATCTGAAGAGGTTCAGTGAAATCCATAATAAGCAGGTCAAAGAGATATCGCGCGAGGCCATGAAGCTCCTTAAATCATACAATTGGCACGGTAATATAAGGGAATTAATGAACTGCATCGAGAGCGCGGTTGTTATGAACATCGGGGAGATTATCGATGTAGACGGGTTACCTCCTTTCATGACTATCGGGCAACAAAATCAGGCCTTGGGCCCGATATCCGGGAATCTTTTTGATATTGAGAAGAAGGCCATACTGGAGGCCCTTGATAAACACAGGGGCAATAAATCCGAAACTGCCAGGGTACTGGGGATAGGGTTAAGGACACTGTACAGAAAATTAAATCTGTATGGCGAACTCCCTTAGGTGCTGTTGATTTTTCTCTTATCCAGTTGAGCTCATCTGCAACATCTTGAAAATCATAATTGAACTGATGTGATTGTGGGAACTCCCGATAGGATGGGTGTATTTTATATTGAAATGGTCCATGTGCCGGCGCCGAGTGGTTTGTCAGGGGACTTGGCATATGAATCATGAGATTCAATACATGCCAGTGACACGCTGTCGCTGTGTTCTCCTCTCATGCAGGTTTCAGCGTAAATCTGATATACTTTGACGATGAACTTCAAAAAACTGGTTGATATTGTGGCCCANNTTCTATGAGCTTATCGATGCCCTTGAAGAAAATGATTATGAGGGGATGAAAGAAGAAATGGGAGATCTCCTTTTTCAGATTGTGCTTCAGAGCCAGCTTTCGAAGGAAGAGGGGAAATTCGATATCAATGATGTGGTGGCGGACATTGGCGGGAAGATGGTCCGCAGGCACCCGCATGTGTTCGGGGACAAAGCGTTAAAGACATCAGATGACGTTGTCGAGTGGTGGGATGAGCATAAGAAAAGAGAAGGGAAAAATCATGACTCCTCCATAGGCGGGGTTCCGAGATCTCTGCCGGCTTTATTAAGGGCCCGGAAGATCCAGATGAAGGCGACGAAGGTAGGTTTTGACTGGAACAGGCTTGAAGACGTGTTTGAAAAGCTCGAAGAGGAGATCAGGGAATTAAAAGAGGCAATACATGAAAAGAAGCATAAAGATATTGAAGATGAGCTGGGCGACCTGTTTTTTGTCCTCGTGAGGATAGCCAATTTTGTTGATGTCAACCCTGAAGATGCCCTGAGCAGGACCATCAGAAAATTTGATCAAAGGTTCAGACATATTGAGGCTGCAGCAGCGGGTCAGGGGAGGAAACTTTCTGACATGACCCTCGCCGAGATGGAAGTTTTCTGGGAAGAAGCGAAGAAAAAGTGAGAAGGAAGAAGTAAAATATATTTTATTAAGTGCGCACTTCCATGTTCTTACTGAAACACGGCGGTGTCAGGGAATCCGTCTAAATACTTCCTAAACTGAAGGTCCCCAGACCGGTAAACTCCACTGCAAATATTATCTGGAATTCTTTGCGCCGGTCGATATAATTGACTGAATATCCCCAACACTGTTTTTTGTAGGTAGAGCCTATATTCAACTCCTGAACCCTTCCCGCGTCTGCGTCATACCATATGGTCCCGTGAAAGTCTATGGGAAGGGACCTGCTGGCCAGTTTGATCGGGTGGTAAATAACGGTATCGAACGTGTACTGGTCGAGCTCAGTGGAGCGCCTCAGGTTCTTTCCAAAGGTAATAAATCCCTGCTGGCCTTTTAATTTAACAGAACCGATCATCTCTGTAAGCAGGCTGTCATCTACATCATACGAGGCATTCATGATAAACTCGAGTTCATTACTCGACAGGGTTACCTCGGCAAGCAATGGCGTGAAAGGTTTATCTGTATCAAGCAGGCTGTAACTCTGTGAAAGCCTGAACCTGGTTTCCAGGTTTTTTGAACCGAGCCCTGAGAGCCTGTTGGTAAGTGCATACGTGATATTATTTGCCTTGGGGATGTAATCCGTTGGATCAAAAGACAGGATTTTATCCTGGTCTGCAAAAGGAATGTATGTATATTGCAAAGCAGGCTCAATAATATGTATGAAGGATGAATATTTTCTGAATAATTTGGTCGTTAACGTTGTGTCGAAATCATATATGTGCCTTTCCTCGTTTTCGGAAGGTTCATTAAGGACATAAGCGGTTTCCCTTATTCCGACTTTCTGGGTAATATTAAACAGCCTTCCGTAACTGAAATATATATTTGGATTGATGTCAAACCTCATCCCTTCCTGACCTTTTTGTCTCCAGTAATTAACACCATCCATGCTCATATTAAAGGAGAAAAACTTCTTCGACTGCGTATTAAGAACAAAACCTATTTCCGGGAGATGCTGCAGCACTTCCTCTGAGGTGCCTTCAAGACTTTGCCACCCCTGGGCAAGGAAAAATATTCTTCCGATATCATACTGTTTTGAGAGGTGCACGTCCGATTCCAGATATTTTTGGAGCCGTTCTTCTGATGCAAGGCCAAATCTGGTAGGCTGCCACCATGACAAACCGAACCTTCTGGAGGAGGTTGAGTCCATGGTCTCATAATAGTCAGGTTCATTAACTGCATGCAGTTTTACATATCCCGAAATATTATGTGGAAATTTCTGATTGTGATAGGACTTGATTTCGGCGAGACTTCTTGAGGGTGCTTTGTCTTGCACGTGATACAGCCATAATTCTCCGTCAGACTCAGGGCTTAATATATATCTGTAGTCCAGCCCCTCTGCAAGTCCTTTCTTGCTATAATAATCAAGATATGCAGTGGCATCGTGATTGTCTTGTATGGCCCAGAAGAAGCCCTGTTTGTAGTATGTGCCCCTTGTACTGCTGTACCCATAGGACGGGAAAAGGAGGCCTGTCTGACGCTCTTTGATCAGGGGCGCCCAGAAATAAGGCATGTATAAAACCGGGGTATTCCTGATCTTGAATGTGCCCTGCCTACCGCTTAAGCTTTGATCTTGTGTAACTGATATATCCTTGCTTGATAGCTGCCATTCCGGAGGGTCTGCATCGCATGTTGTGACCGTGGCATCATGCAGGGAAAATGTCCTGTCACCTGTCTTCCTTATTTCCGCGCTTCGCAAGTGGAAGTTGTTCTTTTTATAATAAATGTAACTTTCGTGAATAGTGCCGATTTTTGTCTTGAGATTTAATTCTATGTTGTCCGCGGTGATATCGGCATCAGCGTCCCTGTAGGTGACATTGCCGGTTGCCACCGCATCATATGTGTTGGTGTCCATCCGCACTTCATCGGCAGTCAATATGGCATCTCCAAAAGTGATTGTTACAGAACCGTTAGCTATATATGCATTGCTTTTGGACAGATATTCCATCCTGTCTGCCGTGATGACTGCTGCATCATCTGCAGACACATGGGAAGGAAGAAGTAAGAAGAGAGTTGTGAGAAGCAAGAAGTAAAAGAGGATCTTTTTAGCGTCACATTGACTATCCTTTAATACGGGTTTTTCATTTTTCATTTGTTATTTCCGGCCTCTTGACGCATCCCTTTTCCTTTAGCCGTTTACGTATATTCCCTTAACCGCGGCAATATACTCTCGGCGCCCAGGATTTCCTTGACTTCTCCAGTAATATAAAAAGACCCGGTCACGAGTATGATATGGTCTTTGCCGCAAAGTGATCTTGCGAGATCCAGGGCCTCACGTACAGTACCCGTCTCCGTTACTGAAGAAGGTTGCGGATTCGCGCCAGACCCATATATGTCTGACATTACTTTTTTGAGTTTTTCAGGCAAGGCCGCCCTTTCACATTTTGCTGCTGTCAGTATCACGGTCACTGCAAGCGGAGCTATCTGAAGTAATATACCCATGATATCCTTGTCAGACATTATACCGGCTATCAGGATGATTTTTTTATCGCTGAACAGCCTTGTTACCGAAACCGCAAGGGACCGTGCCGCGTCGGGGTTGTGGGCGCAGTCGATAAGAATAGGAGGGTTTTGAGATACCCATTCGAGACGGCCCTGGAGATTGATATCCTCTAGGCCTGATTTTATGGGCAGATCAGATATGGGAAGTCCTTTTTCCCTTAATATCTCACACACCCTTATTGCTGTGCACATATTATAGAGCTGATATTCCCCGGAAAGAGGGACCGTTAACTTACGGTAATTCCTGTAACCTTCATAATCAACAGATATATGCCTGTCGTCTATCTCTATGATGTTACCTCTGAAATCTCTGTCATAAATATGAATTTCCGAATTGCGCTGGTATGCGATGCCTGACAGCTGTTTAATGACATCTTCATTACGCGAGGCAGTTACAAGCGGGACTCCGGATTTGATAATCCCCCCCTTTTCATAGGTGATATCGGAAATGCTGTTTCCGAGGAACTCGCAGTGATCAATGCCGATATTTGTTATAACGGTTACCTCGGGATGGAGGACATTAGTGGCATCAAGCCTTCCCCCCATGCCTGTTTCCACTACTGCCCAGTCCACATTATTGCATGAGAAATAATAAAAGGCCATGGCTGTGACAATCTCAAAGAATGTCGGATTTAAGTCCGTCGCGGATACTTCTGTCCTGAGTCTGTGTGCTATTTCGATCACATCGGATTCAGCTATGCAGCGGTCATTGATCCTTATGCGTTCAGTGAAACTGACAAGGTGAGGTGACGTAAACAACCCGACCCTGAGGCCGCTTTTCATGAGAATTGACGAAACAGCGGTTGCTGTGGACCCCTTGCCGTTGGTCCCTGCAATATGGATGGAACGAAAGGAGTCCTGGGGCCTGCCGAGCATGTTCATCAATTCCCTTATATTTGTCAGGCCCAGCTTTATGCCATGCTTCTGGAGGCCATAAAGGTAATTTAACGTAGAGTCGTATCTGTCGGAATTATCGGCCATGTTAGATTCATCAGGAAGAAGGTGAAACTATTATTCATGTTCTGACTGCGGGGATTTATTGCCACCGGTTGTCAGGGACAGCAGTTTTATCACGGTGTCCTTGAGGTCTTTTCTGTTTACGATCATATCTATCATGCCGTGCTGCAGCAGGAATTCCGCGGTCTGAAAATTCTCGGGAAGCTGCTGTTTGATCGTCTGCTCAATTACCCTCGGCCCGGCAAAGCCAATCAGGCTTTTAGGCTCAGCAATGATAATGTCCCCGAGCATCGCGAAACTTGCAGATACACCTCCAAAGGTGGGATCAGTAAGTATGGAAATGTACGGAAGACCTGTTTCCTTAAGGCGCGATACCGAAGCAGATGTCTTTGCCATTTGCATAAGAGAGACAATCCCTTCATGCATTCTGGCGCCGCCGGATGAAGTGACCGATATTAACGGGATAAAGTCCTCAGCGGCCTTTTCCGCTGCCATCACGAATTTTTCACCTACCACTGAACCCATACTTCCTCCCATAAATGAGAAGTCAAGGACTATGAGCATTACAGGACGGTTTCCTATAAGGGCATGTCCGGCAGTGGCGGCCTCCTTTATATTTGTCTTCTTTTCTGACTCCTTGAGACGTTCCTTGTACGTAATCTGGTCCTTAAAGTCCAGCGGGTCAGTGGATGTAAGGTTCTGTCCGATTTCCACGAAGGTCCCGCTGTCCGCGAGAAGAGACATCCGTTCCCTGGCTGAAATCCTGAAGTGATAATTGCACTTCGGGCATACCTTCAGATTTTTATCGACCTCTTTCCGGTAGATTATTTCTTTGCAGGAATTGCACTTTACCCAGAGACCTTCGGGTACCTTTACCTTTTTGGTTATTTTACTTTTTTCTTTCTTGAACCAGGCCATTATTTTAATAAAAGGTGACAGGTGACAGGTGACAGGCGTCAGCTGCTAACAATGATATCCTGCTGGTTCCTGATCCCTGGCCCATGATCCCTGACTTCATATTGCCTTTCTGAGACTTTTTACATAATTCTTAATGCTCTTTCCCTGAGCTATTAATTTAACTATAGCGCTTCCTACTATAACACCATCGGCCAGCTTAGCCATGACAGATGCTTCCTCGGGGGTCGATATGCCAAAACCCACGGCCACCGGAGTACGGGTAATGCCCCTAATAGAATGTAAGGTATCTTTCATGGATTTTTCAATAGAAAGTTTTGATCCGGTGATTCCGGTGATGGACACATAATATAAAAACCCGGTTGAAGACTTGACCACCCTGTTAATTCTTTCCGGAGTGCTCGTAGGGGCCAGCAAAAAAATTGTATCGAGCCCGTACATGCGAGCCGGCTTAATGAACTCCTCTGCTTCATCCGGAATTAAATCGGGTATTATGACACCGTCAACTCCGGCGCTGACGGCTTTTTTAATAAAGGGTTCAATGCCCAGTTTGAACACCGGATTATAATATGTCATGAGGATAAGAGGTATATCGGAGACCCGTCTTATCTCTCTGATGAGGCCGAGGACTTTTTTAAGGGTTGTGCCGCTATTCATTGACCTCTCCGCAGCCCTTTGTATGGTTGGTCCGTCAGCAAGAGGGTCACTGAAAGGGACTCCAAGCTCAACAATGTCTGCACCGGCAGCTTCAATGTCCAGGACAAACTGCTTTGTAGCATCAAGAGAGGGGTCCCCGGCCATTATATAAGGAATAAAGGCCTTTTTGCCTTTTTTCTTTAAGCTGCTAAATGTATCGTGTATTCTGTTCATATACAATACGATAATGTCAGGACTGACACCTCAGGGCATGCGGCAATACGCCCCTACAGATTGATTCCCTTTATCCTGGCTACTTCCTGCACGTCTTTGTCTCCCCTGCCGGAAAGGTTAATAATTATAATAGAACTCTTAGGCATGGACGATGCGGTTTTCATTCCCTCTGCAATGGCATGAGCAGACTCAAGCGCCGGAATTATCCCCTCCTTTTTGCTCAGGACTTCAAAAGCCTTCAGTGCCTCTGTGTCGGTTGCGTAGGTGTATTCAATTTTCCTGAGGTCCCTCAGATAGCAGTGCTCAGGGCCTACTGACGCATAGTCAAGGCCTGCGGAAACCGAATGAGTTCCTAGGACATTACCATCTTTGTTCTGAAGAAGATAACTTTTACATCCCTGAAAGATTCCCAGGGAGCCGCCGGCAAATCGGGCCGCGTGCCTGCCTGATTTAATTCCCTCCCCGCCTGCCTCAACACCTACCATCCTTATATTGTCCTTGAGAAAGGCATGAAAAAGCCCGATGGAATTACTGCCTCCCCCGACGCATGCAATGAGACAGTCGGGCAGTTTGTTCTCTGCCTTCAGTATTTGCTGTCTGGCTTCCCTGCCTATCACTGACTGAAAATCCCTCACCATGACCGGGTAAGGATGGGGCCCGAATACAGTCCCCAATACATAATGTGTGGTCCGTACATTTGTTGTCCAGTCACGTAAGGCTTCATTGATCGCATCTTTTAATGTCTTTGATCCTACATTGACTTCTGTGACTTTGGCACCTAACAGGCGCATTCTGAACACATTCAGTGACTGGCGCCTGATATCCTCTGAACCCATATATATCTCGCTATCGAGACCGGTAAGGGCAGCGCCTGTGGCAGTTGCAACGCCGTGCTGACCAGCTCCTGTTTCAGCGATTATCCTCGTCTTCCCCATCCTCCTGGCCAGCAGGGCCTGGGCGATCGCATTATTAATCTTATGGGCCCCTGTGTGACAGAGGTCCTCTCTTTTCAGATATATTCTGGCTCCGCCGAGATATTCGGTAAGGTTACTGGCAAAATATAACGGGGTCGGCCTTCCTATAAAATCTTTCTGAAGTGCCTTGAGTTCGTTGAGAAAAGTCTTGTTTTTTTTATAAGTAGTATAGGCCCGTTCAAGTTCGAGAAGGGCGGGCATAAGTGTCTCAGGGACAAACCTGCCGCCGTATTGACCAAAATGCCCTTTCCTGTCCGGATAGTTACCAGATTTACTTTTCATTGGCTAAAGAATGATATTAATAGCTCAAAATTTGCAAGTCAATAGTATATCACAATAGGCGGGAATATCAATAGAATTTGATGGAATGCAGGAGCGGATGCACAGAGGTACATAGATTATAGGTGCATTAAGAATTCATACAACGCTGCTTAAAGTTTTTTTATTATCACATAAAATAATTTCTCCAGAATCTTCTGATACAGGGGACGCTTTGCCCACGTGGCGGCATCTATCTTGAATGAATCCTTCAGATCAGTCTGAAAAACTTCTGTCATATGCGTGCTGAAATCTACGTCAAAAATACCTACGTTACTTTCTTCATTTTTCCGTAACGATAGGAAATCAAAATTGGCAGAACCGATGATACTCCAGCATCCGTCAAACACTGTGGTCTTGGCATGCAGAACCGCGCCCTGATAATTATAGATTTCCGCCCCTGCCTTCAATAGGCTGTGGTAGTAGCTTCTTCCTGCATAAAAGACTGACTGTATATCACTATTACCGGGAAGCAGAAGCTTAACAGATACCCCTCTTCTTGCTGCATGAAGAAGGGCACGTAAAATCCTCTTGCTGGGAACAAAATAAGCGGTTGTCAGCAGAATACTCTTCTTTGCATTTCTGATGCTGTAAATAAGAAGCCGTCTCATCCGTCTCCGTGCCCTGCCTGAATTGGCAAAAATAGGGATAACCGGGACCCCCTGGATAAGGGCTTCATGTCTGGTATGCCGATTTATTAACTCACCTTTCCACGTGGACCAGCTTATCTGAAACATATTGAGCAGGGCGGAAGTGACAGGTCCTTCGAGATAAATGCCTGTATCCCGCCATGTGATATTCCGTTTTCTGAAATAACCGTGGTATTCGTCGGCAATATTGAATCCCCCGGTTACCGCTTTTGTCCCATCGATTATCAATAGTTTTTTATGATTGCGATACATGTACTCCCGCGGAGCGGTCCATTTAAATGGGTGAGATACTCTTACCTTAACCCCCGATTTCTTTAAGTCAGACCAGAAACGTCTTGAAGTAAGGAAGGAGCCAAAATGATCGTAAAGCAGATACACGTTCACCCCTTCTCTCGCTTTTTCTTTAAGAATCCCGGCCAGTTTTTTCCCGGTGTCATCGTCCTTGAAGATATAAAATTCAATACAGATAATTTCCTTTGCTGTTGATACAAGGTCAAGAATAGTCTGAAAGGTTTCACGGCCGCTTTTTAACAGCTGTACTTTATTGTTCTCTATAAAATGGGGGCCCAGTATATTTTCAATTGCAGATTTACGGAGAGCAGTCCTGTCTGATTCAGGTATGGGGGATGGTGAAGGATCATTCATTACAAATAATATTTCAGAGAAGCTTTCCGGGCTCTTTCGATGAATAATCTCAGTTTATTATGGTCTTTTTTCCCTTTTATGTCCCCTTCAACCCCGGAAGCCACATCTATTGCGTAAGGTTGAACCAGCTTTACCGCTTCCTCAATATTGTCAGGATTGAGGCCTCCGGCAAGGATTATCCTCCCTAATTTTTTGGCTTCAACCGCGATTTCCCAATTAAAAACGTGTCCCGTACCACCGATAGATTCAGGGGAATACGTATCAAGAAGGAATGCCGCAGCCGACTTGTATTGATTTAAGATTTCAAGATCTGCAAGGTCTTTTACTCTTATGGCCTTTATGGTTTTTCTGCTTAAATTGACATATTCAGGAGATTCAACACCATGAAGCTGGACTATATCCAGCCCGGCATATGAAATTATATTCTCAAGAGTTTCCATGTCTTCATCAACGAAGACCCCTACGGTTGTGACAAGCGGTGGAAGCGAAGATATAATCGACCGTGCAGTTTCGGGTGTAACGGACCGGGGGCTTTTTGCATAGAACACAAACCCCAGCGCGTCCGCACCACAAGTAATTGCAGCAAAAGCGTCTTCTCTATTGGTTATCCCGCAGATTTTGATTCTTAGCATTACCTGTATTTTACCATATAATTGTGGTATTCAGAATTACAGTCAGAGTATACTGGTCAATGGAATTGCCCATAATGTCCTTCATTGTTTTAAATTTAATTTCTCGCTAATATAAAACAGTAACCGGGAACCCGGGCAACTACAGTAATGTCGATACAGAACGGGTATTGATATAAATAATGAGGAAGGAGTGCATATGGAAAAAGCATTGATCACCGGTATCACAGGGCAGGATGGGTCCTATCTTGCCGAGTTGTTAATATCAAAGGGATATGAAGTTCACGGCATTATTCGTCGGGCAAGCAGTTTTAATACAAAGAGAATAGATCATCTTTACGTTGACCGTCATACGGCTGACGCAAAACTTTTTCTTCATTATGGGGACCTGTCTGATTCGGGACAACTGACTAATATCATATATAATATTCAGCCGGATGAAGTATACCACCTTGGTGCGCAAAGTCATGTGCGGGTAAGTTTTGATATCCCTGAATACACGGGAGACATAACCGCGCTGGGAACTACAAGACTGCTTGAGGCCATCAGGAGAAGCGGAGCAAAGGCAAGGTTTTACCAGGCATCGTCCTCAGAAATGTTTGGCTCTTCTGCTCCTCCCCAGAATGAAAAAACGTTTTTTCATCCAAGAAGTCCGTATGCAGCTGCAAAAGTGTACTCATACTGGATGACGGTGAATTACAGGGAAGGATACAATATGTACGCATGCAATGGAATCCTTTTTAATCATGAATCACCAAGGAGAGGAGAGACATTCGTCACAAGAAAAATTACCCGGGCGCTTGCTAATATTATTGCGGGAAAACAAAAGAAGCTTTATCTCGGAAACCTTGAAGCTAAAAGGGACTGGGGCTTTGCTCCCGAGTATGTGGAATGTCAGTGGCTCATACTTCAGCAGGAGAGGCCTGATGATTATGTGATTGGTACCGGAGAAAGTCATTCTGTCAGGGAGTTTGTTGAACTTGCATTTAAATATGCCGGGGTAGAAATTGAATGGCAGGGCGATGGCTTAAACGAAAGGGGCATCGTTCGTTCCTATAAATCAGCGGATTTAAAAAAGGGAGACACGGTTATTGCGATTGACCCACAATATTTCCGGCCTGCAGAAGTGGACGATCTTCTTGCTGATGCCTCTAAAGCAAGGGAGAAACTGAACTGGAAGCCAAGAGTTGCCTTTGAGGAGCTTGTTAAGATTATGGTAGATGCAGATATGGAATTAGCCGGTATCACTTCACCTGGTGAAGGTGAAAAGATATTACATGGCAATGATATCCGGTGGATAAAGAATAGTCAGTCCATTGTAGGGTAGAAAGGGCCTGAATTTACTGATGAGAGGAATGGCGTTATGAACAGATCGTCTGTAATATATATCGCTGGCCACAGAGGCATGGTCGGGTCTGCCATTGTAAGAAAATTACGGGCCCAGGAATACACCAATATTGTCACACGTACACATGGAGAACTCGATCTTACCCGACAAAATGATGTGGAGGCATTCTTTAGTGATGTGCGACCGGAATATGTTATTCTGGCTGCTGCGAAGGTTGGCGGAATATTAGCCAATAATACCTACAAGGCTGATTTTATATACGAGAATATAATGATTGCAGCAAATGTGATCCATGCTGCGTATAAACATGGAGTCAAGAAGTTAATTAATCTGGGCTCTTCGTGTATTTATCCNNAACTTTATTTCAGCAATGCCTACGAATCTTTACGGGCCAAATGATAACTACAACCTGGAGACCTCTCATGTTCTTCCCGCGTTGATAAGAAAATTTCATCTTGCGAACCTGTTGCAAATAAAAGATTACGATGCAATTAAAAAGGACCTTTGCGATNNAGCGGTTCTCCGTATCGGGAATTTCTTTATGTCGATGATCTTGCAGAGGCATGTATTTTTCTCATGGAGCAATATGATGCTCGCGATATAGGTGAGCTTGTCAATATTGGGACCGGCAAGGAC
>DKBK01000067.1:0-8509 GCA_002451135.1 Nitrospiraceae bacterium UBA6902
CTGTTCATATTCCGGGTCTCCTTTTATTATTCTATATTATTAATAAATTCAAGTAGTAAAAGAGAACAAGTGGTATATAATAACTCGTTTGTCCTGAACTTGAAATAGATGGAATAATTATTACCTCTTATTAAGAGTGAAAAACGAGTTAACCATAATATTGGCTCTCCATAACCCTTCTATTTTCCACCATCCTTATAGACGCATTTGTTTTCTCCCCCTATAGATATAAAAGACTAAAATTGAGTCTCTGCCTAGACGTACTTAAAAAAAGAACTTACTCCTAAGTTAATTTTATTTAAGTTTATCATTTGAATGCCTATCCGTCAAAATATATATATATATATTCTCATACTAGCACCACCAAGTAAACAAGTCTTACCATGTATCATCTTACATAAAAATGAAAAATTCAAATCGTTGCCTCATGTAAGTTATCGTAATATCGGAAGGACCATCGAAATAATAAATAATACAGATTTATGATGAATAGCAAAACTGACAGAAAATCATTAAATATAGTGAAACAGCAACAGAATTCAAACAGGGGAAAAATTAATGACTCAAATGGATTATTAAAAATCGTTGATGCCGGAATGAACCTTTGATTTCACTCAGAGCCAGTTCAAATATTAAAATCCAAACTCCTGGATACAGGAATTGTGTGGGTGAGATTTATGTTTATTTATAGTCTGGAGTTCCTTAAAGCGTCCCTTTTGTCGACGGCACTCCTTTTGCCCCGGGATGAATTTCGACAGCCGCACGCAATGCCCTGCCGAACCCTTTAAAAATAGCCTCAAAGATGTGGTGGGGGTCACGGCCGTAGTGCAGGTTTATATGAAGGTTCATCCCCGCATTGTTCGTCAAGGCCCGGAAAAAGTCCTCAAAGAGAGAGACACCGAGGCTCTGAATCTGGGTACCCCCCCTTGGTGTTCTGACCTTATATACCAAGAACGGCCTGCCGCTGAGATCTATGACCACCTGCGCGAGACTCTCATCCATCGGGGTCACTGCCTCGCCGTAACGGCGTATCTGCAGCTTTTTGCCAAGCGCCTTATTAATCGCTTCCCCCAGGACAATGCCCACGTCTTCCATAAGGTGATGATAATCAACTTCGATATCGCCTTTGGCATGAACGTCAAGGTCGAGGTGCCCGTGTTTTGACATAAGACTGAGCATATGGTCCACAAAAGGGATGGATGTATTAATCTTGTAATTCCCTTTACCATCAAGATTGAGATTTATCTTTATATCGGTTTCTTTCGTCTTCCTTGATACTGTGGCTTTTCTCGGCATGTAACCCTCCTGGCAAGCTGTTATTTATTTATCATACTATCACAGAATCTGTTTGAGTATTCTCAAAAAAGCTGCGTTTTCCTTGGGAGTCCCGACCGTCACCCTCAGACAGCCGTCCGCAACTCCCTTCATGCTCCTGATAAGAATCCCTTTTTGGAGAAGGTTCCTGTAAATCCGTTCTCCGTTGTCCACTTTAAAGAATATGAAATTCGCATCCGATGGATATGTCACGACGCCGGCCATCCCCGCCAGCTCTTTAAAGAGCCTCTTCCTCTCAGAGATGATAAGGCGGATATCCGACCTCAGCTGTTTCTTGTTCTGCAGGGCCTCTGATGCAACCTTTTGCGAAAGGGAATTAACATTAAAGGGAAGCCTTACCTTGTTGAGTTCATTAATAATATCAGCGTCTGCTATCACAAAACCCACCCGCAGGCCCGCAAGTCCTATTTTGCTCAATGTTCTCAGGATAACAAGATTTTTATGCTTCTTCATGAAAGGAATAAAAGACATTTTCTCTGAAAACGGCTGGTACGCTTCATCTACTATGACCAGCCCTTTTGACTGTCTGATTATTTTTAATATCCTGTCTTCTGAAAAACAGTTGCCGGTAGGGTTATTGGGGGAACTCAGGAATATCAGCTTAGGGTTCCTCCTCTTGATGGTCTTGATAAATCCACTGGCATCGAGATCAAATCTATCATCAAGCGGGATTTCGATCTTCCTCTCTCCAAGCGCCTGAGAGATGATCCCGTACATGGAGAAAGTAGGAACAGGGTAGAGAACCGGCCCGCCGAATACTGCAATAAGATTGTAAATCAGCTCATCCGAGCCGTTCCCGTGAAGGATGTTTTGCGGCGTTACTTGTAATTCCTTTGCCATGAGCTTTCTGAGAGATGCTGCCTGTGGGTCAGGATAGCGGTTCAGCGCTTGCAAATGTTTCTGAAAGCTGATTGCTGACCGCTGACCGCTGACCGCTGAATATGGACTCTCGTTCGCATCGAGCTTTATCCTGCAGGGGATTTCTTCCGCCTGATAAGCGCGAAGGGATCGTATATTGGGTTTTACGAGTTTTTTAATATCCATTGCCCGGAATTATAACACAGGCTTTATTTGATTAGCATAAAGAACGCATGGTCAATTTAGTACCGTCCTACCCCTCGAGCCCTGTCAGAAATTGATATACACATTCCGGAAGGTTCCTGCTGTACCCGCCTTCAAGGACAGCGAAGGTCGGTTTGTTTAAACCGGCAAGCATTCTGCCTATTCCCCCGAATGTTTCCTGCTCAAGGGAAAGACCGGCGATCGGGTCCATTTTGTAAGAATCGAATCCCGCCGAGACGGCGAGAAGGTCGGGATTAAACTTTTCTACCGCCTTTATTTCATCTGCGAGCACCGAAAGGAAGCGGTCAGGACCGGTGCCGGTGGAGAGCAAAACGTTCCTGCAGTTGTCCCTGCTCTTTAAGCCCGTGCCGGGGAAGAGGGGGCTTTGATGCAGGGAAAGGTAATAGAATTCCTTTTTACCAAGAACAATATCTTCTGTTCCGTTTCCGTGATGGCAGTCAAAATCCACAATTGCGACTTTCCCTATACCGGCGCTTTCCTTCCGGGCCTTCAGACACGCGATGGCAATGCTGTTGAAATAACAGAATCCCCCGAGACGGTTTCTTGCCGCATGATGTCCCGGCGGGCGCATAAGTGAAAAGGCCTTTTCTCCATGGTTCAGACAATGCATGGCAGCATCAATTGCTGACCCGGCAGACAGCTTTGCAATCTCTGCTATCCCTGAAAAGACAGGGGTATCAAAGTCAAAGAAACTTTCCTTTTTTACGCTTTCAAGCAGTTCCTGTGAGTGGGCAAGTAGGATGTCCTCATCCCTGCAAGGATGAGGTGCGGCAAAATCAAAGCCCTTTTCCCTGAGGAAATGAGCGGTGGCTTCAACCCGAGCCGGCGACTCCGGATGCCCGGGTTGCGCGTACTCAAGACATTGCGGCGAGTAAAATATTTTCATGGTAGCGTTATCCAGGTCAGATATTGATTGTCATCAGGTCTTCTGCAAGGACTATTTCCCCGTCAAAGGCCTCTCTGCTTTCCTTAACCCTGTCTTCGTCAGGAGAACACGCAGGGTAAAGATGTGAAAGTACCAGTTTTTTGGCTCCTGCCTTTGCCGCAACCATGCCGCACTCTCTCGCACTTAAGTGCCCCTTTGCCTTCATGGAATCAGGGAATGAGCAGTCTGCGATTAAAAGGTCCGCATCCTGGGCGAGCGCTATTACTCCCTGGTCATAATCAGCATCTCCCGTAAATACGATTGATCTATCTCCGCGCTCAAACCTGTACGCAATACTGTCCCTTGAATGTATGGTTTTCACAGTAATAATGTGAAATGGCCCGAAATCACATTTATCCTGAACTTCCCTAATCCTTATGGGAAATTCCTTCGGATGTCCCAGCACCGATGTAATAGATGCTTCATAATATTCCATGAACCCCTTGGGACTGAAAATATTAAGGTCCTTCTTCCTGTTTAGTTGTGGAGTGGCAATCAGGGCATGGAGTAACGGCATGAGGTCCGCAAAATGGTCCGGATGCTTATGCGTGATACATACCGCATCAATGTCCCTGTAACTTCTGCCTGCCTTTTCCAGTTGAAGAAGCGTGCCGCTCCCGCAGTCGACAAGTATCCGGCAACCCTCTGCTTCCAGATAATAGCCTGGGGCATTTCTTTTCAGTGAAGGTACACAGGTACCGCTTCCAAGTATAATTAACTTCATTCTCTGAGATGGATGGATATTACACTCGACTACATATAAATAACTCTGCTCATATCATTGTCTTTTCAAACGATGCCCGCACCAGCTGTCGCAGCCATTCATACAATTCTGACGTCCCCTTCTTGAAATCCCTGATAGGGTTCAGCGTTTTTAACGTCGTTACCCTCCTGTCCCTGCAGATACCGATATATCCGTACAGGGACTGGCTGCTCAACACGGAATAGAGACAATATGTCACTTCCGGCAATAAAGGGTTATATCGTTCCAGTACGAAACCGGCCTTTAACGGCAAGCTTGTGTCTCCATCTATACTCTTGAGGACCCCGGTCATGTTAACTATTCCAAACTCAAAGGTGTCATTAAACACAGCTACCTCTTTGTGTACTGATGAAAGGAATGCGATAAGTCCGCTTTTTTCCTCCCATGTTTGTTTTGCCTCTATCGTCTTTTCTTCTTTAGTTATCTTCATGACGCACCCTCTTACCGTAAAATATATTATATAAGTCAATTATACATCAAATGTTTTTTTCGAAGCCCCTTCTTGTTCAGGTATAATACTCAATAAATCCCTTTTAGAGGACGGAATCCTTTCATATACGCCCTGATACGGTGTTCACTGACAGGGTGAATGTGCCTGTTCTCCAAAACACAATGTTCCGGAGGTGACTCATGATCCTTGAAAATATCACTATGGCCGAGTTTAAGCGGCATCTGAAAAAAACCAACACAATCATCGTCCCATTCGGCACCGTGGAGGAGCACGGTAATCATCTCCCGCTGAACACGGATACCCTCATTATTTATGAAGTGCTCAAAGAAGTAGTTAAGAAAAGAAACGTGTTTCTTGCGCCTCCTGTTTTTTATGGTGTCTGTACCACCACGAGCCAGCATCCGGGCACGATCGGCATCACTCCTGAAACACTGCGAAGACTGACGTGCGATATTGTGAGGGATGCCTATAAAAAGGGGCTCAGGACCTTTTTCCTTGTGACAGGTCACGGCGGCGGCCTTCACTCATCTGCCCTGAAAGAAGCGGCAGAGCTTTTAATCGAAGACCTCAAGGGGATAAAAATAGCGGTGCTCTGTCCATATGACATCCTGTATAAAGAGTTGGCAGAGCTCGCAGAGACCCCAAATGATTCTCACGCAGGTGAAATCGAGACGTCTCTGGTCCTTTCCCTTGCCCCGGAACTGGTAAAGGGCCGCTCGAAAGAAGATTACCCGAAATTGCCAAAGCCCTTTGTGGTCAAAGACAAGATCAGATACTGGCGCAGCGGTGTATGGGGTGATCCTGCAAAGGCGAGCAGGGAAAAGGGAGAAAAGGCCGTGAAATTGATTGTCAGAACAATAGTGCGTATTATTGATCAGGCCAGCACCGTTCCTCCCGCGTCCTGAGGTACCTCTCATATTTACATGCCATGCACTGCAGAACAGGAGGGGACTGCCAGAACTCCTCGTGCTTGCGTGCTGACTCATGTTACAGCTATACTATTATTTACGCACAAATTTTATGAAAAAAAATCATCTCCTGATAGGCGTTATCATCATCATCCTGTCTTCATACTATGCCTTTAAGAATGTATCAATACAAGAGCTTCGCGATGCACTTACGTCAGTACATTACATATATTTAGTGCCGGCTGTATTGTCCACTGCGTTGACTTTTGTTTTCAGGGCAATGCGATGGCGGTATCTTGTATGTTCTGTCAAGAATGTGAAGACAACGCGCCTTGTTTCTCCGATGATGGTAGGCTTCATGGGGAATATCCTGCCTGCCAGGGCAGGTGAATTTATCCGGGCCTATCTCCTGGGCAAGAGGGAACAAATAAGTTTCAGCGCCTCCTTTGCCACTATTTTTGTCGAGAGACTTATGGATATGTTCATGTTTCTGCTTTTACTTGTCGGCGTATTGTTTTTCAGCGCTGATACCTTTTCAAAGGGTGATGCCGGGGGAAACCACCGCCTGATGGGTTATATGATCAAGTTTGGATGGATAAGCTTTATCGGTTGTATGGGGATATTCTCATTCTCCGTGCTTCTTCAGTATAAAAACGAGTGGGCGATAAAGATAGTGGATGTATGCACAAAACCGCTTCCCCATACATGGAGGGAAAAGATCTTCGGCATGGTGCATTCATTTACCGACGGACTTAAAATCCTGAGGGACTGGCGCGGATTCACTGCTTCTATTCTCCTGTCTGTTCTGGTGTGGACGGCCGGGGTCTTTTTCTATTATCCCCTTCTTCTTGCCTTTGGCATAGAAACAGGACTGCCTGTAATTACCGCGGTGCTGATCATTAACTTAACGGTAGGTATTTTTATATCGTTGTTTCCCACCCCCGGGTTTCTTGGAGCATTTCAGGCGGCCTGTGTCATAGCACTTCATGACATTTTCGGGATTTCCAAAGCAGTGGCCGCAAGTTTTGGTATTATCGCCTGGCTTGTCGCCATGGGGTTCATAATTTCTGTTGGTTCGTTTTTTATAGTCAAGGACAATCTTTCATTTTCTGAACTCGCGTCAAGCAGAGAGCAGATCAAATAGTTCCAAATCAAAAAAGTAATGATACTGATATTATTAAGAATGCAAAGGGTCAATTTATGAATAACAAGCATATGCATCTGCTCATTGGACTGGTTATTATCGCCCTCTCCCTGTTCTATGCATTCAGGGGTGTAAAGATCTCTGAACTCGGCAACGCTCTCCTCGAGGCGCGTTACATATATCTTGTCCCCGCAATAGCGCTCGTTATTATGAGCTATGTATTCAGAGCCATGCGGTGGCGTTATCTGGTCCGACCGATAAAGGATGTAAAAACTACCAGCCTCTTTTCTCCTTTAATGGTAGGATTTATGGCAAATATGCTCCCGGCAAGGGCGGGGGAGTTTATCCGGGCATATCTTCTCAGCAGAAAAGAACAGATAAGCTTCAGCGCGTCCTTTGCCACGATCTTTATTGAGAGGCTGTTTGATTTAATTATAGTGCTGCTTATGCTGGTTTCCGTGCTGCTCTTTATGCCTGAGGTGTTTGTCTCGGGAGATGTGGCAGGGGGGGATCAGCTGCTCGACAAAGTGAAAATTTTCGGGGTTGTCAGTGCCTTGTTATGCATGTTCATTTTTATTTTTTCCGCCCTCCTTCAATTTAAAAAAGACCTCACCATGAAGGTTGTGGGATTCTTCGTTAAACCTTTTCCTGAAGCGTGGGGGAGGAAGATTTTTGGATTAGTCGGGTCTTTTTCAGAAGGACTCCAGATAATCAGGGACAGGCGTGGCTTTATGGCCACCGTGTGCCTTTCCTTTCTCATCTGGGGCTTGTTCATTTTCACTTATTATCCACTTTATTTTGCATTTGATATTCAGACACAACTGCCTCTCATATCTTCACTTGTCGTCCTCTGCCTGACCGTTGCTATTTTTATTACTGTCGCGCCTACTCCCGGATTCCTCGGGTCATTTCATTTAGGATGTGTCGCGGCCCTGCATGGCATATTCGGCATACAAAAGGCGGTCGCATTGAGCTATGGCATTGTTGCATGGCTTGTCGCGATGGGGACCACCGTTTTTATCGGCGCACTCTTTGCGATAAAAGAAAATATCTCGATCGGCAAGATCTCGGCAGGCACAGAGATGGCGGAATAATCGCTTTTTCCGCTGACCCTGAAACCAAGTCCTAGTTTATTTCCCCAGATCCGCCAGTCGGTCTTCCGCTTTTTTCGCGTATTCGCTTCCAGGATATTTCCTTAAAAGTTCCCCGTATAACTGCCGGGCATGTTCCCGGTTGTTCTGCAGTTCCTCGAATTGCGCGGTCTTAAAAAGCTCCTCGGCCTGATCCCCGGCACATGATGAAAGCGTGAGTAGGGAGATTATGATTAAGAGCGGGATGATTAGTGTTGAGAATCTGTTTTTCATGTTTCTCTCCTTCCCTATGAAATTCAATATTATGATGACACAGCCCGGTGCAAAGGGATTATGTATCAAACCCCTAAATCCAAAGCGGGAAGATACTTACCTGCTTTATGATAAATTAGTAACTTTAACGTGAACGCGATAAAACTTATTGCATTGGCTCCATAATATATGATAATCTTATTAGTATTCGAAGCAAGAAGATTATTGTAATTCTTCAATAATAACACACGTCCATCTAATCTTCTCTCTGTCAGTGTCCCGAAGATTCGGGATTCGGAGAGAAAGGGCGGAGGCAAAACTGAGGAGGTATTTATGGTAGTTTCAATGAAAGAACTCCTGGAGGCTGGTGTACATTTCGGACACCAGGTCAAGCGCTGGAATCCAAAGATGAAAAGGTATATCTTCGGGCAGCGTAACGGCATATATATTATTGACCTCCAGAAGACAGTCAAGATGTTTGAAGTTGCATACAACTTCGTAAGAGACGTTTCAAGCCGTGGGGAAACCGTCCTGTTTGTCGGGACCAAGAAACAGGC
>DKBK01000067.1:8551-35960 GCA_002451135.1 Nitrospiraceae bacterium UBA6902
AACTGCAATCCGGATGATATTGACTACGTAATTCCCGGCAATGATGATGCGATCCGGTCCATTAAACTGATATCCTCCAAAATGGCCGAAGCGGTCCTTGAAGGCAAAAGCATCCTAAACAAGACCGTGGTAGAGACATCCGAAAAGGAAGCAATTGAAGAGAAGATCGCCACAGAGGAGAAGGAAGAGAAGGAGGAAGTGACCGGATGAATATTACCGCGGGTAACATAAAGGAACTGAGAGAGCAGACCGGAGCAGGCATGATGGACTGCAAGAGGGCCCTGACTGAGGCGGCAGGAGACTTTGACAAGGCACTGGACATCCTGAGACAGAAAGGGCTTGCGATGGCCGCTAAAAAGGCCTTACGAGAGGCATCCGAGGGATTGATAGGTTCATATATCCACATGGGTAAAATCGGGGTGCTGGTAGAGATAAATTGCGAAACGGATTTTGTCGCGAAAACAGATGAGTACAAGGAGCTTGTCAAGGACGTTGCCATGCATATTGCCGCGGCAAACCCTTCCTGTGTAAGGAGGGAGGACATCCCTTCCGACGTGACAGAAAAGGAAAAGATGATTTACGCTTCCCAGGTGGAAAACAAACCACCCCAGGTAGTTGAAAAAATCGTAGAGGGGAAGCTTGAAAAATTCTATACGGACACGTGCCTTCTGGACCAGATTTTTGTAAAAGACCCTGAGGGCAAGAAGAAAATTAAAGATCTGGTCACAGAAAAAGTCGCCAAGCTCGGCGAAAATATTGTGATCAAACGTTTTGTCAGGTTTCAACTCGGAGAAAAAGCAAGTTAATACCTGTATATGAAAACCCGGGAACCTCATTTCAAAAGAGTCCTGCTAAAATTAAGCGGAGAGGCGCTTATGGGCGACAGGCAGTTCGGCATCGACCAGAAAGTTGTCCAGTACATAGCAGGTGAGCTCAAAGATGTCAGGAAATTGGGGGTTGAGATTGCCATTGTAATAGGCGGCGGCAATATTTTCCGGGGGCTTGAGGCCAGCGCAGAAGGCATGGAGCGGACCGCTGCCGACTATATGGGCATGCTGGCCACAGCGCTTAACGCGCTTGCCCTGCAGAACGTGCTTGAGATCAACGGAATGCCCACAAGGGTCCTGTCAGCCATAGAAATGCGTGAACTCGCGGAGCCGTATATCAGGAGGAGGGCTGTCCGCCATCTGGAAAAAGGACGTTTTGTCATATTTGCGTGCGGTACAGGCAATCCCTATTTCACTACTGACACCGCAGCATCGTTACGGGCAGTTGAAATCGGGGCTGAAGTCATACTCAAGGCAACAAAGGTTGAGGGTATTTACAGCAGTGACCCGGTGAAAAATCCGCTTGCCAAGAAGTTTAACGATATTACATACATGGATGTCCTTAAAAAGGGGCTGAAGGTAATGGATTCCACGGCAATATCGCTCTGCATGGATAATAAACTGCCTATCATAGTATTCGGCCTCATGAAAAAAGGAAATATCAGAAAGGTACTGGAAGGGAAAAAAGTCGGCACCTTAGTGAAGGGGGGAATAAGTCCTTATGCAAAAAGAAGCAAAGCAAAGAATAGTTGATAGAATGGAAAAGACAATGGATGTCCTTAAAAAAGACCTTGCAGGCATACGGACAGGACGCGCGTCCCTTGCAATTTTTGACAGTATAATGGTCGACTATTTCGGCACCCCCACTCCCTTGAATCATGTTGCAACATTAAGCGTTCCTGAAAGCAGGCTGATTACCATTCAGCCGTGGGACCCCAAAATAATCCCGAGCATTGAAAAAGCGATCCAGAAATCCGACCTCGGGCTGAATCCGAGCAATGACGGGAAAATCATCCGGATAGCAATACCCCAGCTTACCGAAGAGCGCAGAAAAGAAATTGTAAAACATGTATACAAAAGAGGTGAGGAGGCAAAGATTTCATTACGAAACATCCGGCGCGACGGCAATGAAGAGATGAAAAAGATTGAAAAGGAAAAGCATATGAGTGAGGATGAGACCAAGCGCGCAATAGATGAGATTCAGAAACTCACCGATTCTTACATTAAAAAGATTGACGAGACCATTTCGCACAAAGAAGCNNCAGCTACATAAATTAAACAAGGAGGGAATCATGGCTCTACGTGTTGGTATTAACGGATTTGGAAGGATTGGAAGGAATTTCTTAAGGACCTGCCTCGGAGAGAATTCGATTGAGATTGTAGGAATAAATGACCTTACCGATGCAAAGGTATTGGCCCATCTTTTAAAATATGATTCTGTTCACGGGATATTTGATGCCGATGTGCAGGTTAAAGAGAACAGTATTGTTGTGAACGGCAAAAAAATAGGAGTGACTGCGACAAAGGACCCGGCACAGCTTCCGTGGAAGGACCTGAAGGTTGATATCGCCCTTGAATCTACCGGACACTTTGTTGACAGGGCCGGGGCGTCACATCATTTGTCATCCGGCGCGGGTTGGGTCATTATATCCGCTCCTGCCAAAGAGCCTGATGCCACGGTCTGTATGGGCGTCAACGAGGGGACCCTTGATGTAGCAAAACATAAAATCATATCCAACGCATCATGTACCACGAACTGCCTTGCGCCGATCGCCAAGGTAATCGACGAAAAATTTACCATCAAACGCGGCCTGATGACAACCATACATTCATACACAAACGATCAGCGTATACTGGATCTTCCTCACAAGGACCTTAGACGGACACGCGCTGCCGCGCTTTCCATGATACCTACGACAACAGGGGCTGCAAGGGCGGTAGGACTGGTACTTCCCCACCTTAAAGGAAGACTCGACGGCATGGCAATACGAGTGCCTACCCCAAATGTCTCTGTAGTAGACCTCGTAGCTGACCTTGAAAAAGAAACAACCGCGGACGCCGTCAATGCCGCGCTTAAAGCGGCCTCAGAAGGCCCCATGAAGGGGATACTTCAATATTGCGAAGAACCCCTCGTGTCAATTGACTTTAACGGCAATCCGCACTCCTCCATCCTTGATGCTAGCCTTACAAAAGTGCTTGAAGGGAATATGGTGAAGGTGCTCTCGTGGTATGACAATGAATGGGGTTACAGTACCCGTCTGAAAGATTTAATGCTTTATATAGATAAAAAGAGGTAACACACGACTATGGAAGACAATGAATCTTTGCCGATAAAAGGCGTATGGAACAAACTTTCTATTAAAGATCTGAGCATAAAGGGGAAAAAGCTTTTCATACGGGTTGATTTTAATGTGCCCCTGGATGAGAACCTCAATATCACGGATGACAGAAGAATCCGCTCGGCCCTTCCGACGATAAATTACGCAATAGATGAAGGCAGCAAAATAATCCTGGCCTCTCATCTCGGCAGGCCCAAGGGAAAGGCCGATAAAAGATACAGTCTCGCTTCTGTCGCAAGAAGACTGCAGCGTCTTATCAAAAAGGAAGTGACCTTCCTCCCCGACTGCATCGGCCCGGAGACTGAAGCGGCGGTAGGTAAAATGGCTGACGGCGACATTATCCTTCTTGAAAACTTGAGGTTTCACGCTGAGGAAGAAGCAAATGATGCGGCCTTCGGAAAGGCCCTGTCAAAGCTCGCAGATTATTACATCAATGATGCGTTCGGGGCAGCCCACAGAAGCCATGCTTCTATAACAGGTATCGCGAAATTTCTCCCTGCCGCTGCAGGTTTCCTTCTTCAGAAGGAAATCGAATACCTGCAGGGCGTCATCAACAATCCGGTAAGGCCCTTTGTCGCCATACTGGGAGGGGCAAAAGTATCCGGCAAGATAGACGTTATCAAGAACCTTGAAAACAAAGTTGACAAGGTTATTGTGGGAGGCGGTATGGCTTATACCTTTTTAAAGGCTGAAGGGTATAACGTAGGAGACTCGCTTGTGGAAAAGGACATGCTTGAACTTGCCACTACCATAAGGGAAGGGGTTGTTGCAAAAGGGATAAAATTCTACCTTCCGGTAGATTGCGTCATTGCCCAGAGCATCGAGCCGGCTGCCGAGACAAAACTCGTTACCGCACAAGAAATCCCCAATGGCTGGAAGGCCGTTGACATCGGACCGGCATCCGTGAAGCTCTTTTCCATTGCCCTGGAAAATGCCAAAACGATTTTATGGAACGGTCCCATGGGGGTCTTTGAAGTCGATGCCTTTTCACGCGGCACGTATGCCATCGCTCATTCGGTTGCCGACGCGTACGCACTGACAATCGTCGGAGGCGGGGACACAGACCTTGCCGTCAGCAGAGCCGGGGTATCAGAAAGCATTTCCTTTATCTCGACTGGGGGCGGAGCTGCACTTGAGCTTCTGGAAGGAAAAGCCCTGCCGGGGCTCATGGCGTTAACAGATAAATAATTCAGGACGTAACATTCAATAGTGCAAATGAGATAATCGCTTTTGTGCCTGTGTGTTATTTCCCGAATTTTAGATTTATCGTTTCATATGCCGCTCAATTTCCCTCTTCGCTTCTCTTTCCTTTATCGATTCCCTCTTTTCATACTGTTTTTTGCCTTTTGCGAGGCCTATGGCAACCTTTGCCTTTCCGCCTTTGAAGTAAATTTTCAGGGGTATCAAGGTAAGGCCCTGCTGACTTATCTTGCCCCACAGTTT
This sequence comes from Nitrospiraceae bacterium UBA6902, assembly GCA_002451135.1. Classification (GTDB taxonomy): domain Bacteria; phylum Nitrospirota; class Thermodesulfovibrionia; order UBA6902; family UBA6902; genus UBA6902. Next base: position 13,161 of record DKBK01000067.1, read on the forward strand.
ACTGATTTCTTTTTTATGAAGGAGGAGCTTTCTTGTTCTTAACGGATCGTGGTTCTGGATGTTTCCGTGGCTGTACGGGCTGATGTGGCAGTTAAAAAGAAACAGCTCTCCGTCCTTGATAATCGCATAACTGTCTTTCAGGTTAGCCCTGCCTTCCCTTAAAGATTTCACTTCCGTGCCGAGCAGGGACATCCCGGCCTCATATGTTTCCTGTATATGATAATCGTGATATGCTTTTCTGTTGGTGGCAACTGTATTTTCCATCAATAGAAGGATACCCTTCCCATATTCTTCAAGTCAATGTCTTCATCATGCTACATAATCATAGCGAAACGAATATATCCCGGTTGACAATTACCAATAAAAAAATATAGATTACAAATTGCTTGCCACAAAAATAAAATCGGAAGACATGTTACTTATTTAATCCCGGTCACATCAACGACCGGAGACAACTGGGGAGGGAATACGTCTATATGAAACAGGTCGTGTCAGTAGTAAACCTCAAGGGTGGAGTCGGTAAAACCACAACGGCAGTTAATCTCGCGGCATGCTGGGCTGAACAGGGGAAGAAGGTCCTTCTTGTAGACCTCGATCCTCAGGGAAGCGCCAGTATCTGTGTCGGACGGATGAGTACGGGCCGCAGGCTCCTGGATGCCATGCAGAAAATAATCGCGTTACCGGTTGTTCCTACAGATGTCACGGGACTGGATCTTGTGCCTTCAGGTCCTGAACTGGTCACTGCAAGACAGATATTCATTGACGGACCGGGAGACGAGATTTTTTCGAGCTGCCTCAGGCAGACAGCAGGGGAATGGGACTGCGTGATTATCGATTGCCCCCCCAGCCTGGATATGCTTACAATGTCTTCGCTCATGGCCAGTCAGCATGTGATCGTTCCGGTAGAGGCCTCATTTCTCGGGATGAACGGTGTGAGACAAATGGTTTCTGCTGTTGAGTCGGCCAAGTCCCGGAACCCGGAACTTGAGATAAGGGCCATCATCCCCTGCCGTGCGCAGCCACGCCGCCGGATTCACTGGGAGATTATGGACAGGCTTGACGAGATGTTCCCGGGAAAGGTGTCGCCGATAATCCATGAAAATGTTTCGCTTGCAGAGGCCCCGGGCCGGGGGAAACCCGTCATTCTTACTGCGCGGATATCGCGCGGCTCGGATGACTATCGTCTGGTATCGCTCTGGCTGGCTGAACACGTGGGACTGGGAGAGAAGAAGACGCCAGAGTTGTCGACTGAGGACGTATCCCCGTCTCTGGAAGAAGTAAACAGTCTGTAATTGATTACAGGGGCGTATGGGATACGCCCCTGATTACTGCGTTTGGCATTTGACTACAGGATATACCTGCTCAAATCCTCATCTTTTATAATCGCGCCCAGTTTTTCCTTTACATACGTATCATCGACCGTCAGGTCGCTGGCTTTCATGTCCGGGGCATCAAAGGACACGTCCTCAAGGACCTTTTCAAGAATGGTATGCAGCCTTCTGGCGCCTATATTTTCGGTCTTCTCATTGACCAGTTGAGCAGTGGAGGCGATCTCCTCAATAGAGTCGTTAGTAAATGTTATCTTTACCCCCTCGGTCTCGATAAGGGCGACATACTGTTTTAAGAGCGCGTTTCTCGGCTCCTGCAGTATCCTGAGGAATTCCTCTTTACCGAGGGCATCCAGCTCGGCCCTTATCGGAAAGCGCCCCTGAAGTTCCGGTATCAGATCAGAAGGTTTTGAAACATTGAAGGCCCCTGCCGCGATAAAAAGTACGTGGTCTGTTTTGACCGATCCGTATTTCGTTGAAACCGTTGAGCCTTCAACAATGGGAAGCAGGTCTCTCTGCACCCCTTCTCTTGACACATCAGGGCCGTAACTTGAACCTTTCGAGGCGATTTTGTCTATCTCGTCTATAAAAATGATCCCGTTCTGCTCGGCCCTTTCAATGGCCTCCCTGGTGACTTTATCCATGTCAATGAGCTTGCCGGCCTCTTCCTGCTGAATAATCCGCATGGCCTCCGGGATTTTCACTTTCTTCCTCTTCGGCTTGTCCGGGAGGAAATTGCCGAGCATTTCCTTTAAATTTATCTCAAGCTCATCCATGCCGATATTTGAGATGACCCCGAAGGGCATGACCTTTTCACGCACTTCAAGGTCTATATACCTGTTGCGAAGCTTGCCTTCCCTGAGCTGGGTCCTCAGTTTCTCGCGCGTGTCGTCATGACTCTGTCTCTCTTCTTCAGCAGGTTCTTCCGTGTCTTCAGCGGATATCTTCCTTTTCGGCCTGGGCTGGGGCAGCAGCAGATTAAGGATTTTTTCTTCTGCAAGCGCCTGCGCTTTTTCCTGCACCTTTTCCATTTGTTCCGTTTTCACCATCGTGAGAGCAAGGCCGACGAGGTCCCGTATCATGGATTCAACGTCCCTGCCAACGTAGCCAACCTCTGTAAATTTTGACGCCTCCACTTTGACAAACGGGGCCTGCGCTAATTTTGCGAGCCTTCTCGCGATTTCGGTTTTTCCAACCCCTGTAGGCCCTATCATTAGTATGTTTTTCGGTAATATCTCGTCCTTTAATTCGTCAGACAGCTGTTGTCTTCTCCAGCGGTTTCGTAATGCGATGGCTACCGCTTTCTTGGCGCTCTTTTGTCCAACAATATATTTATCGAGTTCTTCAACAATCTTTTTCGGTGTAAGGTTATCCATTGAGCTCCTCAATATTGATTGCTTCATTGGTATAAATGCAGATCTTTGACGTTATCTTCATGGCCTCTTCAACTATCTGCTTCGGCCCCAGCGCTGTATGCTCCCGCAGTGCCTTCGCAGCCGCCTGGGCATAAGGGCCCCCCGAGCCGATTGCCGCTATCCCGTCTTCAGGCTCAAGGACGTCTCCGTTGCCGGAAATAATAAAGGAGTGCTCGTTATCGGCAACTACCAGAAGCGCTTCAAGCCGCCTCAGGATCTTGTCCGTCCTCCATTCCTTTGCGAGTTCAACAGCCGAACGGGTTATATTACCTCTGTATGTCTCGATTTTCTCCTCGAATTTCTCAAAAAGGGTAAAGGCGTCTGCTGTGGCCCCGGCAAACCCCGCCAGGATATTATCGTTGTACATCTTCCTGATCTTTTTTGCGTTGTGTTTCAGCACGGTCTGACCGAGCGTGACCTGCCCGTCCCCGCCGATGGCGACTCTCCCGTCCTTTCTCACACAAAGTATTGTTGTCCCGTGAAACAGTGAATCCTGCTGTATTGACATAATCCGCTCCGTAATTAAGATTCTCCCTTTATTTGTCCTTCCTCGCCATAGGATGCGCCTTATCGTATACCTCTGTCAGATGCCGTATATCCACATGTGTATATTTCTGGGTTGTGGAAAGGGATGAGTGCCCAAGGAGCTCCTGAATTGCCCTCAGGTCTGCACCTTCATGCAGCAGGTGTGTTGCAAAGGTATGCCTCAGGGTATGAGGACTGATATCCCCTTTAAGGTTAATCATCCTGCTGTACGCTACTAATATACGTCGCACACTCCTCTGTGTCAACCGGCCTCCCCTGTTGTTCAAAAAAAGCGCCGGTGATTTTTTCTTTAACGAAATCCTCTCGGGAAGATAGTTTTGTATGGCCTCCATTGCCTTGGACCCGATAGGGACTATCCGCTCTTTTCTTCCTTTGCCTTTTACCCTGACAAGGGTCTCTTTTATGTCAAGGTCAACAACATCCAGAGACGTTAACTCCGACACCCTCAGCCCCGAAGAATAGAGCAGTTCAAGTATCGCCTTGTCCCTCGCAGGGATAAATGTCTCGCCTTTGGGGGTGTCCATAAGGGAAAAGGTCTCATCAATATCCAGGAACCTTGGCAGGGTCTTCGGGACCCTGGGGCTTGACACCAGTTTGGCCGGGTTCTTTTTTACATATCCCTCCCTGTGGAGGTATTTGAAGTACGATCTGATGCTGGCGAGTTTTCTTGATATAGAGGATTTCTTTAAGTTCCTGTGATGCAGTGATGCGATATAACTCCTGATATCCAGATAATCTATATCTTCCGGCTCTTCGTTCAGAAACAGTGAAAATTCATTCAGGTCTATCATGTAGGCTCTCAAGGTATGGGGAGACACCCCCTGCTCCTCTTTCAGGAAATCAATAAACTGGTCAATATATTTTTTCACCTGACAACTCCTTGTTAAGAGTTATTGTAATGAGAATATGTATTGCTTGCAAGTCAATACCGGCCCATAATGAAATACTCCGCCAGGGCCGCGAGCATTATTACAATACATACTTTGATGGTTTTCTCGTATATTCCGGACATCGCTGCTCCGAAATATTCCCTTGTCAGCACAAGGCAGAGGTGGACCGGAGATAACAGCACGCCGACATATCCTGATGCAAAGGCAAATGATACGGCACCGATGTGATTTACATTTTCAAGCCCGAGAAGAATGGGGAATGTACCCCCGACGAACCCGACGGTGAGCCCGGTCAGCAGTCCGTAAATGAACGGCAGGAAAAACAGCACGGGGAGGACAGGGATATTTTTTTCCGTAAAAAAGCTGCTTATATTTGTGACTGCTCCCGAACTGTGAAGAAGGGCCTTGAAGGTCATCACGCCCAGTATTATTAAAAATATCTCCCATGACAGGCCTTCTTTCAGACTCTGGAAAATATTATTAAACGAATACCGTTGCGCCATAAACAAAGCAATTATTACGATCCCCATGCTGAGTGAAAGGTTAAGATGAAAGACGATGACCATCACCAGGATCACCGCCAAAGGCAGAAAACTCAAAAGTCCGGATGCGGATATTTTCTTGAAACCTTCCTTATGCATCCCTACGCCTTTTAATCCCCAGACCGTGCCACCGATGACGAGACAAAGTGCATACGGCAGATTCGCAAGAAATAGCTCCCTCAGCGAATGCGCGGTAATGGCTGACGCAAGCACCACGCCGGGATACAGGGGAAGGGTAAACTCCCACGGGTGGCGGAACATGTAATTGATAAAGGCCTTCTTTTCCGGTGTTACGTTTATCCCTTTTGAGGCTTCCTCCACCATGGGCGCAGAAAACATCGCCCCTCCCATTGACGGCAGGAGCCCGATAAGCGCGGGCATTGCCGCCATTAAAATTCTCCTGTCAATGACCATCCCCCTGAGAGAGTCCATCATTTCCTGCATGAGTCCGCTTTTTCTCATGACGTTTTCAAATATCCGGATGAGCGTCAATGCGACAATAAGGTTGATGGTGGTCTTGTCGACTGTCGCCGTATAACATGCCCTAAGGAAATCAAGAGGGGTCAGCAGATACAGCAATGCAAGCATTACGGATGAAAGTGCCATTACCGCGCCGAGATTCCATTTGCGCTTTAGTAATAACACAATAACCGCAAGGATTAATATAATTTTTATAATATCAATCATGGGGATATTATATACCAGACAGCATACCCTTATTGGTTGATTACATTAAAATGTCTGCAGGGTCCCTGCCGGATCATGCAACATAAGAATTATTTACTTGATACTCAAAATTTGCTTGCATTAATTTCAGCGGATAATATAATATGTTCTAATGCCGGAGGTATTGGAAGAGACGATACCGTCTCAGAGAGAACCACAAGCTGCTGACCTGTCCCAGAAAGGCTCTGAAACCGTTTCCGAGTCATTAAACGGCATTCACTTCAAACTCCCTGTCTTTGAAGGGCCCCTTGACCTCCTTCTTCACTTGATAAAAGACAGCAAGATAGACATATACGATATCCCCATCGTAGAGATTACCAGGCAGTATCTTGGATATATAAAGCTGTTGAAAGAACTAAACCTTGAGATTGCCGGGGAGTTCCTTGTGATGGCTGCTACGCTCATCCATATCAAGTCAAAAATGCTTCTGCCGCCTGATGAGGACGAGAAGGAAGACCTGTGTGAAGACCCGAGGTCCGAGTTGGTGCAGCGGCTTCTTGAATACCAGGCGTATAAGGATTCTTCGCTTCATTTAAGAAAAAGAGAAGAAATCTGGAAGAATATTTTTACCCGAACTATTCCCGATAAAGACGAGCTCGCGTTTGATGCCGAGCCGACACTCTTTGACGCAAATGTTTTTGACCTTATCTCTGCCTTTCAGAAACTCCTGGAAAAGGCACCTGCGCATATTCGTGAAATTACGAGAGAGACCCTTACCGTAGCGGACAAAATAAATCATATTATCGAGCGTCTTGAGAAAGATGACGGAGTGCGGTTTGAAGAGCTTTTTGAAGAAGGTGATACAAAACTTACCCTTATCGTGACGTTTCTGGCCCTCCTCGAAATTATTCGGCTCGGCCTTGCAAAGATTTACCAGGAAAAGGCCTTCGGCTCAATCTGGGTACTGAATCCTCAGAAAGGGACTTTCGAGACTTCAGGAGAAGCTATGCAGCCGGGAGAAGAGAGCTCAGTATCCTCAGGGGTTTTAGCTTAAGCGTCCCCCTCTTTTATCGCATGCATCGCCTCTTCCACGGTTTCCCTGACAAGCGGGTTCTCGTCGTTGCGAGCCTCCTCAAGATAGGGCAGTCCATCCTCATGTCCGATAATGCCGAGCACATACGCGGCATCTCCCCGAATAGTGGGACTCGGGTCCCCCAGCAGCTTCGCGATCCCGGGAATGGCCAGCAGGACATTATTCAGGTCCTGTGCCTTAAGGGCCTCGACCAGGGCCACTGTCCCGATCCTGACCCCCATTCTTTCATCACCGAGCATATTACCGATAAAAGGATAGTAACTTTTATCATGCTTGAACATATCGATAATGTTTTCAAGGAAGCCGTGTTCCATGTGGTCGGCTATCATTTTAATTGTTGATTCAGTCTCTCGCTGGTCTTCCATTTTCCAAATAATGCTTTTCACCTAATGCAGGGGCGGGTGAATAATATACTTTCGATACCATATACACAATTTCAAACAAGGTCTTGACGCATATTCTATTCACAGCTACCCGCATACTATGCAAATAACCTCATTGTGTTCAATAAATTATTAACCAATGACGCATTATGTGAGGTGAGCTGGCTTATCCGATCCCTGATCGCGGGATGATCTATTGTACAATAATCTTTCCTGCGCCTTTCACAACCTCTCCGATCACCCAGTATGAACCGCTGCCCTTTTTCATCGCATGATCAAACTTCTTTACCCCCTTTTGCGGAAGTGCGATAAGCAGGCCGCCTGAGGTCTGAGGGTCAGACAGTGCCAACTTGTCCCCTTCCCCGATATTTTCAGAAAAGTAACTGTTCCTGCTGCAAAATTCCAGATTCTTTACCGCGCCTTTCGGCACTGCGCCTGCTGCGGCAAGTTCTTTAACCTTGCTCATCAGCGGTACGGTATCGTTATTAATTATGAGATTGATGTGAGAGCCTTTGGCCATATTCAGGGCATGACCGAGCAGCCCGAAGCCGGTGACGTCGGTTGCAGCCCTTGCCCCTGCTGAGACCGCTGCCTTTGACGCGGTTTTATTAAGCGAGAGCATTGAATCAATGACTTCCCTTAACAATCTCTTTTTAACCTTGCCTTTTTTTACTGCAGAGGTAAGGATCCCTGTGCCGAGCGGCTTGGTAAGCAACAGTATATCTCCTGCCTTTGCGCCTCTGGCCTTTAAGAGATTTTTCTTCTCAACCACGCCTGAAATCGCAAAACCGAACTTGAATTCATTATCTTCGATACTATGGCCGCCTATTAAACAGGCCCCTGCCTCATGAAGCTTGTCAACCGCTCCCTTAAGCAGCCTCTTTATCACATCGGGCCCAAAATCACATGTGGCAAATCCGAGGATTGCAAGCGCCGTGAGGGGCGTGCCGCCCATTGCAAAGACATCGCTTACGGAATTGGCCGCACAGATGGCCCCGAAGGTGTACGGGTCATCGACAATAGGGGTAATGATATCAACTGTTTCAACCATCAGCGTGTCTTTATAACGGAACACACCGGCATCATCGCCCGGGCCTACCACAACTCCCCGGTTGTTACATTGGTATACATCGGTAAGAATCTCTGATAGGTCCGCCGGGCCTAACTTTGCAGCTCAGCCACCGGCCGTTACCTTCTCTGTTAGCCTTATTTTTTCCATAATTGAGATATGATACTGAAAAGATTTTGGCATGTCAAAGCGTGCTAAACTTTAAAAAATCAGTTGTCCGCAGATTGACGCACAGTATCACAGATTAATTCGCAGGTTAATAAAAACTTGTCTTTCCCCTTTTGGAGAGATAGATATTATATATCTGACGTAGTGATCTTTTTGTTTTAATCAGTGAACCCTGCGGATATCCCTGCGGTTTTTAGGATAATTGCCTGTTCAGAATTACAAGTGGTTTTTGACATTTCTTTCTTATTTCCTGCATATTACAATGTTATGATTGATCTGCATACTCATACGCTTTTCAGTGACGGGGCCCTTTTGCCGTCAGAGCTCGTTCAGAGAGCGTATCATGCCGGGTATAAGGCAATAGCGCTGACTGATCATATGGACATGTCCAATGTTGATTTTATCGTACCAAGGCTTGTGAAAGCGGCCACAGAGCTTTCCGGACATTCACCCCTGGCCATCCTTCCGGGGGCTGAAATCACTCATGTACCGCCGGCGCTGATCAGCGCCCTTGTTCTGAATGCACGGAATTTGGGAGCCGTCATCGTCGTTGTACATGGGGAAACTATTGCAGAGCCTGTCATACCCGGGACAAACAGGGCGGGCATCGAGTCAGGGGCGGACATCCTCTCGCATCCCGGCCTTATCAGTGTAGAAGATGCGGCATTGGCAGCGGAGAAGGGCGTTGCTCTGGAGATCACGTCAAGGAAGGGCCACAGCCTTGCAAACGGTCACGTAGCAAGAGTCGCCATGATGACAGGAGCACCCATGGTGATTAATACGGATTCACACGGTCCGGAAGACCTGATCAGCCGGGCATACGCAGCTGTGGTATTGCGTGCTGCCGGTATCCCTGAAGAAAACATTGAAACCATTTTTACAAATTCACGAAAGCTCGTAGAGAGAGTCGGGAGGAGTTAAATGCCTAAAGTAATAAAGAAAAGACCTGCCAAAAAGAAACCCGTTCAGGAGAACGAGGTAAAGAGCGCTGCCTTGGAGGCACTGGATAAGATAAAAGAGAAGCAAAAACAGGTAATCATCTGGGTATCCATTGTAATTGCCATTATTGTTTTATACGGAGTTTATACAGTGTATTCATCTTCCATGAGCGCCAAGGCATACACACTCGAAAGGGAAGCCTATAAATACTATTATGGAGAGATCGCGGATAAATCAATGTCCGAAACCGAACGATGGAAAAAGGCCCTTGAACTTTATAAGCAGTCCGTTGACGCGAAAGTATCTCCCTCCGCGTTATTTTATACAGGCAATTGCTATTACAATCTTAAAGACTATGATAATGCCCTGAAAGAATACAGCAGGTTTGCCGACACATTCAGCAGTGATAAAAAAATCCTTCCGCTCGTGTATCAAAAAATGTCATCTGCCTATTTCAGGACAAATCAAAAAGATAAGGCAATGAATATTCTCGGCAAACTTGGCAGCATTGACAGCGGTATTTTCAAAGATACCGCCCTGATTCTCGAAGCCAGATCATATGATGAAGCCGGAGAAAAAGGTAAGGCTATAGAAAAATATAGAGAGATCATGACCCAATACCCTTCCTCTCCGTGGAGTAATGAGGCCAGTGCACGGGTTGCGGCTGAGGAAGCGAAAAATAATGCAGGCAATGCTGAAACGACCTCTACCGTACCTGCTGCCGGTATGACAACAGATAAAAAGCCGGAAGCTGCCGCTGCAAAATAGATATCTCAACACCCATGGTCATAGTCCGTGTACGATTATTATTAAATACGCAGACAGGCGACATTCCTACAGCCTGTTGAACCGGCCCGCGCATACTCCCCCCGAGAATCCGGACACATAAAATTCTATAGAACTGAATTATATTCCTTGACATTGAGTTTTAATTGCCCAAGCGCATCAGGGTCATAGCCGGAGAAAAGCAGGGAAAACACGGAATTATTTGTAAGGAGAGGGTCTATATCACCTGAGATAATCCCCCTTCCGGTAAGTTCTTCCCAGCATGACGTGCCTGGAAGAGGGGAGAATTCAGTCAGGTTGATTCTTAAGCCGAGATTTTTTATAAATTCAACTCCCTCTTTCACTTCGCCGAGTTCCTGTCCGGGAAGGCCATACATGAGATACACGCCGACATGTTCCTTTGTAAAGCCATGTCGTTTTAAATTCTGCGCCGCCCATCTGAAAATTTCTGTAGAAACCTTTCCCCCGGTCCGGGCCTGTCTCTCACTGTTTATAGTCTCAAGGCTCAGTCTTAGCGTTGTAAATCCGGCCTGCCTCATCAAAAAGGCAAGATCATCATCAATAAACCTGGCATGTACGCCGTTGGGACAATGAAACCTCACATTGAGACCTGAGCGGATAACGTCCTTCAGGACAATCTTCAGGTGCGTATCAGCATGAATGAGAAGGGCATCATCATAAAAGGCAAAGTCCCTCACTCCCATGCGTGATAACTCCCTTATGTCATTTAATATGTCAGCGGGGTCGCGCTGTATAAATCCGTCGAACAGTGAAAAAGACGCACAATACGTGCAGTGATACGGACAGCCTGAACTGGTCATAACAGGTGCAAAGGGATAGTCTTCATACAAGCCAAGCTTGTAATATGGCAGGACGTTTCGCACCGCATGTAGGGTAATACCGAGCCCCTCTATCATCGTGGCAATATGATAACCGGCATGTGTTACGGTGGGGGAATAACGAGATGTCTCAATATGCCCGCTGTATACACAATCCGCCCCGCTATGTGCTGCCGCGTGTCCTGGATAAAGGGTTGCATATATTCCGCCGAGAATTACAGGGGTTTGCGGAGATATCTTCCTGACAAGCTCTATTGCCTTCTGCGCCCCTGGATACCAGTATGACATTATGGATGTCACACATACGGCATCGCACGGGAGAACGCCTTTCAGTTGCTCTTCAAATATGTCAAGATCCATTCCATACCTGGCATAGTGCCTGGGAACTTCCTTCAGTATCTCAGGTTTATCAACAACCTGACGCGGATATTTACCTGTCCCGTATATCCGCCTGCGTTTTACACGCTCTGTGCAATCAATAAAATGCAGATCAGCATCAAACTGGCTCAGGTACTCGGCAACCCTGAGAAGCCCCAGGGGCCTTGACCACAGATTCACGGCAGAAAAATCATAAATCCAGGGATTAATAAGAAGGAATTTCGGTTTCATCCTAAAAACGGAGGTTATATCCGCTGATTTCACATATAAAGACACAGATATAAATTATACAGGCACATATTATATATTCACCCAAAAGGTGAAAGGCTAATATGAGGTGAGCCATTACTACCCCTGTGATAATCTGCGGTAATCTGTGGATATACACTTTTTTTAATTTCATTGTTTTCCCGAATCTCTGTAGAATACTGCGAGGAGCATTTTAGAGTCAAAAGAGTATAAAATAATATGCCATGAAAACCGGAACTAAAAAAACTTCCTCCCCCCGCATAACCAGAAAAGAAGGCCTTGAGCTTCTGAAAAGCGCCGACCTTCTCGGACTCGGCATGCTGGCAGATAATATGCGCAAGACCCTCCATCCGGAAGGAGAGGTCAGCTTCATCATTGACCGTAATATCAACTACACGAATGTATGTATAAATAAGTGCAGGTTCTGCGCCTTTTACAGAAATGAGGGAGATCCCGAGGCCTATATCCTGAGCAGGAGGAAGCTTTTCAACAAGATAAAGGAAACTGTTGCAGCTGGGGGTACGCAGATCCTTATTCAGGGCGGCCTTCATCCCAAACTTGATTTTGCATATTATGTTGATCTCCTGAAATCAATTAAAGAGAATTTTAAAATACATGTTCATGGTTTTTCTCCCCCTGAAATTACCTATATAGCCGACAAGGCGGGGCATTCGGTTGTTACAACATTGGAACTCTTACGGGAGGCCGGGCTTGACTCAATCCCGGGCGGGGGCGCGGAAATTCTTTCTGACAGGGTCAGAAAGAAGGTAAGCCCCAGAAAAATTGGCTCCAGGCAGTGGCTCAGGGTAATGGAAGACGCGCACCGCATCGGCATGAAGACAACGGCAACCATGATGTTCGGCAGTGTGGAAGGACCGGAGGACATCATCGCACACCTTGATGCTGTGCGAAAATTACAGGACAAAACAGGCGGCTTTACGGCTTTTATTCCCTGGAGCTTTCAACCGGGGAATACAGAGTTAGGGGGCAAGCGTTCAGAGGGAAGAGGTCAGAAAAAGAAAAATCCTAAACCCATACCTCTCGACTCTACACTCCACACTGCAACAGCGGTGGATTATCTCCGGGTGCTTGCACTTTCAAGAATATATCTTGATAATGTACCCAATGTTCAGGCGTCATGGGTCACGCAGGGGCTTAAAATGGCTCAGGTGGCCCTGCGGTTTGGGGCAAATGATTTCGGCTCAACCATGCTAGAAGAGAATGTTGTCGCAGCAGCAGGGGTCAGATTCAGGACTACGGTAGACGGTATCATTGAGGCAATAAAAGGGGCCGGCTTCACGCCTGTCCAGAGAGACATGTATTACAATATTATTAAATACAGGTGAGCCTAATCCCGCTCCTCCGGTGGGAGATGGCCAGCCGGAGGGACTCCAGATCCGGGTCCCGGAATCGAGTCGGGCCGACTCCGGAATTCACTGTGGATTGTTCCGACTGCGCGCGGACTCGCGTTGAGGTAAGCAGGATGTATAAATCAGCTGTTCTGTTTATTGTTCTTTTGATAATGGTATCCTCCTTCACGCCCGCAACTGCAGAGATTGTTGTCTTTGATGATGTTATAGCTGTGAACAAGACTATTAAATTGAATGCCGTCACAAAGGGACGATTTTTCCCAGAGGGGGGGAGGCTCGTGAAATTTCATATCAACGGAACATCGCTTGGCGCCAATTTAAGCGGCGGAGACGGTTACGCTTTTTTTACGTACACCCCTTTATCTTCGGGAATTTTCAAACTGAAGGCTGAATCCGGCAATGATATGGACGAAGGGACCCTTCTGGTAACCGCAAAGAAAGACAGAATAGTATTGATTGAGATTGAAGTGGTCCACGAGAATCTTCCTTTTTCTTTCGAGCCGGCAAAGGACAGCCCCGGGGTTCTGCAAAGGCTTGCAACGCGTTTCAGGATAGTCTATGTAACCACCCTGGCAGGGATAGAAGCATCGAGAAAAGTTATCAGGGAAAACAGCTTGCCGCTCGCTCCTGTTTTTAAATGGGGAGGGGCTGAACTCCTTGAGGAATTAAAGGATAAGGGGATTAAGCCTTTCGCCATAGTTGCTTCACCCGGGGTAATGTCCGATGCAGTGGACATCGAGAAAAGATACAGCTTTGAAGATACGGAAGCCGGAACGGCAGTGAAAGACTGGAATGCCCTCCTCAATCACCTTGACAGGAATAGAGCAAAATAGCAAAATGTACAGACATTACACTTCCATATCGGAGCGTTACGGAGGACCACGTGCTTGAGAAAATAAATCCGCTTCACACAGCAGCCTGGAAAAAGCTTCAAATTCACTCACATGCCATGAAAGGCCAGCATATGCGGGACATGTTCAGGAGCGCTCCTGACAGGTTCCCTAAATTCACGCTCAGTTTCGAAGATATTCTGGTTGATTATTCAAAAAATATCATCAACGATGACACCATCGGGATGCTCCTGGAACTTGCCCGGGAGGTTAATGTCAGCGACGCGATTGAAAAGATGTTCTCAGGAGACAAAATCAATGAGACCGAACACAGGGCAGTGCTTCATACCGCATTACGGAACCGATCCGGCAGCCCTGTGTATATTGACGGCAAAGATGTGATGCCAGGGGTGCATGCTGTTTTGGACCAAATGAAGGTATTTTCAAATCACGTCATTTCCGGAGAGTGGAAGGGATATTCCGGAAAGCCCATCACGGACATTGTTAACATTGGTATCGGGGGTTCTGATCTTGGCCCCGTTATGGTAACAGAGGCATTGAAGCCCTATGCACAGCCGAATCTCAGTGTTCATTTTGTCTCAAATATTGATGGCACCCATATCGTTGAAACCCTGAAAAAATTATCTCCGGAAACAACCCTGTTCATGATCGCGTCAAAGACCTTTACCACGCAGGAGACCATGACCAATGCCCATACCGCGAGAAAATGGTTTCTCGATTCAGCAAGGCATAACACCTATATAAAGAAACATTTTGTCGCACTGTCCACAAACAAGGATGAAGTGGTAACATTCGGCATAGATCCTGCAAATATGTTCGTATTCTGGGATTGGGTCGGCGGGAGGTATTCTCTCTGGTCGGCTATAGGCCTTTCCATAGCGTGTTATATCGGTTTTGATAAGTTTACCGCATTCCTTGAAGGCGCGCACGCAATGGACAGACATTTCCGGGAAACCCCCTTTGATAAAAATATCCCCGTTATTCTCGCATTAATAGGCATCTGGTACAGCAACTTCTTCGGGGCCCAGACAGAAGCGATCCTCCCCTATGACCAATACCTGCACCGGTTTCCTGCTTATTTTCAACAGGCGTACATGGAAAGTAACGGGAAATATATTGACAGGTTCGGCGATGACGTGCAATACGAGACCGGTCAGATCATCTGGGGTGAACCTGGGACGAATGGCCAGCATTCCTTTTATCAGCTTATCCATCAGGGCACTAAAATAATCCCCTGCGATTTCATAGCCCCTGCAATCAGCTGTAATCCGACAGGAGAGCACCATAATATACTCCTTTCTAACTTCTTTGCCCAGACCGAGGCATTGATGAGGGGAAAACCCGAAGGAGAAGTTGTTGAGGAACTGAAGGCCTCCGGCAAAAGTGATGAAGAAATAAATGTCCTTGCGCCGTTCAAAGTGTTTCAGGGCAATAAGCCTACAAATTCCATATTGATTAAGAAACTCACCCCGCGCACTCTCGGCAGTCTTATCGCAATGTACGAGCATAAGATATTTGTGCAGGGTGTCATCTGGAATATATATAGCTTTGACCAGTGGGGAGTAGAGCTCGGGAAACAGTTGGCCCAGAAAATACTGCCGGAATTAGGCGATGACAGCCCGGTAACATCCCATGATTCTTCTACAAACGGGCTGATAAATGCCTTAAAGAAGATCCGCGGAAAATAATCTCTGCTCCAGGAATAACGTGAACGTGATCAACAATAAAGATTGAATTAATTTTGATACTCATAAAATATGGCAAATGATGAATCGCTGCCAAGCTTTGTGCCAAGGCTGATAATCCCCTTGCCGGTCAAAGGCATCTCGGTCTGTCTCACACGAACCCTCTCCTTCCCCTCCTCATGGATGTACGTACCGTTTGTACTCTGGTCAACGAGGAAAAACTTGCCTCTCCGATATTCAATACGGGCGTGCGATCGGGAGACGGGACTGTCATCGACAATGATATCGTTATGAATCTGACGGCCAAGAGTTACGACCGGGCGATTCCGGTCAACGGTAACAATCGTATCATGGTATTGCAAAATCAGATTGACTGTCGCGTCTTTACTCGGGAAAAGACTTATGGAAGTAGCCCTGAATATTGAAGTTGCTTCCTGTTCCTCCCAGACAACTTCATAAATCTTGGTTTCTCCGCTTTTACCTTTCACGGTAATTTTATCAATGTATTTGACGGTATGCATTAATTCATTGTTTAATAGCTCAACGGTCTGCTCTGTTGTGATAATCTGTCTCTGTTTTGCCATGGCAACCATGCGGGCGGCCAGGTTTACCGTATCTCCGAAGATATCGTCATTTTCCATGATGACAGGCCCGAAATGAATGCCAACATAAATATTTGCGGGGATACCGTCATTAATGGGTATGAGGTCAATGGCCTCGTGCATTGCCTTCCCGGCGCTGACAGCCTTGTCCGCGTCTGGGAACGTACAGAGTATCTCATCCCCTATAGTTTTTATTACAGACCCTTGAAACCGGGAAGCCGCGTTTGAGAGGGTGGAAAGACAGTCACTTATGAGAGTCTTTGCTTTTTTATCTCCAAGAACTTCATATAGGTGTGTGCTTCGGGCTATATCCGCAAACAGCACTGCAACGCTCACTGATGCCATAGATATTCTCTCTATCCGTAACTCATAAAATATTTTTGGTTTCAAAACCAACAGTTACCATGTAATAGAATTATGCAAAAAATCCTTAGGGAAAGACAAGAACCGAACAGCCCTTATCCGCCCGGAGTTGAAATTTCTTGTCCGGTTTGCATATAGTAAGGCACCTATGTTTAAATTTTGCGATAAGATGAGAGTCCTCTATACAATTGGTGCGTTATTATTTGTGACGATACTAAGCTCCCATGCGTGGGCTGATGTGACATACCCCGTCAGAAAAGGGAACAGTCTCTCTAAGATATCTCACACAAATAAAATCGGGATTGAGGAGAGCAGGAAGGTTAACAATCTCAAGACAAAGAAATTAAGTCCCGGTACAGAACTGCGTATCCCGTCACAGGAACACCTTAACACATATTCTCCTGACGCAGCGGCTGAAAATACGCGGACAGAGAATACCGCCACAGACATCCCTCCAGCAGGAAATACCACCCAGCCGCATAGCAAGACGGAACGCAGGACATATAAAGTAAAAAAGGGCGACTCCCTCTGGATGATAGCCAAGAAAAATTCCCTCAGGGTTGCTGACATAAAAAAGTTGAACAATCGCACATCCAGCAAGTTAAGGCCGGGACAGGTGCTTATTCTTGAAAACGGGCCTTACGAGACAGAAGCGTACACCTCTATTCCCCTGGGAAGCCCTGCTGAATCAGCTTCCAGATATGCAGAGGAACTCAGGGAAATATCGATGTCAGCAGCGCCGGACTATTCCGGGACAAAAGAATTCCTTATTTCCATTGCGCAGAAGACACTCGGGATCCCCTACAAGTTCGGCGGTAATTCATTTAAGGCAACGGATTGTTCAGGATATGTACAGATGGTCTTTAACCTTATCGGCATGGATCTTCCCAGAAGCGCGCGGGAACAGTTTAATGTCGGCCAGTCTGTGGACCGGCAGGACCTCACAATCGGCGACCTTGTCTTTTTCCAGACATATGCGCCGTTTCCCTCCCACGTGGGCATTTATCTCGGGAACAATCTCTTCATCCATGCCTCGTCATTTGCCAAAAAAGTGACGATTAACAGCCTTAATGCATACTATCTGAAGAGATTTATAGGCGCCAAAAGGCTGGAAGGCCTGAAGGACCAGGCTTCACTCATTCCCCTCGATAATTATATGATCCCTGAATAACAGCTGTATGGTGGTGAACTCTCTCTGGCATTGCTACGCCTGTTTGAAGATGTGCCCTTCCATATTGCCATTATTTGTTACCATATAGCATTATGCACGAAATAATTATCAGAAAATCAGAGTATACATATCCCTCTCTCAGGCAGTCAATCTTTGAAATCATGGATTCCCTAGGCGGTGAGCAGATTCATCGGAAGAGCCGGGTTGTTATTAAGCCAAATCTCCTTGCGCCTGCATCACCTGACAGGGCCATTGTCACTCACCCCCTTATAGTAAAGGCCGTTGTTGAGTACGTCCTTGACAGGGGAGCGGCCCCGCAGATATCCGACAGCTCGGCAGTGGGTTCTTTTGACAGGGTGCTGAGAGAAAGCGGAATTAAAGAAGCGCTATCAGGATTTAAGGTTGAATATAAAGAATTTAAAGAATCTTCTCTCGTTGATGTGGGTGAGCCATTCAAGAAAATTGAGATAGCCACCGATGCCCTCAATGCAGATGTCCTGATAAACCTGCCCAAACTGAAAACGCATATGCAGATGGTATTGACTCTTGGAGTTAAAAATCTTTTTGGATGCATAGTCGGGATGAAAAAGCCCGAGTGGCATTTCAGAACAGGCGTGAACAGGGAGATGTTTGCGCAACTCTTAGTGAAAATATACCGGGCGCTTAATCCGTCCATTACCCTTATTGACGGGGTTCTGGCTATGGAAGGGCAGGGGCCGGGTAAACGGGGAGAGCCCAGGCATCTCGGGGTCCTCCTCGGAAGTCAAAACGCGGCAGCTCTCGATATGACGGTATGCAGAATGCTCGGGATCTCGCCGGATACAGTTCTTACAAACAAATTTGCCGTGGAACAGGGACTTATGACTGATGACATCATCGTGAACGGTGAGCTGCCTCGAATAACAGATTTTAAACTGCCTGAGGTTACTCCGCTCGTTTTCGGACCTCAGAAATTTCACGGCGTCTTGCGCAGACATCTTGTACAGAGACCGGAATGTGATAATTCCCTGTGCAAACTCTGCGGAGAGTGCTGGGAATACTGCCCAGCAAAGGCAATTACCCGTTCCGGGAAGAAGATCCATTTTGATTATGACAAATGCATCAGGTGCTACTGCTGTATTGAGGTCTGCCCCCACGGCGCCTTAAGCGCCAGGGAATCATTGGCCGGGAAACTGACCAGAAAAATGCTGAAGCTTTGAGATATAAGCATGCGATATTGTTATGCAATAAATACCGGCGGTATTTATGCCCAAAAGCAGGTGTACGGGAAAAACGAATTGGGAGCGGGACTTCCCAATCAGACGTCAGAAACACTTTGCATGTTCATAATCTATAAAGATTATTTTTATATAATTGCATCACAACGCATTCAATACGTTTTTCCCGTACACCTGCTTTGATATGATAATTTATGAATAATGTAGTCTAAAGCACCGGTATTCCGGTGATATCCACGATAAGCCATTCCTCGCTTTTACCGGATCTTTTTTTAATTCTGACGGTACCATCGTGAAATGTCATATAATGCCCTTTTTTATAGTTCCATGGTTCTCCGATGTCCCGCAGAAATTCTAGGGTAATTGACGGGATATTGACCACATAGCCTTCGGTCCCCATATACTGCTTTTCACCTGCCGGGATTGGACTGATATTGCCGATTACTATTTCTATCACCTTATAAGGCCCTGATTCAAAGTGACTGACAATGACCCTTTCCATCGTGCTCTTGGGAGGAGGGACAGAACATCCGCATATAAACAGCACCGCTGCGGTTATGAACATGCAAGAATACGTATTCTTATAATTCTTCACCGGTTACCTCTCTGACAAATTTATTTTATCAACCACACGCACCATGTCAATTACAGGAATGAGCGGTGCGCTGTTTCCTATCAGCCGCTGCACAAGCGGCGGAGATATGCTCCTGTACCTCAGCTTGACCTCTACAGTTACCGGGGATACTGCCATATCCGGAATATAAAAGGCATACCGTTCAATATGATATCCCTTTGGCGGGATTCTGTGGTCATACAATATCCTGTCTGCCTGAGCAACGTTTAAAACGGAATCTCCCTTTGCATTGCCGAGTTTGGTGTGAAAGACAACGGCATTGGAGTCGATATCGCCTTTTGCATCAAGCTCTCCAGACCGCAAGAGGACCTTCCCTTTTGCATCACTCACGTTCACATCAAGCCACATCTGCCTCACCTCGGTAAGGCCGGTCGGGAGATAGTGTCCTGCCCCTGAATTTATGACCTTCACTTTTATATGTGAAAGCTGATTTTTGCTGTAGGCACTATCTGTGATAATTTCGAGGTCCGCGGCATTCTGGAGGCGCTCAACCGCCATGGTGGAATGAAGCTCACTGCCCAGGAGCTTTGTGACCACGGCGTTCGCCCCCACAAAATAATGCGTCCAGATATGTTCCCTGCGGGGGCCGTCATTACACGCCTGTCCCGGATTGTCCGGCCTGGCGGTCTTCCCCGTAGAAGGGATACCCGGTCTCTGTCTCATATGGCAGTCCTGGCAGTTAACGGTTGTTGCAGGGTTTCCCGTATTGTAGGGACTGTTTTTCCACTCGTTGTAGGTCTGTTCTATAGGCAGTTTATTCGCTGCATGCGACACGTTGTGGCAGAGCCCGCAGAACTCGGATTTCGTATGCAGTTCAGAGTACTTTGTGGGATGATACGGCGAATCTGAATCTTTAAAAGGGCCGAGCATGGTCGACGGATCATCCTCCCCGCCTCCAGGCTCAACCTCATATCCGGCATCTCCAAGGTGTTTTACTTCGCTGATATTATGACACCAGTTGCAGAATATCCCCTGCGCCGGAAGATCCGCCAGCTTGTCATAATCATCACCTGGGGATGAAATGGAATAAGAGCGGAAACCGAGCGGGGTATGGCATTTCACACACGCCTTCATCTCGAGTATTTCATCACTTTCCTTTGCATCTTCAAAGAACAGCTTCGTGGCAGCACGCCAGACAGGATCAGTAAAGGCCTTACTGTGCATGGAACCATTCCACTGACTATAAATTTCAGAATGACACCCCTCACAGACGTCAGGGGCGATGAACTGATCCACCCTGACCTTTTTGAAATCAAACAGTTCATGCTTTTCCATTTTATCTATATCTTCCATNNTCCGCCTCTGCCGATGAAATTTCCCAGCGTGAGTATCCCGCCATTCTCACGGTGGTCCTTTTCCAGGCCTCCAGGTCTTTCGTCTTGCTTAAAGCGCGTTCATGCAAATGGCACTTGCCGCATTTTTCTTTAAATATCTTTTCCCCCGCCCCTGAAGAAGCTGAAGAAAAAGATGCGGTGAAACATATCGCCAGGATTAAGATAATTCCTTTCACAATCCCTCCCTCTCAGTCTATCTNNCGAATGAATGGTGGCGGTGGCTGGACTCGAACCAGCGACTCTACGGATATGAGCCGTATGCTCTGACCGACTGAGCTACACCGCCGTGGATAGAACACAATTGTGGCGCTTCAAAATTAACAGAATACGGCTTTCAAAGTCAACTTTTGAGCTCTCAGCTGTCAGCGTTCAGGTGTGAGCCAGAATGCAATTGTCAATGAGTGATTGCAAAAGGGCAAGAGCGGTTGAGGAAGAAGACAACCACTGATTAGCATTTAACATTTTAAATTACAATCTTGGTAAAATAGCCTATGTCCCGTTCCAAGGTCCTCTATCAATGCCAGAGCTGCGGTTATGCGAGTCCGAAATGGCTCGGAAAGTGTCCTGACTGTGGCGGATGGAACAGCTTTTCAGAGGAACAGAGAGTGACCGGCCTCAAAAGACAGGGCACTGCCGAACCCGTAGCCCTGTCAGAGATCTCGGCCTCAACCGGCGCCCGATATTCCACAGAAATCAAAGAGCTAGACAGGACCCTGGGCGGAGGCGTTGTTATGGGGTCGGTTGTCCTGATAGGCGGAGACCCCGGCATCGGGAAATCGACCATTATCCTCCAGTCCCTTAAAGGGCTTACGAAATTAGGCAAGGTCCTTTATGTCTCCGGAGAGGAATCACCGGAACAGATTAAGATACGGGCCGACAGGCTCAATATTGCATCAGATGAAATCATCCTCCTTCCCGAGACTTCCCTTGAAGGCATCATATCAGTTGCACAGAAGATTAATCCAAAGGTTATAGTCATTGATTCCATCCAGACGATTTTCTCGATTGAACTCCCTTCCGCGCCCGGCTCTGTAGGTCAGATAAGGGAATGCGCGACCAAATTGATGTTTATGGCAAAGAAAAATAGCATCCCGCTGTTTATCATCGGACATGTCACAAAGGAAGGCGCGATAGCAGGGCCCAAGGTGCTGGAACACATCGTTGATACCGTGCTGTATTTTGAGGGGGACAAAGGCAATCCCTTCAGGATCCTGAGGGCCGTCAAGAACAGGTTCGGCTCCACGAATGAGATCGGCGTGTTTGAAATGCAGGGCTCCGGTTTAAAGGAAGTCGACAATCCCTCGGAACTGTTTCTCTCCGAAAGGCCCGAGAATGTCCCAGGCTCTGTGGTAACGGTAAGTCTTGAAGGCACACGGCCCCTGCTTGTGGAAATTCAGGCCCTTGTCACCGCGTCGAGTTTCGGGGTGCCGCGCAGGACCGCGATCGGGGTCGATTATAACAGGATCAATCTCCTTGTGGCGGTCCTTGACAAACGGCTCGGACTGCATCTCGGGGGAATGGATATTTATGTGAATGTTGTCGGAGGATTAAAGATAGATGAACCTGCCATTGACATGGGGATAGCTGCAGCAATCGCATCATCGTTTAAAAACAAGACCATTGAAGCAGGGACCTTTACCTTCGGTGAAGTGGGCCTTTCCGGTGAGATGCGGGCCATCAGCCAGGCCGAGACCCGGATCAAGGAGGCTGCCAAGCTGGGTTTTAAAAAAGGAGTTGTCCCCGCCAACAATACCGGCAGCGTGAAAGGCAGTGATATTGAAATCATAGGAGTAAAGAATGTCGAAGAAGCTATTCAGATACTTTTGTTTTAGCCTGCTTTTTGTCTTGATTTCATGCGCCCCTAAACCTAAAATGACACCGCCTCCTCTGTATCAGGAAAGGGAACTCTCCCGTGATGAAGTGATATCAAAGTCCGGGAGCGACATTGAGATACTCAAGGCAATAACCGATATTAATATTGAAAAAAACAATGAGCCCTATTCATTTATCAGTGCGTCTCTCCTCATTAAGAAACCCGGCTGGATTCATATGAGGATGTATCAACTCGGTATTCTGGTGAGAGATTTTGTTATCAAAGATGACACGCTTTATGTGCTATCCGGGAAAAACGACGAAAAACTCAAAAAACTGGGCAAGGAGTTGTACAACGCTATCTTCTGGTGGGACACTTACCGCAGTGGTGAAATGTCCGGGGAGAGAGAAACATACGTCATAAGAACAGAAGACAGGGAGATTCACCTGGACAAGACAACGCTCCTGCC
>DKBK01000098.1 GCA_002451135.1 Nitrospiraceae bacterium UBA6902
TTGTCCCAAAGAATCATGTGAAACTTCAGTCCGGGGTAATGCTCTTCCAGCAAACGCTTTGATTTATCGATAATCCCAACAAATAAGTCTATGTTTGCTCTGCTCACCGGTTCTTTCCTGTTGAAATATTTGTCATAGAGCAATGATTTATTCATTTCATTTCTGATCTTCGGTCTTATTCCTCCATCAATTTTATCATCATCAAAATGACCACTATATTTCACTGACCCGTCTTCAAGAAGTATATATCGAGGTCCGTGCTGATCCCATGGTGAAGGGCCGGCAGACCGATCAACGTGTGCAGCAAGTGCCGGATAAATCACATGCTTTGGTTTACATTCAATTATATTATCAATCATATTATGTTCTATTGCCGATAGCATTTGATGAGGACCATACCCTTGAAAGCCAAAATTGTATATTTTATATTGCCCCTCTGTTTTTATGCTGACTCTATATGGCAATGTTTCATCATCATTAAGACCTTCACCAAATGTGAATGAGTCGCCAAAAAAGATAACACACTTATTTTCTTTTTTATTGTATTGAGGTACAACACGTAATCCGTTCGTGCCTATGGTATACGTGACACTATAAAGTTTTTTCTGTCCAAGAAACTTAATCGAGGTAAAGGCCTTTCCCTTTCCCGGCGCGTATCCAAGAATATCATTGCGTACATTGTATCCCTTTTTGAAAATATCACCTTCAAAACGCTCCTTATCCCTGAAACCCTGCGAGGTCCACAAATATGCTTCAAGGCTTCCAATAACAAGAAAGATAATTGCAATATTTACACATACTAACCTGACAGCTGGCTTTATGCGGGATATTGCCCCATATAGAAAAACGACAAAAAATGATAATGAAATCCAAATGTAAGGTGCGGGGAAATATCTTAATGATATGAGTAATGCTGCAATGCCGCCGAAAAAAAGAAAAATTAATTTCATATATTATTACTGTTCGATTGCAGAAACATCTGTCGGGTTCATGTTGTAGCCATTCAAATCCTACGCACTCCCGAATACCGACCCCTGGCATACAAGTCGTTAAATGCAGCAATCAGGAAATTCGCTGCAACCGAAACGGCACGTAAAAAAGTATCCCGCTTTATGAGCATTGCACCGACATGGGGTTGGAAGAAAAAAGATGGGCCGCTCCGGTGATTTTTAAGCTATTGTCTGCCTTACGAGTTTCGAAGAATCCCGGCAGCGCTATATCGGGCAACATTGTCATGGTGCACAAAGAAACCGTTTATTGCATTTGTTACTCCAGAGACCGGAATCAACCTGTCTCCAGACCGCTCCGCATAAAAATAGCCAAAGGAGGCAAGCATNNTCTATTGACCCTTGCAGAACCTGTCTTTCAAACCCTTCGGCATCGATCTTTATAGCAGCAATCCTTTTGACAGGGACAGTGAAGACGTTTTCGGACAGTTCATCATCAAGCCGCCTGATATTGCCCTGAAATTCATATAGTCGGAGTGTGACATCATTCATCCCCCCCATCCACCTGTCGATATGATCCCGGATGTTTTGCGGAAGCCCTTTTTTATGTATGGAAGGATCTGCTGACGTCAAGGCAGTTAATGCTGTACCATTGACGATGGGAGTCACAAATCTAACGGTGCCAGTCTCTGAACCCAGACCCACTATTTGAAAGTCATATCTGTCCGGATTAAGATGACGGATCTGATCAAGACAATCCCTGCATAACTGCAGTGGCTCGAAGGAAATGATGCTGCATTGAGAACCACTTGCCCAGATTGAGCCCACAGAATAGCCCCAGCTGGCTCCGATATCCAGAATTGTTTCTGATGGGTCAGTGAATGCACGGAAGATAATGTAATCCTCATCATGTAACTCTGCCCGGGCTAACATGTCACGGATTTGTTCGGGTTTACCATCGACTGCGAATTCCCCTGGATCTCTGCACACGAGTGTATCCGATCTGTCTCCTGATTCAAAGTAGCGGACAAGCGCCTCCTGGACAGGGGATATCTCTTCTTTCCTGAATTTTATACTGGCAGCAAACGTATGATAAATGGATCTGAGCAGTACACCTGATTTTACCAGTCTCAGAGGAGTAAGAAATGAAAGCTTCATATTCTACTCTTGACCCCTTTTACCACACGCTTGATCAGTTTGAATACTCTGTCTTTATTTATCCCTGACTTAAAACTTGAAATATCGCTGCAGGCAGCGAGGCATCCGGGGCACTTTCTGTTTAAAGCCAGATGGATGAGCTCCTGGTGAATCGTGTTGTGCCAGATTTCATTCAGGGAGAGTTCGTATATATTTCCCAGACTCCTTCCCAGGAAGAAACACGACCGGCATTCTCCATCTGAATACACGTTTATCTGCCTCGATGGCAGAACGCATCCCTTTTGCGGGACAGGTCTGATCCCGCGCGACAGGTATGGCGGGACATATTCCATCAGGTTGCCAGTATATATATAAATATTTTTCTCTTCAGCATACCCCATGAGCTGTTTCATTTTGGTACTGATTGACTTTTCGTCTTCCGGCTTGAATTCGAATTCGTCATGCTTCTTGTCGGGACCGGCAGTTTCACGCTGATAAGGCTGTAACGATATTACCTTTACGTCCAGGCGAGCTGCCAGATCTACGATCTCAGGCAGGCTATCTATTGTATTACGCATGATCACCGAAGCTATGCATGCATTAATATTTCTTTTACGGAGTTCCCTCAGGGTTGCTACTGCTTTGTCATACACACCTTTTCCGCGCAGTTCATCGTGTACTTCCTCTGGTCCATCCACTGATATGGCAATTGACAATGTTCTGAGCTTTGCCAGCCGGTCTATTCTTTGCCCATTCATGAGCAGGGTGCCATTGGATACGGCGGAGATTTTCTCGAATCCAATGCCTTCCGCATAAGAAAGGATGTCAAATGTGTCCTCGCGCGTGAAAATTTCTGCTCCGCAGGGTATAAAGCGTGTGGCCCCTAGCTTCCGGGCTTCATCCAGGAGTGAAAAGACCCTGCCATGTTCGACCCCTTTTGCTCCCTTCTTCCAGACACTGCACATCTTGCAGGTAAGATTGCACGGTGTGGCCAGAAAGATGGCAATTTCATCAAGGGGTCGCTCAAGGGCCGTCCGGTGCAGGGAATGTTTGCTATTCAGTATGTTCATCGCCATGGTGCGGTAACTCCTCAAGAAGCCTTTACCCCGGGGATATTTGTACGGATTCTATACACAGAAGTCTGCGCCGTGATGTAGAGACTTTGCCAGTCATCATCTCCCCATGCACAATTGGTTGGCTGTTCCGGTGTCACGATAGTTCCCAGGTGCCTGCCCTCCGGATCAAGGACCCACACACCGCCCGGGCCTGCACAGTACACATTCCCGGACACATCCACTTTCATCCCGTCAGGAGCCCCTGGTTTGTCAATGTTCATATCGTGAAAGATCTGCCCGTTGGAGAGGCTTCCATCGGGTTGCACATCAAATGCCCGGACGTGTCTGCATTCTGAATCGTTTATATAGAGTCTGCCTTCATCAGGGGAGAATGCCAGTCCATTTGGCCCTCGAAAATCATCAACCAGGAGCGTGAGTATGCCCTGATCGGCGGACAGGCGGTACACGCCCCGCACCGGCTGTTCCTGCTGCCCCGGCTGAATCCCGTAGGGAGGGTCAGTGAAGTAGATTGCGCCGTCACTTTTCACGACGACATCATTTGGACTGTTAAGCTTTCTTCCCTGGAATTTGTCAGCCAATATATTGTTCGAACCGTCTTTTTCAGTCCTGGTAACCCGGCGAGTGCCGTGCTCGCAGACAATGAGCCTTCCCTCTCTGTCCCGTGTCAGGCCATTGGAGTTGTTGCTCGGTTCTCTGTATGTACGTACCTGACCGTTAGAAATCAGCTTGAGAATTTTGCCAGCAGGGATGTCGCTGAAGAGGAGATACTTGTCTTCCTCATACCAGACAGGGCCTTCAGTAAATTGAAAGCCTGTAGCAACCCTTTCTATTGCCGTGTCTGCAGAGACAAGATTATAAAAAGAGGATCTTTTTGCGTCTAACTCAATTTCGGCTTCCCGCGCCCCTATTATTTTCTTTAACCAGTTTGGAATGCGTAACATTCGCTATGNNTTGGAGATATCCCAGAATCTCTTTTTATTCTTCGAAACACCGTAATATATTCCAAAATCAACATCGGCAAGGATACTTTTTCTTATCAGCTCAACTAAGTCCCTGTGACTCAGCCACATCTTCATTGCCACTTTGCTGATAGTTGGATCATCATCTCTTATCACCCATCCGATTCTCAGGCAGATTGATTTCATGCCATACATATCTGAATACTGTCTCGCAATAATTTCCCCGAAAGCCTTGCTTAAGCCGTAATCACCATCAGGTCTGACGGGGTCATGTGAAGTAATGAGATGTGCATTCCCGTATGAACCCGTAACATGTCCTGAACTGGCAAAAATCACCTTCCTGATCCCATGTTTTTTTGCGCATTCATATATGTTCCTTGTCCCTATGATATTGTTTATTAATACAGACTCCCAGTCCGCATCTTCTCGTGGATCACCGGCAAGATGAACAATGCAATCGACAGAACCAATCCTGCTAAATGCCGAATCCAGGTCTGCATAATTGGATATGTCCACCCTAAAATGATTACCACCACCGTGGCGCGTGTCCAGTCCGTAAATATCAAAATAATCCGAAAGGTTTTCGATCAATATCTTCCCTATGAACCCCTTTGAACCTGTTATTAGGATCTTAGGCCGTATCATTATCCTGACTCACTCATCTGGAATTACTTCCTCGTTGACCTTTCTCAGTATTTTCGCGGGATTTCCGGCAACAATCGTATCTGGAGGCACATCCTTTGTTACTACGCTTCCCGCACCGATTATCGCGTGTTCACCGATGGTCACGTTGCCTAATATCGTCGAACCCGAACCGATAGATGCCCCTTTTTTCACAAGCGTCGGTGCTACATGCCAGTCCTCTTCATTTTTGAGGACCCCGTCGGGATTAGTTGCCCGTGGATACGTGTCGTTGATGAACGTAACACTGTGGCCGACAAAGACGTTATCCTCCAGGGTGACACCTTCGCAGATGAAGGTATGGCTCTGGATCTTGCAGTTTTTCCCAATATGGGCATTCTTTTGAATCTCTACAAAAGCGCCTATTCTGCTATTATCATCGATAGCGCATCCATAGAGGTTGATAAAGTCCGCCAGTTTAACATTGTTCCCCAGTGTTACATTGTCAGCTATAGACACGTATTTCACAATTTCACCACATTTCCGTTATTTTTTATTGAGTTATCGCAAGCCTCCAGGAGTTTCACGATCCTCAACCCTGCACATCCGTCATTTACAGGGGTCTTATCATTCTTCACACAGCCAACAAAGTACTCACATTCAAGCCTAAGTGCTTCAATTTGTTCCACCCTGGGTGCCCACATATCCCCTGAGCGGTAACTGACGAGTAGATTATACACTCCCTTTTTATTGTTTACCGCTACGCCTTTGTCGTAAAGCTTAATTTTTTCATCAGCAACCATATCGTTCCAGATAAGCATTTTTTTCTCACCGCCGATAAGGGTCGTCCTTACTTTAACCGGTGATAGCCAATTGACATTAAAATGGGCGATCATATTATTGGAAAAGTAGACTGTGATATATGCGATATCTTCCATGCCGTTCAGATGTGCTTTTCCGCATGCGGATACTGAATGAGGTGTCTCTTTGACCAGATAATCCATTATAGCAAAATCGTGAGACGCAAGGTCCCAGATGACATTCACATCATGCTGGAAAAGTCCCAGGTTTATCCGTGTTGAATCATAGTAATAGAGATCGCCCAATATTTCATTATCAATACATTGTTTGATTTTCCTTACCGCCCCGGTAAATACGAACGTATGGTCCACCATGATTGTGAGGTGTTTCTTTGCCGCTAATTCGATCAGTTTCTCGGCTTGGGGTACTGAAGCGGTAAAAGGTTTTTCCACAAACACATGTTTGCCTTTTTCCAGTAATCTCTTCGCCAATTCATAATGTGTCGAGACCGGTGTAATCACTGCCACTGCATCGACCTCAGGCGAATTGATAATATCATTGCAGTCAGACGTGACCGCGATATGGGGATAGGCCTTGCGTGCCCGGGTTATAGCTTCCTGATTTCCGTCACAGATAGAAAGAACCTTAGTTCCCTCGGTGGCGTTGAAATTCCGCACAATATTCGGGCCCCAATAACCATATCCAATGACAGCAATATTAATCATGTTTCAGGTATTGCCTTAAATGTCCTATCGCTCACACTTAAGGCGTCTCACACTGACCGTTGTTCTTCCTTCTCCGGTCCAGCGCGGCCTTGAGAACCCGGACATAGTCCGCGTCGGTATTGTCCGTTTGCGTGTTCCGCTTAAGTATTCCCAAATTGGAGGAGTGAATTCGTCTCTTCATCACAACATCCGGCAATATNNCTGGGATTAAACAGTCCCACAGAGAGAAAAGCCTCTCTCCTTATGAGCATGGTGCCGGCGTGATACCCTGGCATTTTACCCGCTGGACATAGAAACCGCTCTCTTTCGTGCTGTCCCAGGTCAGGGCTGTGAAAATGAGTTATATGACCGAACACCATGTCAGTTTCAGGATCAGAGGTCAATACCTTCATCTGGAGTGTTAATTTGTTTTCCGTCCATAGATCATCGGAACCGAGAAACGACAGGTAATCGCCGCCCGCCTTTTCCACCCCGGTATTTAAAGCGGCCCCGCATCCACTGTTAGGCTGAAAAAAATATCGTACCGCCTGAGAAAAACGATTGGCAACGTCAGCGGTTTTGTCCGTCGATCCGTCATCGATAACAACGATCTCTATTGGGCGATAGGTCTGGGAGAGGACCGACTCGATGGTTTCTGCAAGGTAACGCTCCCTGTTATAGACAGGTATGATTACACTAAT
The DNA here is from genome assembly GCA_002451135.1 of Nitrospiraceae bacterium UBA6902. Taxonomy (GTDB): domain Bacteria; phylum Nitrospirota; class Thermodesulfovibrionia; order UBA6902; family UBA6902; genus UBA6902. The sequence goes on from DKBK01000098.1 coordinate 6,947, forward strand.
AAGGGCACTTTTTTTCATGATGTTCCTGTTTCCTTACGTAATATGCATCATTTTATTTAAGGCGCTTGCGGTGGACAGAAGTCCTCAATGCCTTCAGCAGCAGCGGATTTCCGCCTTTTAGTTGATAGCCAAGATTTGCATTGTGGATTCGCCTGTATAACACTACTTCAGGCACCACCATCCGGCGAATGCAGGCATCCTCTACCCGGGTAAACCACTCCACGTCTTCGCTTATTTTGTAATCCGGGTTAAAGAGACCTACTACATGAAATACCTGCCTGCGAATGAGTAGCGCCGGTAAAAAACCTATATGGTCCATTAGAACATGCTCCTCTCTCAACCAGAAAGGCCTGACCGTTCCGGGTTCCAGGAAATTTCTCTGCATGCCGAGCGTATAGCCCACGTGGGGATGCTTCAACAGACAGTTGACCTGTATATCCAATTTATTGTGGGCCCAGTAGTCATCGGCATCCAGGAAGGCGATCAATTCCCCCCTGCTGTTTTCAATGCCGGCATTACGCGCCACCGCAACCCCCTGATTTTTCTGATGGATATATCGGACATCTTTAAAGGACTGCACAATGGATGACGTTTCATCGGTTGAACCATCATCAACGACGATGATCTCCATCGGTTCGTAATTCTGCGCGCGGACACTCTCTATAGCCTCTGCAATAAACCGTGCCCCGTTATAAACAGGGATAATTACGCTTACAAGCGGTCTCTTCATGTGACAAAACAATTATTGTGGTAAGGCTCAAGGTGTATATGCAAATCTTATGATAAACTTTTCTCTGCGCCGATGAGGTCATGGACGGTGACAAACTCATAGCCCCGTGCCTTGCAACTCGTAATGATCGATCTCACAGCCTTTATAGTATCTCTACTCGCAGATCCTCCATCATGCATGAGTATTATTGCCTCTTCATGCAGAATTCTTACAACTCTGTTTGAGATACTGGCGGCACTATTATTCTCTGCAATCCAGTCTTCGGAGTCGATTGACCAAAAAACGATCTTCATTCCCAGGTGTTTCAGCGTTTCGACCTGCTCGTCAGTAACCTTGCCGAAGGGGGGACGTACCAGTGACGGCTCTATACCAAGTGTATCGCGGTAAATCAGTTGCGTCTTTCTTATCTGTTCGCGGAGAACCCCATCAGTACCGATTTTTGTGAAGTCAGGGTGGTCAAAGGAGTGGTTTCCAAATGTGTGTCCTTCAGCATAGGCCCTTCTGCCAAGATTTACGAATTCTTTCACGTTCCGTCCAAGCCAGAAAAATGTTGCCTTTACTCCAAGAGATGTGAGAAGATCCAGCAATGGTTCCGTAAGATTTGAGGGTCCATCATCAAAGGTGAGCGACAGCTTTTTTTCAAAACCAGGCCCTTCTATGTGACACACGCCATGATACTTGGCGACCAGTCTTTCCTTGTGGTTAGCAGGAATGTTCGTCAACTTCCCTCCTACAGGGCGTATCTTCTGAATTCTTTTTACCGCCGGTAAAGGATCAGCCATTATTTTTTAGCCTCTGGAGAGGCATGATCAGAACTCTCACGCTATTATAGTGCTGACTCATTCATCTGGCCCTGAATGACTTGACTGTGCATTGCTCAGATCCGTATTCAGCCATTTGGCCCAGACTCCTGTGCCCGGTTCCTGTAGCAAATCCATATGCACAGCCGCTGGTACCACACGGACCGTGATTCTGTCCGTTGAAAGATTGCTCCAGTCTGTGTCAGCTGGATGGATACCTTTTTCAGCCTGAATAACCATGATCTCTTTCGGATAGGGCTTCTGAACGAAATCGCGGGAAGCACGGTGGATAATATCAAGGGCATAATTAATTCTCAGGGAAATCGGTAAAGGACGACCCATACACAAATACGCTTCGGAGATATAGCGGTAAATATTCAACTCATTCAAAAGTGTCTTTATCACGTACAGTATTTTCCCGGAAACAGGAAGCCGGACAAGTTCTTGGCGGTGATGATTTAACCAACGGGATAACTTCTTTGCAATTTTTTGTTTCGGATTGGCGCTTGAGAGCAGTGGTTCAACCAAAAAAAGCAAGGCCACATCTTCTCCCTGCTGAAGCAGGTGCTGGGCAATTGCAAAGGCAATCTGTGCTCCCCAGCAAAAACCACCCAGAAAATAAGGCCCTGTCGGCTGAACGGTGCGTAACTCCCGTAAGTAATGCGCGGTGATATCCCTCGTAGTCTTATAACGAGCCCGCCTTCCATCAACGCCTTGTGCGATAAACGCATACACAGGCTGAGCCAGCCCAAGATAGTCAGGCAGGAAAGAAATCAGTTGTGAATGGAACCAGAAGAAAGGCGGCCGTGTGCCGCTGGTTTGAATCGGAAACAGGGTGTAAAAGTGCTGAGCGGCGGACCCTTCCTTTGATCTCAGTTGTCCTTGATCAACAGCTGCAGCCAGCTCGGTCAGCACCGGATGTTGAAATATCGTGAGAATAGGCACATCAAATCCAAACTTTTCTGTAAGATCCGCTGCGNNCCTATCCGCTGTACCTTCCCTGTGGGACCTTTCGGGATACTGTCAAGAAAGACAATTTGATGGGGTATCTTGTAAGGGGCCAGACGGTCGGCAACATGTTGACGAAGGTCTCTCTCCGTAATCCTCTCATTCTCTTTTATCACTGCTGCTGCAGCTACTGCTTCACCAAGACGGCTGTGAGGTACGCCAAATACTACGGCCTGCAGCACTGCGGGATGCTCCAGAAGCACCTCGTCTATTTCGCGGGGAGATACCTTCTGGCCACCGCGGTTTATGATTTCTTTCAGACGGCCTGAGATATAAAGATATCCCTCTTCGTCCAAATAACCCATATCACCCGTCCTAAACCATCCAGAGGAAAAAGCCTTCTCGTTCGCGTCAGGATTTTTCTCATATCCCTTCATCACGTTTACCCCTCGTATCACAATCTCTCCTGTTTCTCCATGTGGCACTATGCTGCTTTTGTCGTCCATTATGGCAACTTCAGGGCCAGCAGGGAGACCCACTGACCCGGGTTTACGGGTACGTGGCGGTAACGGATTACTTGCCATCTGGTGAGCTGCCTCGGTCATGCCATAGGCTTCAATCACCGGGACATTAAAGGTGTGCTCAAGTCTTTCCATAACTATAGGCGGAAGTGAAGATGAAGAGGATCGGATAAAACGGAATTTAGTTTTTTTTGCTGCTGATTCATGCTTTTCTGCCATCTCAAGAACCCGCTGATGAATGGTAGGAACAGCCGTATACCATGTTGGGGCATACTTTTCTATCCAGTCAAATAAATTCGTGTCAGAAAACCCGGATGTGCAGATAACACTTCCTCCGACATGTAATGAGGAAAGCAGTGCAGCGATTAATCCGTGGATATGAAACAGGGGCATGACGTTCAGGCAGCAATCCGAATCATTAAGCTGTAATGAAGTGCTCACATGATGAACTGATGCAAAAATATTGTTCTGTGTTAAAGGCACGATTTTTGGCCGGGATGTTGTGCCGGACGTGTGGAGGATAAGTGCGGTATCGTGAGGGGATGAAAGACCTGTTTTTATTGGAGTTGATAATTTCCCGGTGAATTCAAGATTAAAAAGTCCTGCATCTGCCTCTTCGAGAGGAGTGAGCTCTATAACAGGAATGCTTCGTGATCTCGCTACAGAACGCACAGGTGAATCCATTCCCGCCTGAACTATCACGGCTCCGGCATTAATATCTGACAGGTAAAACTCGAATTCCTTTTCCTGATACGCAGGATTTAAGGGGGCACAGGTAGCGCCTGCAATGACAGACAAAAAGGTCATCGCCATTTCAGGGCCATTAGGAAGGACTACGGCTATACGGTCATTTCTGCCTAAGCCATAATTATTCAGCAACGAAACGACCTGAGCAATATGCCGGGAAAGCTCTCCGTATGAAAGTGGTTTCCGGTCCGGAGCCAGAATCGCCGGGGATGAGGATACTTTTCTTGCTGCTTCAAGAAATCCCTCAACAGAACGATGGACAGGCAAGAAATTCGTATTAATCAAACCTTGTTATACCCCTTTCAAAAAAGACTCTCACCCCTTTTTTTGAGCATTTTTTCATAACCGGATCTATTTTCTTGAGAATAGAGGGAAATACGATCTGATATTTCATTGATGCTTAATCTCTGAGAGTGTCGTGCGCTGCATAAAATTCCCTTCAAGGAGGGTTTGGCATGATGCCAGATCAGCACATTTTGTGTTTTCTGCAGTCAGGAAACCATCGTTTGAAAGCATGGTCTGCATCGATTCCTGAATAGCGGCCTGCGCAGCAAAAAGGCAGGGAGTACTATATAACACCGCTGAAATTCCCCGGGATTTCAGTTCTTTCAGAGTTAATGCCGGAGATTTACCGCCTACAATGTGGTTGAAGACAAGGGGTTTTTTTGTATAGGTCCTGACTGCCCTGACTACATCGAGATTGGAAACCCCGTCAACCAATAGCCAATCTGCCCCTGCTTCATCAAATGCCTTCACTCTTCTTATGATCTCATCATAATCATGTGCATCTGTACGGGCCACAACGATCATGTCCTTTCTTGTTGCAATAACTCTTTCGAGTTTTTGCTGGAACTCATCAAGGCCCAGGATTTGCTTGCTGTCGAGATGACCGCATCGCTTTGGTCTTTTCTGGTCTTCCAGAATAATGCCCGTAGCTCCTATGGATTCCAACAGGGAGACAACATGGCAGGCCACCTCAACGTCCCCGTACCCATCATCAATATCTACAATTATGTGCTGGCGAGGCAGCATCGTTCTGAGGCGCTGGGTAAATGAAACAATATCTGACCAGGAAATAAGCCCGATATCTGGCATGCCATAATAGCTTGCCGCAAAGCTGTACCCGCTTACAAAGATTCCGTCAAAATATTTTGCTGAGATTGTTGCTGAAAAAACGTCATACACTCCTATAAACGGGATAATCTCCTTTTCTGCAAGGGAATTCCTTAGGTTACTGCCGAAGTTCAAGCCCATAGTGTTTTCTCCTTAATCATTCGTCCTTATCCGGGACAACCTGTGTTATTTTATTCAGATTCTTATGACTGATCCTGCTACGCTCAGATAAACCGGTTTATCACACGTCTGATCAATTTTGTTACTCTGTCCCTATTCGCACCCGAGTTATAGCCATCCACATCGCTGCAGGCGGCAAAGCAACGGGGGCATTCCCGGTTGAGCCCCATCAGAGTTAACTCCCTGTGAATATCGTTATGCCATATGTTATCAAGAGATTTATCGTGCACGTTGCCCATACTTTTCTCTTTCATGACGCGTTGCATCATAAAACATGGGTAGGTCTCTCCTGACGTATCCACCAGGAGCAGCCTTGAAGGCACGAAACAACCATCAGGAGGTATGGGCCTGATTCTCCGCGTCAAATACGGAGGTACCCGATCCATCATATTGGCAGTATATACCACGATATTTTTTGATGCTGCATAGTGTAATATATCCCTCAGCTTCTTTCTCAGCGAAGTTTCTTCGTCCGGTCTGAATTCAAATGCGGCATGATCGTTATCCATCCCGGCAGTTTCACGATTATATGGCTGCATCGATATTACCGGGACACCGAGGTCAACCGCCAGGTCCACAATCTCTTTTAAACGGTCTATGGTCTGACGCATGATTACGGAGGATATGCTGGCCGTTATGCCTCTGGCGCGGAGCTCCCGCAGGGCCTCCACCGCCTTGTCGTACACGCCTTTGCCACGGAGGTCATCATGCACTTCCCTGGGACCATCCACTGAAATGGTTATGAGAAGGGTGCTTAGCTTTTCCAGTTGTTTGATCTTCTGGCCTTCGAGCAAGAGAGTTCCGTTTGATACAACGGAAATTTGCTGAAATCCTATACGCTCGGCGTAAGTCATGATGTCAATTATGTCCTTGCGGGTGAAAATTTCTCCACCACAGGGAGAAAATCTGTCAGCTCCGAGGGTGCGTGCTTCATCCATAATAGAAAGTGCCCTGTCATAAGCAACACTATGCTCACGATCTTTTACCTGGCTACACATTTTACAGGCAAGATTGCAGTTTGAGATAAAAGCAACCGCGAGAGTGGAAAGGTTACGCTCAAGCGCGTGTCTGTGTGAGGCTCGTCTGTCTGTCATGATATTCAGTGGCATGCCTTTGTCCTCCAGGTGAACTCAGCTCTTTCTTTTATTGAACCATTCAGGAAGAGATGTAACGGGCCCTTCTTTTCCGAGGCGGCGGCGGTCGAGTGACTTTTTGAGTGTTGCCATGAAATACTTCAGATCCAACTGTCTCTGATTGGTAATATTATCTCTATGCCGTCGATAAAACTGTGTCACTTCCTGATGAATTATCATATGTACTTCAAGCTCCTTTGCCCGCAAAAACCAGTCAACATCGTCAGCATATAACTGGGTTTCATCGAAAAGGCCAACCGTGTCAAATGCAGATTTCCGCATAATCGCGCTCCCTACACTCATTACCGGCCATGGTGCGGCAAGTTTTTCCAATGTATTGGCTCCGCCTCCAGGTGAAGCGGACGTCACAAGCTGTGTGTAGCCCAGCACAATTTTTACCCGAGGATCTTCTGTGAGACAGGAGAGCTGGATCTCCAGCTTGTTTTCAGTCCACAGATCATCTGCATCGAGAAACGCGATAACATTTCCGCGGGCCATACGCAGTCCTTTGTTACGCGCAGATGGCGGCCCGCTATTGGGTTGGTAAAAGGATCTTATGTTTCCCTGAAGGCCGGCAACAATTTCAGCCGTGCTGTCTGTTGATCCATCATCAATAATGATGATTTCAAGTGGTTCGTAATTTTGCCGATGGATGCTGTCTACTGCTTCTGCCAGATAGGCCTCGCCGTTGTAGACCGGGATAATGACGCTGACAAATATTTGTTCAGATTTCATCTGATACTTTCCCGTGATTGTTGGTTTTCACTCCTGCGGGGTGCAAAAAAAGCAGCTTGCTGATTCAGAATAAATGTATTTCTTGGGGAAGAAAGAACTGAAAGTGTCACATACAACATATGTCTAAATCTGCCCCTCTTTTTTTCGTCTCCGGTCAAGAGAGGCTTTGAGTACCCGGATATAATCCACATGGGTATTGTCTGTTCGCGGAGTCTGTTTCAGTATTCCGATATTGGAAGCGTGAATGCGTCGCTTCATAAGGACATGGGGCATCAATTTTTCTTTTAATACCTTTTCCTTTGCCCTGAAAGACCAGTCAAGGAATTCGCCGCACTGCAGATCGGGGTTAAACATGCCGACACGCAAAAAAGACTCCTGCCTGATCAGCAACGTGCCTGCATGGCGGCCCGGTATTTTTCCCGTTGGACATAGGAACTTTCCCCTCTCATGCTGGTCCAGATCCGGACTGTAAAAGTGCTCCACATATCCGAATACCATATCCAGCCCGGGGTTAAATCCGAGAACTTCCATCTGTAAAGTCAATTTATCCTCTACCCACAGATCATCGGCATCAAGAAATGCAAGAAAGCTCCCCTCAGCAATTTTCACTCCTGTATTTCTTGCGGCACCGCAGCCACAATTGGATTGATAAATATATCGTACATGCCCGGGAAAACGCCGTGCAACGTTTGAGCATCCGTCAGTTGATCCGTCATCAACGACTATTATTTCGATCGGACGGTACGTCTGAGCCAGGATGCTTTCAATGGCTTCAGCGAGATATTTCTCGCCGTTATACACAGGGATAATCACACTCACCAGAGAATCAGTCATTTGATCCTGTTGTATCCCCCCAGGTTTTCTGTCATGTATCTGTCTTGAATCCGGCATATAGTCCGACAACCTGGGCAGTTTTGCAACTGTACCATTGCCCTGCTGCTTCCGTCTGTTCAATGACAGCCGGAGCATTTTCAAAGCAAAGTCAAAACCTGTTTCTGTGTTATTTGTGATATTTTGATCATGACGGCGATAGAAGTATATAACTTCCTGATGTAACAACATGGGGATATTCATTTCCTTTGCCCTCATGAACCAGTCCCAGTCCTCACAATAATCCAGTGACTCATCAAGGTAACCTACTTTGTCAAATACTGACTTCCTGAAAAGGGCACTGCCGAGATGCATGTTCATGACCGGCTCAGACCATTCTTTAAATCTGGGTGAACCTTCTTGAGCGTCTATCCACTGCATCCGCTGCAGGAGACCCAGAACAATGTCCACTTCGGGTTTCTGTTCCAGCAGACCTGTCTGGATTTTCAGTTTATTCCCGCTCCACAGGTCATCAGCATCAAGGAAGGCTATCACATCCCCTGCGGCCATTATCAGCCCTCTGTTACGGGCCGCAGCCGGCCCGTTGTTCGACTGGTATACGTAGCGTATATTCCCACTCATATCCGCAACAATTTTAGCGGTATTGTCTGTAGAACCATCATCAACAATAATAATTTCAAGGGGGGTATGATTTTGCCGCCGAATACTCTCAACGGCTTCAGCTATATACATTGCTCCGTTGTATACAGGGATGATGACGCTGACAAAATAGTCATTCATGATTGTACCGGGGATTTTTTGATTACAAACAGAGGATACTGTCCAAAACGACCTGAGGCATGAGGGAAATAATCCTCCAGCTTCCCGATGATTTTCAGCAGCAGGTTACCTATTGGTCCCTCCGGGATGTACGTCTTTGTAAAATCAGAACTGATGCTGGACCAGACATGCACATCTATATCGAATCCGAGAGACTGCTTTCTGAGGAAGGGATAGTCATGCGTATGGGAATAAAGCCGTGGTTCACTGGTGTCTGGTGTGCTATTGCTCTTTTGCGGCAACGAACGCAACCATTCCCAGCCCCTGAGAGGCATCAACGCCGCGCGCATAAGACTGGACTTATTGCCCCATGAGTAAATAACAACTCCGGTAGCAGCAGGTTTTAGAATGCGATGAATCTCATTCAATGCGGCTATTTGCCTGTCTGCAGGTACATGGTAGAGAGTGTGAAGGGAGATAACATCATCTACGCTCTGATCCTGCAATGGCATGTTTGTAATATCAGCCATCAGATAAATTCCCTTGTCCCCCATCTGCTTTTTCGCCTCGCGCAAGGCCTGAAATGACACATCAATGCATATACGATAATCATAGCCGTCTGACATCGCACGGTATTCGTCATACTGAATGGGGCCGCAGGCAACATCTACGAGATACTCCCCCCTTTTCTTTATGTGTTTCCTGATTCGATTGTTACATTTGGTAAAATAACTATAAAGGACAGGACGGGCATCGACAAAACGGGCGGTATCCTCATATTTCCCTTCCTCTGTCCTCTGCCATCCAACCTTGTCGTAAAAAGACTGAACCTGACCTGTCTCCCGGCTCATGATGTGCTCGTTTTCAATGGTAATATCCTTATTGTCAAGAACGATGGCCAGATTACTTAATAACACAATAATACCTTCTACCTCTGAATAAGCAAGCCGCCCGCTTTGTGTGATATAGCCTCCTTGTATTTCATGCTTCACCGGTGTGCCGTCAATATGGCTCAGGGAACCCTGGCGGATTTTATTATTGATGAGTGCTCCTTCTTCCGGGGCCATAAGTCTTAAGGGTTCTCCGCTTGCAGGGCACTGTAGAATGTTATGTATATCAGTCAGCATTCGTTTTTGATAACCTTGAAGCAGCGAATGCTTCAGAAGACCTGACAGTGGTCCTCATTTTCCACCCGTCTGATGCCGGACCTGTCGGCGATTGGAGGCAGTTTGAGCACAATTCATATTTTTCACGCTGACCCTCAGGGAGATTGTTGACGGCTTTTACATGATGATCAGAGAACCAGAGCTCTTTCCAGGCAGCAGTCCCCGTAAATTCCCCAGATGTACAATTGGGTCATGAAAAATATCATTCTTAAGTATATCAATGAATTCTGAATTGCGTGGATGATCAGGGAGATGAATTGCCCGGTCGAGGTACTCAGCATTTGAACATGTTCCCCGGTTCAGTAATTTACTAAAATAGACAACATCAAAATTATACTTTTTGCCGAAATGAACAAATTCAGGCATCTCCATATAATTATTGTTCTGAACAACCATGCTGATTTTCACGTGCTCAAGGGGACCCCTTTTCCGCAATACAGAAATAAATTCCAGATTTTTTAAAAGAGTTTCAAAGCTGCCGCCTCTCCGGTTGATAGAGTATGTCTCCGGCCGTGCTGCATCAATTGATATGTTTGCGCTTTTTACTAATTCCTGAATGTCTTCAGGTATGGTACTCCACATCTCACGAGTCCACAATTGTGCATTCGTGTGCAATAGTATTTGTGTAAGTCGAGGCATGTTACTTCTTTTCATAGTCTGAAGCAATCTCCTGTAATAAAGGCTGCCAAAGGGATCACCAGATCCTGAAATGGTCAAGGCATGACAGTCTTTCATAGCTGTGTTTTCTATTTTTGATTGTATTGCAAGTATGTCATGTTCATTACCACTTTCATTAATTACTTTCGTTCTGCATGAAGGACAGGAAAGATTGCATGATCGGTCATAGCTGCACTCGATTTTTCGCGGTCCATATGGGAGAACCGTGAAATTATTTTTTATTACCTTCTTTAACTCTTTGTCTTTAACCGCTGTAGTTTTTTGAACTTCACATGTAATCGTTTGCAAGTAAGGACATGTAGTGTGATCACAATATTTAAAAGAACTATTGAGAATTGAACGTCTCGTTTCCTGCGCCACTTCACTATTCCAGACCTCATCGACTGCTTGATACAGAATATTCCCTATGGGAGGAGTTTTTAGCCAGCAGCACATAAACACATCCCCGGCCGGTCGAAAAAAGCGCCTGGATTCATGCCTCAATGATCGAATATAACGCCGCGAACCAACAACGAATTCTTTGAACGGTTTTGAACAAAAAAGCTGTTCTTTTTTTATCATGTTAGTTTCCCGTTACTCTGAAGGAGATCCCCCCAGATACTTCTTGCGCATCCAGTCGGAACTTATAGTCTGGCCACAGTCAACAGGGAGGTACTGTCCGGTTACTGCGGTCATAAGATGTGTAAATGCATACACACTTTGCGCGATCTCCGACGGTGACACAAACCGGTTCAATACAGTCTCATTCTGCAGTGATTTAAAATCAAATGATGGGACAAATTTCTCAGGATTCGGGCAGGTCCCTGGGAGAATAACGTTTATACGAATACCTTTACTCCCAAGTTCTGTCGCCGAGGACCGCACGATTCCCATGACGCCTGCTTTGCATGCTCCATATACATATCGTCCGTAATCCTGTATCGCATTAATTGTAGAGACGAACAGAACAGATCGATTTGCGCGTTTTTCTCTCTCCAGCAGTGGAAGCATATGACGAAGAAAATACAAATTACCCTTCAAATTAAGCTGAAGGCCTTTTTCAATCGTCTCGTCCGGGGTCGCCGCAATCCCCGCATCCTCTCCGGGGACGTATCCGCCCACAAGATAAATGGCATGGGTTACTCCTCCAAAACATTCGCGTATTTCCTCACTGGCACAATAAGATTCCTGAGGATTGGTCAGATCGCATATAATCACGTGTATATCTTTATTTCTTTCCTTCAGCCGAAGTGATGCCTCCCTGTTACGGTCAATGATTATTACCCTGTGCCCATCGGACACGTAACGAGCTACTACGGACGTGCCTATGAAACCAGCGCCTCCGGCAATTACTATTGTTTCAGCAGTCCCTTGTCTCTTCATCATACCTGACTACGTAATTAGATTAAAAAAACGTTAAATCATTATTTGAATGGTAAAGTAAGCGGGTCTTAATCGGCAGACTGCAGACGCCGCCTGTCCAATGAGGCTTTCAGCATACGCACGTAATCAACCGACTTGTCACGGTTTACAATGCCATGATTTGCACGGTGCAGTCGCCGCCACATAAGTAAATCGGGAAGCATGTGCGTCCGGAGACCGAGTTCAGTTGCGCGCAGATGCCAATCGTTGAATATACCACGACGCCATTTGGTATTGAATGAACCGACACGGAAAAAAGACTCCCTTTTAATCAGCATGGTGCCTGCTGAGACACCTGGCATAAGCTCATCGGGGCACCAGATCTTCTGCTTTTCCTCCTCGCTCAGTTCCGGGCTGTGAAACTGCTTCACATGCCCAAAAACCATGTCAAGTCTTGAATCATTAATGAGAACGTCCATTTGACGCTGGATTTTATTCTTTGTCCACAGGTCATCCGCCCCGTTAAAGGCAATGAAATCACCCTTCGCCAATTCAATGCCGCGGTTCCATGCCGCTGCAATTCCTCCGTTGGGTTGATAATGATATCGAACGGGAGGTACAAATCGTTGTGCCACTTTCCCACTTCCGTCGATTGAACCGTCATCGATGATGATGATTTCAATATTTGAGTAATTCTGGCTGACAACGCTCTCAATCGTTTCAGCAAGATGCGTCTCACCGTTATAAACCGAGATAATGACACTCACAAGATCATTTTTATTCTCTGTCATGATTTTTACCTCTTTCCTGCCGCCTGAGAATTGACTCCCTGGCTATTTTCATCAAATTGGTTTTACGCATCCTGAGCATCTGGATAGAGAGGTTTTCTCCATGAATTCGTCTATGCAGAACGACCTCAGGCAAACGTGCCATCGGAACTCCGGCTTCACTCGCCCGGACAAGCCACTCGATTTTCCTTTAAAGATCGTGTCATTCCCATCAAGCGGTCTGTTTTGAGAAAGACTCAATCACCTCTAGACATTCAAGAATTGCCCTGACATTATGATAAGGACCTCCCCACTCACCAGCTTTATCTCCAGAAGGCATGCCTTTTGTGTCTATTATGGTATGCCAGTCCCCGTGTCCCCAGTCTACCTGGTGGTTGGTAATCCAATCAAGAGTTCGTTGAAAACAGTCCCAGTATATTCTTTCTTTTGTCAGCTGATGCATATAAATAGCCCCGAGCAGGCATTCCGCCTGAACCCAGCATCTTTTCTCTCTCCGGTCAGCTCGGGCACTGAGCGGTCCCTCGGAATAAAATCCCCCTTCCTTTTGATCAAATCCGTAGGAAAGAGAATACCTGAAAAGTGTACGGCACACATTCAGGATGATAGCGGGGGATACCCCTGCCTTGTTGCACGCATTGAGCATCATCCAGACGCTTTCAATATTATGACCGTAGGAGACTCGGTCATACCTGGGTCCGGAGAGCCGAGTCCAGTCAGTTTGAAAAGCATTTGTACAGGCCCCAACGGACTCATGCACTATGGTACTGCTCATAATTATTATCAGCTCCAAAAGTCGTTTATGAGCAACCGGATCCCGCGTGAGCGTATAGTACATTGATAGTGCTTCCGCGAGGTGAAGATGCGTATTCATCAACTTATGAGCAGGAGGCGCTCCAAGAAGACCTGTCGAGTCTTCAGGCGCTGGATCCCAGTTTTTGAGGAGACATTCCTTATATCCTCCATGCTCATCATCGTGGGCATGACCTTCCAGGAGACTAAAGAGTGTCTGCGCCATTGACCGTGCTGAACTATCACCTGAAGCAAGAGCATACTCTGTCAACGCATACAATCCAAAGGCCTGAGCATATGAATGCTTGTCCGGCATGGTCGGCACATCTCCCGATGAATCTACCGCCCAATAGAATCCGCCGTGTTCTTTGTCCCACATGTGCTGACCCAAAAAATTGAAGCCGTGGTGGGCTGCTTCGAGATAATCTGTTTTCCCATATGCCGTATAAGAGAGCCTTGAGAAAAACCAGAGCGCGCGTGATTGGGTCACGATAAATTTATCGCTCTCTCCTGTCCACCTGCCGCTCACATCNNATGTTTTGGGTGAGGATTCGCTCAAGTAACTCCTTTATGTATGCAACATCCTTCTTTGACGGGAAAAACTCTGCGTCAGAGTTTGACCATCCTGATCGAGAGGACGGATGAAATATATTTTTCCAGCGATGTACAACACTCATGGGCCGACAGAACAAAACAGCGACTTCGACTTCTTATTCTTTCAGTTCATCACATATTTCTTAAAGCCCGGGTGCATATTTTTTCCAGCTCGTTCCCGGTCTTGTCTCGGCCGGTTGTGCTGTGAAAAGATGTCGGATGTTGTACTACTTTCCCGCTGCAATCGGTTGATCCGTCGTCGACAATGATGATTTCAATATTTGGATAATTTTGGTTGACGACACTCTCAATCGTTTCGGCAAGGTACTTCTCACCATTATAAACCGAGATAATAACACTCACAGGATGATTGTTATTATCTGTCATGATTATTACCTCTTTCTTGCCGCCTGAGAATTGACTCCCTG
>DKBK01000006.1 GCA_002451135.1 Nitrospiraceae bacterium UBA6902
CATATAATTTCATGATAGAATTGTAGCAAGGATGATATCAGGTGCCAGTGAAAAGATAAACGGCTTTCTCATCCGGAAGATCCGGGAGATTGACGCCGCCCCCCGCAGCTGGTTACATACCGTTGCAAGGGAATTCCTGAGGCTGCTCTATGTGGCTGCCCGTGAGGTTGAAGACGGGCACCTTACCCTCAGGGCCATGAGCCTTGTGTACACCACACTGCTCTCTATTGTGCCCTTGTTCGCGATAAGCCTTTCGGTCTTGAAGGCGTTCGGTGTTCACCATGAATTCATTGAGCCCTTTCTCCTTAACTTCCTCTCCCCGCTCGGCAGTAAAGGCGAAGAAATAACTGCCAGGATTATAGGCTTTGTAGAAAATATAAAAGCAGGCGTGCTCGGTTCTTTTGGGCTGGTGATGCTCATATATACGGTCTTTTCCGTAATTCACAAGGTTGAAAATGCCTTCAATACCATTTGGAGGATTCATAAATCAAGGAGTCTTGTGCGGCGCTTCAGTAATTATATGAGCGTCATGCTCATTGGTCCTGTCCTGTTATTTTCCGCAGTCGGCCTGACCGCAACCTTTATGAGTCATACTATGGTGCAAAGAATTATTTCATTTGAACCGTTGGGGACCGTACTGCGCATTGCCGGGACAATCACCCCATTTATAATTGTCTGCATAGCATTTACTTTCTTCTATCTGTTTATTCCAAACATAAAGGTCCGTGTTACATCTGCCCTCACGGGCGGGATATTGGCAGGCCTCCTATGGGAAGCCACCGGCTGGGCCTTTGCTTTTTTTTTCATGAAATCCGGGCAATATGCGGCGATCTATTCCGGCTTTGCCATCCTGATTCTGTTCATGATATGGCTCTATCTGAACTGGCTGATCCTCCTTTTAGGTGCCCAGGTTTCCTTCTATCATCAAAATCCCAATTTCCTTTCCGCCGATAACGAGGCAGTTCAGCCTGGTAACAGGCTCAGAGAAAGAATCGCCTTTCTGATAATGTACTTCATTGGTTCTCACTACTATAACAACAAGCCCCCCTGGACCCTTCATTCCCTTTCAGGCCGTATCGGTCTGCCTTCTGAACCGGTCGATGACGTCCTTGTATTATTGAAAAAGAACTCTCTTGTACTCGAAACCGCTGATGACCCGCCTGCCTACCTGCCGGCAAAGGATATTGAAACAATCCCGTTGCAGGAAATCCTGGATGCCGTCAGGGGAGCGGATAGTGGCACCTCCCCCCTTGAAATACAGGCAGCTTCTGTGGCGGAAGTTGACAGAGTAATAAAAAGCCTTGATGACGCGATTTCTGGCCAGCTTGGAAGAAAAACACTCAAGGATATCGTGCTATCCGTTGAATAAGCAGCAGACACGTTGTCAGGGAATATACGCATATGTTCCCTACGCAAGTTTCGTTTAAGTTATTAATTTTATTGCGTAAAGAATCTTGACAATATCGATGAAAAACATATAATATAACTTAATATTCGTATTAATCCGCCTTAAGGGGGTATCTTCACCATGAGTCGTATCCTTTTCATTGCACATATCGATAGAACCATGTTGCTAAGCGGTGGCTTTGTCACCTTTGGGCCCATGTGGTTATCTGCGGTACTAAAGAAAGATGGGCATCAGACGTCTATCGCCGGCGTAAATTATAATGAAGTTGAGAAAACGTGTATGGAGTTTAAACCTGACATTGTTGCATTTACCACCTTCAGCGGCGGGCAGAATAGATATCTGGACTGGAACAGACGCTTAAAGCAGAAGTTTAAACTCTATTCCATGTTTGGCGGCCCTCATGTGACTTTTTCCCCTGAAATGATCGAGGAAGAAGGCGTAGACGCTGTCTGCAGAGGAGAAGGATTTGAGGCGATGCCTGAATTTATCAATAAACTGGAAAAGGGAGAAGATATCACCAATGTCAAAAACTGGTGGGTAAAGGTCGACGGAAAGATATATAAGAATGAGCAGCGCCCCCTGATAAAAGACCTTGACATCCTCCCTCCTCCTGACAGAAGCCTTTATGACAGATACAAGGATTACCGCCTCGCAAGAACCGCTACGGTAATGACAAGCCAGGGATGCCCCTTCAACTGTACCTATTGTCATAACCATCAGCTCCATAAAATGCGCTTAAAGGGAGACCCGATCTTCCGTCAGAGAAGCGTGGACCATGTCATTGAAGAGCTGAAAGGACTGAAAAGAGATTATCCCAAGGTGGAATATCTTATCTTCAGAGACGAGATACTCACTGTGAACCCGAAGTGGATAAAGGAATTTGCCGAAAAATACCCTAAGGAAATAGGAATACCTTTTTACTGCCTGATGAGACCTGAGATCATTAAGGAAGAAGTCATCGATGATTTAATAAAGGCCGGCATCTTCTATGTAGGAATCGGCGTAGAGTCGGGGAATGATTTTATCAGAAATAAAGTGTTAAACAGGAAAATGACCAAGGAGCAGATCATACGCGGCATGAAAATCCTCCGCGACAAGAAAGTAATGTTTTCCATGTATAACATTGTCGGTGCACCACATGAGACCCTGGAGACTGCGATGGAAACATGGGCATTAACGGTCAAGTGCAAACCGACATTCTGCGATGCCTTTCTTATGACCCCCTACCCGAAGACGGAGATATACGACTATTCAGTGGCGAACGGGTTTTTCAATCCTGACATGAAATTTCCCGAAACCTATCATGAAAGAATAATATTAGACCTGAAAGACAGGCCGCAGCTCGAAAATTTCATGCATCTCCTGGGGGTTGCCGTTGAATTCCCCTGGATGATGCCTTTGATCAAAAACGTTCTCATAAAACTGCCGCTTCGTCCTGTATATAACAGCATCAGAAAGTTCTGGAAGGGATATGTGTACAGGTACAGAATATATCCTTATAAAGTTTCTGCCAGTGAAAGCGTGAGAATTATATATAACACGATTTTTGCCTCGAAGGTGTAACTCAATTAAAGGTTTTCGCTACAGGTTGTTTCTGAACCCTGCAGGCACTGCAGGGTTATTTATTATATTTACCGTGAGGTATAATTATTTCTGGATGCGTTAATTCATAGTGAAAGAAAGGAATATATGTTAGTTTCTGTGATAGTCCCGTTGCATAACGAAGAAGAAAATATCGAAGAGCTTTATACCACACTTAAGTCAGTAATGGATGAAGACGGCAATGATTATGAATTGTTATTTGTTGATGACGGGAGTACTGATACCACACTTGATATTCTTGAGCCTATTGAACAAAAAGATCCCAAAGTCAGGCTGCTGCGTTTCAGGCGCAACTTTGGCAAGGCTGCAGCATGGGCAGCTGGCTTTGACCACGCCAAAGGGGACATTATTGTAACAATTGACGGAGACCTTCAGAATGATCCAAAGGATATTCCAAAGCTGGTTTCCTTAATCGGTGAATATGACGTGGTCAACGGCTGGAGAAAAAAGAGGAAGGATCCGTTCATTATCAGAAGATTCCCGTCAATTATTGCCAATTGGCTGATAAGCTGGGTTACCGGGGTCAAACTTCGTGATTACGGATCAGGCCTCAAGGCATACAAGGCGGAAGTGGTAAAGAACATTAATATGTATGGAGAAATGCACAGGTTCATTCCTGCAGTCGCAAGCTGGTACGGAATAAAGATAATAGAAATTGAAACCATTCACCATCCGAGACGCCGCGGGAAGTCCAAGTATGGGATATCACGAACGCTGATGGTTATCCTGGATTTAATCACTGTTAAGTTTCTCCAGAGTTTTTCGACTAAACCAATGCAGGCATTTGGCCCCGTTGGACTGGCATGTGGCATAACGGGTTTTGCAGTCAACTTTTACCTTATGCTTTTGTGGTTATCAGGACAGCAGATAGGACACAGACCATTGCTTCTTCTCGGCACACTGCTTGTCATAATTGGAATACAACTTATCGGTATGGGTCTGCTTGGGGAAATGCTGGTCAGTTCTTATCATGAAAGCCAGAAGAAACCGTTATATGTGCTAAAGACATCTGCAACTAATAAATAGACATTACTCCATCCAGAATCATTCATAGTAACAACACTCCTGGGAGGATCTCGTATGCAAACCGGCCAGACCGTTATCTGAACCTGTCCCTCTCTCACCCCAGGCATGAATTATTCAAGGCGACCTATGCTGCACCTGGTGAAATCCCGCGGAGGGCATATCAAATTTCACCTTGAATAAAAAGACATCCCCATTTAGAATAATGAAACTTATTACGATGTACCGGTCTACAGAAAAACAGGATGCATGCTTCAGGAGCGCAGTATCCGCACAGCATTTACATATAATTGGATCGTCAAACCATTAAAGAGCTGATATGCCGGAAAAAGAAGAATACAGAAGTGAAATAAATCTCCTGGACTACATTAATATTCTGGCCAGGCATAAAAACCTGATCATTATTACGGTGGCTATTACTGTCGTCGCCACCGCTATCATATCTTTTCTCTCTCCAAAGATATATGAAGCAAAGGCCGTTATCATGCCCGTTGCTCAGTCACAGGAGCCGAGCGGGATGAGTGCGGTCGCGTTACAGTTCGGTATCACGACAAACCAGACATCGAATACTTCAGAGTTATTTAGTCTGCTTCAAAGCAATATTCTGATGGAGAGGGTCATAATAAAAAACAACCTTGTCCCCGTTTTTTTTGGCGAAGAGGCTAAGGGGAAAAAAGAAAATGAACAGATATGGGACGGGATCAGATACCTGAAAAACAGTATATATAAGGTAAGAGACAATAAGAGGGATGGCATTATTGAACTTTCCGTTGAATTTAAAGACCCTGAGATGTCCGCCAGCATACTGACCGGCATCCTGGCTGAACTGACGGATTACATGAGCAGTGAGGCAAAGAGGGTCGCGGATACAAATAAAAATTATCTTGAATCATTGATTGACAAGAATTCCGATCCGCTGATAAAGCAGAAGATCTATGCCCTGATTGCCCGGCAGATAGAGGTATCCATGATGGCAGAGGTCAAAGAAAATTTTGCCTTCAAAATACTGGACCCGCCTAAAATACCTGACAGAAAGATGAGACCGCACATCTCAATGAATATCATGCTTTCTTTTATCATATCGCTGGTTGGCGGGATATGTCTGGCCTTTATCATGGAACACATCGAACGCAGCAAAAAATCCATGCATAAACCAGGAAACTGAACGCAGAAACACATTAACACACGTTACTCTATATCAAGGAGAGTCGATCATGCAACGCATCAGGCATTATTTGTGTCTTATCACATTTATCTTTCATATACACTGCATGGTATCGCCTGCAGCCGTCTATGCACAGGCACAAAACATCCCTGACACTTCGGAACCGATGCACGCTCTTTTTCCAGAACATGCTGGTTCTGCCGGGATGGAAACAAAGAACGAAAGCGCCCTGATGCCTCAGGAAATAATCAAGTCCTTACAAGAACGTCCTGAATTCAAAGGGCTAACTCCTGCAGAAATCGTTAAGGGAAAAGAACTCCTTGATACAAAGGAACAACAGCGTGATCAGGAAGCAAAGAAACCCGTGAAACCTGATACTGACGAACATGTAAAATCTTTATTCGACAGATACCGCGATACGGGAACATATCAGGATATCTCTACCGCGTTAAGGCCCTTTGGGTATGAATTTTTCTCAGAATATGACGAAAAAGCATTACTGCCCCGGAAGGACCTCCCTGTATCATCTGATTATATGGTGGGGCCGGGGGATGAGGTCAGGATCATGCTCTGGGGAAGGGTAAACGCACAGTATAATCTCGTAGTTGACAGAAACGGGAATATTACTATTCCCCAGATCGGACCTCTGCAGGTCAGCGGAATGCGGTTTGATGAGCTGAAGGGTCTGCTTGCCAGACAGGCGGAGCAGATTGTCGGGGCCAACATGAATGTCACCCTGGGGTCTTTGAAAAGCATTCAGGTATTTGTCCTTGGTGAAGTGAGAAGGCCGGGCAGCTATGTACTTGACTCATTTGCCACCATTACAAGTGCGCTCATTGCCGCAGGAGGTCCGACAGAGATAGGCTCGCTAAGAAGCATCAGGTTGAAGAGACAAAATAAGACGGCCGCGGACATGGATTTCTATGATTTCCTCCTGAAGGGGGACAAATCGCAGGACAGTATCCTGCAGTCAGGTGATGTTGTCTTTATCAGCACGGCAGGTCCCCTTGTCGGTATTGCCGGGAATGTCAGGCGGCCCGCTATCTATGAACTGAAGGAAGACAAAGATCTGTTGAGTCTTTTCAATATGTCCGGAGGACTCATCCCCAGCGCCTATACGCAGCAGATTCAGGTGGAACGGATACAAAAAAACGAGAGACAGGTCATTGTTGACTTTGATGACAAACACCTGACCAAATCAGGAGACTTTATACTGCAGGACGGGGATTTGGTAAAGGTATTCCCCATTGTGGATAAGGATCTGAATGCGGTCTATCTTGCCGGTAATGTGAAGCGGCCCGGAAAGTATGAATATAAGCCCGGCATGACGGTCAGAGACCTGATCAGTGATACATCGGCCCTGCTCAAAGACACATATTTCGACTACGCCCTGATAAAAAGACTTATTCCCCCCGGACTCGACACTCAGCTCATCCCGTTTCATCCGGGGAAGCTTTTGCTGCAGCACGATGATGCAAATAACATCGCCCTGGAGCCGCAGGATTCCGTCTATGTATTTTCGACCTGGTTTTTCCGCGATAGGCCCACAATAACAATCGAGGGCGAGGTCAGAAATAA
This sequence comes from Nitrospiraceae bacterium UBA6902, assembly GCA_002451135.1. Classification (GTDB taxonomy): domain Bacteria; phylum Nitrospirota; class Thermodesulfovibrionia; order UBA6902; family UBA6902; genus UBA6902. The sequence continues at coordinate 6,777 of DKBK01000006.1, forward strand.
GGGAGTGTATGATCTTCTTGTTAACTACACCGTAAAAGATGCCATCATGGATGCGGGAGGATTCACTAAAGACGCGGGCCTTGATAAAGGAGAGATATTCAGGGTAAGTGAGGAGGGGGACATTTCCCAGATATACTTCAGTGTCGGACGTGCGATGACAGGGGATACTAAAGAAAATCTGGCGCTCCAGGACAGGGACAGAATCGTTATCCACTCGATCTGGGAAGACAAGAGCAGGCAGCTAGTCTCGGTCGAAGGAGATGTGAGAAGTCCTGGACAGTATCCGCTTACCATGGATATGCGAATCAGCGACCTGATATTCTCGGCCGGTAATGTCACTGAATCCGCATACCTTGATGAGGCCGAGGTGTCTTCTTCTACTGTTGATAACGGAAAAAGCGTAACCACAGACTATAAAACAATAAACCTGGGAGCAGCCTTAAAAAATGACCCCGGACATAATGTCCTGCTAAAACCATATGACAGGGTATTTGTGAAGCGAATTCCGGGCTGGAAGGAGGACCGGTTTGTCGATGTGACCGGAGAGGTCATCTTCCCCGGCAGGTATATCATTAAGAAAGGAGAAACCCTGTCCGATGTCCTTGAACGGTCAGGCGGTTATACAGATGACGCATATTTAAGGGGGGCGGTATTTACCAGGGAAGAAGTCAAAAGGCTTCAGCAGAAGAGTCTGGATGAAATGATTTTAAGGCTTGAGAGTGAAATATTCTCCGAAGGCTCATTGCAGATGTCTAAGGCTGCGTCAGGTGAAGAAATAGAGGCAAAAAAAGCAGAATTCCTGAACAAAGAGAAATTCATTGCGTCTCTCAAGAAGTTAAAGTCTGCGGGAAGGATGACGATACGTCTCGCACATCTCAGATTGCTCAAAGGCAGTAAATACGATATAGAGCTGGAAAATGGCGACAGCATTCATATCCCGATGAAAAACAGTGTGGTAAATGTAGTCGGCGCGGTCATGTCGCGGGGGAGTTTCATATATTCCGAGCCTCTTGATTATAAAGACTATATTGAGATGTCAGGGGGATATACGAGATTTGCGGATCAGGACAATGTCTATGTCCTCAAGGTCGACGGCTCGGCAAGGAAATTATATACAGGCATTTTTAACTGGAATACCGCAAAAGACAGATGGGAGACTGCGGCCTTTGGCGAAGAGGCGAAAGACCTAGAACCCGGCGACACAATTGTAGTACCCGAAAAACTGGACCGTATTGCATGGCTGAGGGAGACTAAAGACATGACCCAGATTCTTTATCAGATTGCGGTCACCGCAGGTGTTGTGTCAGTCCTTTTCTGATGCACGAAACAGGCATTACATATCCGAAGAACTACAAAATATTCATTGACAAAGACAGGAAAATGATTTATAGATAGAAGCAATGAGTTTTCATTAACGAGGAGACACTACATGAGAAAAATAATCGTAGCATGGATGGCCATGTCACTTATAACTTTTAACCTCGGGGTAACGCCGCCGGCGTATTCACGGAATGGAGAAATCGGAGCAGAGGAAAAAGTAGCAGAGAAAATCGAGGCCGAGGAAGTGGCAAAGGACCTGGCAGCAAAGGCCGGCGGATCTTATGTGAAGGGTGAGACCCCCCCTGCCCTTAAAGGCTCTGAAGTGGCCCTGCCAATCGTAGACGAAGAAACAGGGAACATCCTTGGATATGTTGTCGCGGAAAGAGAAAAACTGGTCTCAGTCCTTAATGATGCAGGATTGACCGAAGTGGCAAATGCCTTGGCTGCAGGGGAGGCAGGTGAGGCCGCGGCAGAGACTGTCACAGCCGGTATCAGCGGAGGCACCATAGCGTGGATAGCAATAGGGGTGGCAGTGCTCGCAGGTATAGGCGTTGCTCTTGGCAGCGGAGGAGGTGGTGGTGGTGACAGCGGGGGAGATGGAGGGGGGAGTACGACGCCGCCAGCAACTCATCCCTAGATAACTATAATTGGAAAAGGCTTTTAAATCAGCCATTTTTATACGCTCAGGGCATATGAACAGATATCTTTCTCTTATCCTTATCTTTATGGTGAGTTATCTTGCCCTGGAGAACAATTCCGCAGCACATGATGATGAATACAGAGCGCTTGCCCCGATTCTCAGTTCAGCGGAAAATTTTTTCATATATTTAAAAAACAGCGACTATGATGCCGCCTGGGACTTATTATCCGAAAAATCGCACAAAACAATTATCAGTGATGTATACGAAGTCACCAGCAAAATAAATGGGGATATACGCAGGGAAGATGTTATCAAAGACTTTGACAGCAGGGGACGGATGTTCACAACTTACTGGAATTCCTTTCACAGGTCATTTGATGCTGACATGATTCTTGAGCACAGTGAGTGGGAAATGGGTGTTATAAGGAAAGATGAGGCCGAAATAATCATTACATATAATAATGCCGAGGCCCCCACAATATTAAAGATGCGGAAGGATCAGGATTCCTGGAAAGTCGGGCTCGCAGAGACCTTCTGGCAAAGAAAGGCAATGCCCTTACTCCATCTCATTTTTCAGTAAGTTCCGGCCTCACATCGTTTATTCCTGATTAGCCCATGCCCTGTCTTGTCACTGCCGCCCGACACAGGGGAAGGGACTTCAAACTTAATGATTAATAATGATTTATCCTCTGATTGCCATAACAGGTGACGTATTCTGAAGCACATAAAAAAGGACGGTTGTAATGATCTTGAAATGACTGTGGGATCGGGGTAGTTGCTTGCCTCTCCATGCCACTGCCGTTTTACTCTTGCCTCACAATGCAATATAATAAGGAAAAGTCCGATAATGCCGATTATAATAGATATTATAGATTAGGTACGGGTTCACAGTAATGATATACGACAAGAGAAAATTAAAAAGGTACGACATTTTTTTTATTGTAGAATTTAAACCGCTCAGCTCGCGCAGTGGATTTTCAATAGGAATAACAAGGGATCTTTCACCTGAGGGCTTTAGTCTCGAGTCCCAAACCGTTGAATGTCAGTGTGGAGACATCATGGAGTTCAGGTTAAAGCACCCGGATGCAGAGTGGGCTGTTGATATATCAGGAGAGGTAATCTGGAAGAATCACTCCTGGTACAAATATGTCATCGGAATAAAATTTCTCAGGGTCAATGAGGAGCAAAACGCAAAAATCCTTAAATTAATGTCTTCAGTAAGGGATGAGGCANNGGGGGTGGAACATTGTGAGGTTACAGGCGCGGAAAGGACTTTTATTAGCAGAGAAGGACTGGGGATACGTATTGCTGACAGCCCAGAAGAAATAAAACCGGCAAGAGACGAGGCTGATTCAGACAAGCACTTTGGAGCTCCTCCCATAAAAAATAACGGGGCAAATTCTGAACCGGCGCAGGTGACAGTTGATGATATCGCCGCTGAGGGGACCACACGTCCAGATATCATGCAAGAAGCGGATGTAGAGCATGAGAAGATATACGCGGCTCATGTAAATCATGCAAAGAGGCGTTCCAGACAGGATACAGTTCAAGCTCCCAATTTCAAGATCATGAAGCCGGCAAAAAATAATCGGAAAAAGAAACTCTGGTTGTATATACCCTCCGCAATGGTTCTGATAATTATTTTCGCGATTGCTCTGCCCGTAATGATAAATAAATTCAATCATGCCTCAATTGATTTCAACCCGCTTCTGACAGAATCAACAGACAGCAACGACATTGGAAAAGACACGGAGATCCCCGCCTCTGATAGTGTGCAAATGAGCAGTCAGGCCTTACATGAACCATCCTCGGAACTGTCACCATTTCAGCAAACAGAGACAGCAAAGGCTATCCCCCTGGAAAAGGAGAACCCGTTACACGTAGAGCAGGCATCTGTCAGGGAAGATGCGACCGGCATTCTGCCTCCCACNNCACACGATAAAACATACACCTGAAATGAACAAAGCAACTATCTTAAAACCTGAAACACGCTCAATCGACAAACCACTCCGGGACAATGTTGAAAAGAACAAAAAAATCGACTTGATTGCAAAAATCGACGAGACCTTAAAGGACCTCCGGGCCATAGAAAACGAGAAGCCGAAGGGAGCTGATACAGTTATTCAGACTCAAAAGACGCCCGAGGTTAAGCCGTTAGTAAAAACAGAGGAACACCCTGTACCCTCGCAGATTGCCAGGCTGGAAGAGACATCGGCGGAGGCTGCACTTACAAAGAGTGTAAGGATGCCCGAGGTTGAGCCATTAGTAAAGACAGAGGAACACCCTGTCCCCTCGCAGGTTGTCAAGCTTGAAGAGACACCAGCGACGGCAATTAAAGAGAGTGTAAAGATGCCCGTGCTGACACAGGAAGTACAGGCTGCGGAAGAGAAAAAAGACGACATAAAAAAGGCCGATACATCTGTCAAGAGTCCGGAATTGCCCAATGTGGTATTACTCGTAAAGCGTGATACCCCCCGGACCAGTCTGAACAATTCACCGGCTGCTCCACGCCTGACTACTGCCGATCTATTAAATAAATGGAAGCATATCGGCAATACTAAGAGCGGTGTGCCTTTGTTTATAGCGCCCGATAATACCTCCTATCCGTATGAACATATTGTGAATTTGCTGGTGAAAGCCTCGGTCAACAAAAAAGACTTTATCGACTCACTGGCAATTAACTGTGCGCAAGTCAAGCTTCGCATACTGGAAGAACGTAATGGCAATAATCCGGTCCTCTCTTCGTACTCTCATGAATGGAAAGATATCGTTCCTGATAGTATGATTTTATATAACTCGGCATGTCCTGAAAAAAAGTAGGGTCTTAACCCATTCATTTATATTGTTTCAGGACGATTGGAATCCTGATTGTATATATTCCATCCCTGCATATTTTAGCTTTTCCTTTTTCTATGTTATAATTATTACCGCTCATAGGCTATAGCTCATTGGGCAGAGCGGTCGCATCGACAGGTCGTTCGCTCAGATCAACCGAGATAGCATATGAGGTTTACTATTTGCAGGGGCTGTAGCTCAGTTGGGAGAGCGCTTGAATGGCATTCAAGAGGTCGACGGTTCGATTCCGTTCAGCTCCACCATTT